>CAYGJP010000085.1:0-8463 GCA_964350175.1 uncultured Candidatus Bathyarchaeia archaeon
GAGGACAACAGCCATTATGATGCAGCAAAAAAAACACATACTTATCCTTCTTTCGCTTTTTCTGTTGATAACTGTCCTCACGGTTTCCATTTTAGGTGTTAACCTGACTGGCAATTCGGGGTCTTTCCAAGCTGCTAAAGACGCAGACCTCATTTGGGAGAGAAATTACGGTGGAACAGGCGACGACAGGTGCTTCTATGCGGCAAACGCAGAAAACGACTACATCCTCGTTGGTTCATCAACCTCGTTCGGACAGGGCGAAACTTCGGCGTGGATTCTGCGCCTAAACCAAAACGGCAACGCAGTATGGAACAGAACGTTCAATGAAGGTTTTGGCAGCGAATTCCGCTATGTCACAGGTTTAGATGATGGCTTTTTGCTAGTGGGAAACATTTTCCTATCCTCAGGCGGCACGAATGGGTATGTAATGAAAATTGACAAAGACGGCAACGCACTGTGGAACGTCACATTGGAAGCAAGCAGCGGCATAAACAAACTGTTTTCGGCAACCAGAGCGCAAGATGGTTTTTTGCTTGTCGGGTTAACTGAACCTTCAGGCAGCGGAAACAGCCAAGTTTGGCTGGTCAAAATAAGCTTTGACGGCAAAGTTGTTTGGAACAAAGTATATGGTGATTCAAAGGATTCTGCTGGCAGAGGAGTCGCGTTGACGCAGGATGGCTGTTACATGGTTGCAGGTTATACGAACTCTATCGGAAACGGCGACTACGATTTTCTTGTGCTTAAAATTGATGCCGCAGGGACGCTGTTGTGGAGTAGAACTTACGGTGGAGCAGAAAGTGACAAAGCTTACGCGGTTGCTCCTGCACTTAACGGATGCGTAATCGCGGGGGATACTCGTTCGCAGGGTTCAGGTGACAGTGACGCTTGGATTGTAAAGATTGATCTGGCTGGTGACTTGGTGTGGGACAGGACGTTGGGTGGTACCGGTTTTGACGCGCCAACGTGCATCTTACTTTTGCCTGATGGCAGTTACGCTGTTGGCGGAGTGACTTTCTCGTTTGGTAATGGCTTGAGAGATTTTTGGCTGTTCTCGGTTGACTTCACAAGCAATATTTTGTGGAGTTGCACGGTGGGCAGAAGCAATTATGAGGAAGCGTATGCTGTAGTTCAGGATACAGATAACAACTTAGTTATGGCTGGGTGGACAAGTAGTCTTGGCGAAGGACGCTATGACTTCTACGCAGTGAAGTTCAAAGCTAACTCCTAAACTTTCTGTGTGCTTGTTTTTAGCAATAGAAGTTTTAGTTTAAAAAATGAGTTTGCAAGTTTAAACTATGTACTGGACTTGCGGTTTCTCCATTTCAAAGTTGTCCATGCAGCCAACCTGAACGTGTTCCATCAGCCACTTAGAGAGTTTGTTGCAGCTGTTGGGGTTGCATGCGAAAGTTTTTGCTTTCTGGTTCCACGATGAACAGGCGGAGCAGGGAATCTCTGAGTTGTCGGTCATTGTTAATCGTAATGTAGGTCGTTGGAGAACTGATTTATTACTTGTGAAGTGAGAATCACGATTAACACTCTAGTGCTCAGGAGCAGGCTATAGCCCCTTATATTTAGAGTGTATGTTGTATGTTTTTTGACCTCTGATAGGGGCCCTATGGTTTTGACCTACCCCTTCCCCCTACGCTTTTTTCAACATGCTACGGAACCGACCCGTACCCCAGTTTTTCTGCCAAAAACACGCCCTGACCTACACCCCCTCTATCGTTCCTGCATAGAATCACTAATAGGCACCAAATATGACGGCGAAAAACGAACCCGCCATCCAACAAAACAAGACACAAAGGTCTGCAATTAAGCCTCTAGAGTTACATCAAATTCCTTTCTTTACGGTTTTTGGCATTTGCACAAAGAAACGCTTATAGGCTGAAGCTGGGATAAAGCTTCAGAAGCCCAGGCTTTTGGGCGGGTAGATCAGCCTGGCATGATCGCCACGTTGGCATCGTGGAGGTCGCGGGTTCAAATCCCGCCCCGTCCACCAATTTTGGCAAAATAGACCTAAAACAGGTTTCTTTACTACCCAAAAATTACTACCATTTACTACCCGAGTACAAACAGTTTCTCAAAGTGAATCTGAGGTTAGAGGATACAACCATAAGGGAATCCGTTGGTAACATCACGCGGTTCTTAATGCAGTCAAAAGGAAACACTGATTACAATTCGGTTAGGCAGTACCTGAGTGGCTATCTTAGCAAAAAACCTAAAACATACAACAGCCAGATCACGGATCTTAGACGGTTTGTTAGGGATTTTCTTGGAAACAAAGAGCTTCTGTCAACTTTTAAAATGGCTCCAGTGGATGAATTTGGAAGATTAATAGATACGCCAACCAAGAAGCAACTAAGGAAGGGGTTTGAAGCTTTAGAGGATGACTGCTCAAGATCGATCTACCTTTTCACTGCCACATCAGGGCTTAGAAAATGTGAAATCTTGGCTGTTCAAAAGCAACACGTTAACCTCAAAACTAAATGTGTAATCCCAAAACACTTCACCCGCAAGAAAAGAAGCGGAATCACATTTTACAGCGAAGACACTGAGCCATACCTAATCAAATACCTGCAAAGCAGAAAAGATAATGACCCTCGGCTGTTTTACATCAGTGACCGCCAATGGCGCAAAATTTGGAATAACGCTTCTAAAGCTGCAAAAGTAAAGATCACTCCTCAGATTCTAAGAATTTGGTTTGCTACCGAGATGGGTGAACGCTTGATTCCAGATAGATACATCGACATTTTCCAAGGCAGAGCACCAAGATCAGTTTTAGCTAAACATTACACTGGAAAGGGCGTTCAAAGGCTGAAGCGAATATACAATAAAGCGAAGCTGAAAATACTTTTGCAAGAAGGCATTAATGAGGTTCATTCCCGCTGAGTTGATACATTCTGTACAAGCAAACGGGTTAAATCCAGCACAGGATATGATTAAGATGAGGTTGCAGCGGTTAGTGCTACCTCAGCGTTTCTCTGATTTGCGTGAGTTGTTCGCGAGTTACTCGGTTAAGCATCTTAGGCAACCCAAAATTGATTTTTCTACAAGGACGGATTTCAGCGTCAGTTTTCATGCAGAACTATTTCAACCCCTTATGGATTTCAGATTTGAAACAGAGAGCGATTAAAAACATGAATGATTTGTTAGAGATTAGCGCATAAAAATTCATACAAAATATTTACCTGACCCTAAACAAATACACACCGTAAACAACTTTTTTTTCTTAGTACAAACACGCCTTCTTCAGATGCGTTCTGGAATGCGATATTATCGTGAGAAAATCAACCCATAGTTTTGCTAATCATTAGTTCTAAAAAATCATTTATAGTAAAACTTGCATAATATAAGCCACTGAATTCTTGAGGGCTGCCCATGAATAAAAGGGAGGCAACAATAATTCTCAATGAAATACTCACTTCTTGCCCTTCATTGGTCTGCAATGGATTTTACGTTAATTCTGTTGGTTCATTTTCAGATGATTCTATTGAGCTGAGGGTGATTGCGCAACTTGATGAGGCTTCGCGTAAGACAATTAAGTCCTTAATATCGAAACGTGGAGTAAATCTGATAGAAGAGAGAAATCTTCTGAGGATCTATTAGCATAATATAATTAAAGTTTGGATGGACAAATTTTGAAGAAAACTTTTCTATCATTCAGCTCTTTCTAAGGGGGCAGCTTCGTTTTATGTATATTATTTCACTTATAGCAGTGCTACCACCATCAAGAACCCTTCTTGGCTCCCATGGTGCTAATCAGAAGATTACGTAAATCATCACTACAAGTAACCTAAAGCCCAATCCCCGTCTCGTAATCTTTCATTTCGACAGAGTGTGCTCTAAGGTTTTGCCTCACAATTAAAAAGAATTTCAGAACCCTCCCACCTGTTCTCTGTTATGGCATCGGAGCTCAAAGCGAAGCTATTTGGTCAAACAAAGGCTGAAACCTTCCCCGCGCAAACGAACCAACACACGGCTAAAAGAGGGTTCCAGAAGGGCAAAACGATCAATAACGAATAAATGCATACAGCCAAAAGAAGCCCAATCCAGACTTCTTTGCCCCCCACGGGTTCAAAATCCGCGCCGTCCACCAAATAGAAACTAACAAACTGTTTGATGAGGTTAAATCCAGGTGCGTTTTGTTTCTTTTATGTCGTCAAAGTGTGGGTCGTCTGAGAGTATTCTTGCTTGGTTTGCGATGGCTGTGGCGGCGATTACGCAGTCGCCTATGGGCACGTTCTTGTATTTGCTTTTGAGGAGACCCGCGTGTTTGGCGATTGGCGAGGTTAGGCTTTGAATTTGCAGTCCGCTTTGGACTATGGCTTGGTAGCGGCTTTCTGCAATGTCTTTTCCTTTTTTCTCGCAGGTGACCTGAATGATTTCAGCGATGACTATGGTTGGGAGTATGCCTTCGTTTTTTGCGATGAGTTCTTTCAGTCTTGTGACGGTTTTCTTTTTTGTTTCTTCACGGGTAGCGTAGAAGTATTCAACCAAGAAACGTGTGTCCAGAACTTCTTTCAAGCTAATACTCTTCTCTGAGTTTGTCGATTTCTTTCTTTATTTCTTCAGGTGTGCCGTACTTTGCATCTATACCTGCCATCTCCTCAAGTTTTAGGATCAGCCTGAAGCAAAGTCCTTTTTCATTAACTTCCACCAACAGTTTGTCGCCTTCTTTGATTCCCAGTTTTTTTCTGAACTCTGCTGGGATAGTGGTCTGCCCTCTTCTTGTCACTTTCACTATGTTCTGCATGTGCCTTGTCTTCACTTAGTATAGGGCCTGTACTACCCTAAAAGATTTTCCTACCATGCATAGTAAATAGGATTATTAATTCACTCAGGATATTTGGTAAGATACACAAAATGCCTATTCATTTCGCCAGTCCACCAAAACTTTCTGAGCGTTTCTTGAAGTTGTGTTGGTTGAGTGGATTTTGGGCAAAATTATTATAGACACAATGGAGACGAGTAAGGTGAAAAGAGGAAATACATTGGTCAGTTTTCGCTTCCTAATATTCGTAATTATCTTGTCCTGTTCCGTGCTCTTAATGGGCAGTCTTCTGGATTCAGTACCTGCTGAGGCTGCGCAAGACGGCTCAGTTTTCATGCACAATGCTGTGTTGCCTACTGCGCCAAATTCGGATTTGCCCTCTCTGCTGGCTCCCGGTGACCCTGTAGCGAATTATGACGAGCAACTGGGGTTGACCTTCACCGAGAGCTTCTCCAGTTTAGCTTACAATGTGACTGCATTAGCTTTAACCGATGATTACGGCATTGGACCTGCGTATCTGTTAAATGGGTTAACCAGTGCTGGTTACTGGTACCAAGTGGGCGTATCCTATAATTGGCCGTACTCAAGTGGGGGTCACGTTAACGGGTTTTACCTAAGCTATAACGTGTTTAACTCCGCTGGAGAAGTGGTTCTTCCTTCCAACGGTGCTGGAGGAATATTGCCCTTCTCTGGGTCGGTATATTCGGGTGATTTGGTTCTTCTCAGCTTAAATTTCAGCGGTGCCAACGTTGTCATGTACGCCAAAGACTGGAACACAAACGCATCCGCCAGCATATCCTACAGCGCAAGAGGCTCCACGTCTTTCATCGGACTGCCGAATGCCCCTTCAAACTCAAACGGTTTTTTCAGCGGCCTCATGACCGAGTGGTATCACGTGCTTCCATACTATGGCGATATGACTGCGGTAACCTACACCAATCGCGCCTTCAATTTGTCGTCTGCGTGGATGTGGATGGACGAGTGGAACCCGTCAAATCGGGCTTGGAGTGGAAGCTGGTCTGACTATGTTCTAGTGCAGTACAGTTCTGACCCGAGTAGGCTTCGACAGTTCTCTTCACATGGCGCCACCGTGTACAGCAACGCATCCACGTTTATCACAGGCTCTATAGGAGCACTTGGAACCGAAACCACCACCATAAAGCTGTTGCCCGCTGGGCAGTCAACACAGCTTTCCGCCACTAACCAGTTCGCCGTAACCTACACCTTTAACAACGCATTACTAACTGCCCAAACCCAGAACGGGACCCTAACGTTAACTTCCGACGCGAACACCCACATACTCGTGTCGTGGTCTTCAACGGGCTCAACAACCCAAGAAAAATGGGTTCTCAACGCAAACAGCAATGCCGCCTCAACAGTTTCGGGCACTAACTTGACGTTGTACTACTATGACCTTCTTGCCCAATCTGCAAGCTACACAATTGTAGGCGGCGGAAACCCACAGAATCCCATAGTAACATACACTACAGCGCCTTCAGAATCGTCAGGGCAGGCATCTCCGCAATCAGTTAGTCTGCTGCTCGCGCAGTCTTCGCAAACCATATGGGCCTTAAGAGGCTCCACAGTTTCCGTTATCAACCCGATTTCAAGTGGTTCTTCAGAGCAATGGGTAACCCCGACCGCGGCATGGGCCATCACGGGACCAAATCAGTTGCCTTCACAAATTACCTTTACTCGTCAGTTTCTGCTCACGGTCACCGGGGCACAGGTAAGTCCTCAGTGGTACAACAGCGGTGCCACAGCCCAAATTTCTGTTTCAGGCGTTTCGGGTAGAGCGTCAGGCTTGGGGCAGAGAATAATCTCGTACTCTGTGGATGGTGGTGCTTCAACAACTGTCCAGCCGACCACCGGAACGGTGGTGATTTCCGTTTTAATGAATGCTGCGCATCAGATTCAAGTAAGTTCAGTGAAGCAGTATCAAGTAACATTGGATTCTTCGGCTGCAAAGATACTGGCTGCAATTACGTCGCCCCCCGTCAACGGAGACAACTACTGGTATGATGAGGGCACATCGGTGAAGCTTGTTTTGAACGGTGTTGGAAGCCGTTCGGCAGGCAGAGGCGAAAGGCTGGCAGCTTATTCAGTGAACGGCGTGGTGAGTCAGGTTTCAACTGCAAATCAGGTTACCGTGCTCAACGTGGGCTCGCTGTTATCTCCGCAAACCGTGTCCGCCACAACTGCAACTCAGTTCCAGCTCAGCACGCCCTCAGGCTCCATAGAATCAATCAGTGCTTCGCCAATTGCAGGCGACGGGGGATGGTACGATGCAGGAACATCAGTTACCATCACATACGACTATTCGTGGAACTTTACATCTGACCAGTCACGGGTTAACGCAGTCAGCTACATCACAAGTCAAGGCGCTGCAACCAAGCTGAACAGGTCAGGAAACGGAACCTTTGTTGTTCAGGTAGCAATGACCAAACCAGAAAGCATCCTCGTATCGTCAGTAACTCAATACAGCTTGGGTTTATCGGGTGGCTACAATGTGGTGTTGTCTCAGGAGTCCCCCACTGGCGATTCATACTTTGACTTGGGGTCAACACTTACCGCAACCACGCCTCACGTGTGGAACATAACCAATGGAAACACACGCCAAAGCCTATACACTTACACATTTGACGGCGAAACCTTAAACGTTACAAGAGCAGAAACGGGTAACTTCACCACTCCCGCCATCACTTTTGATGTGGCTCATGAATTAGCGTTCCAGTCGGTGGTTCAGCACTCAGTTGCCTTCCAGTTCAAAGATAGCCAAGGCGCAAAAACTTTCACGCCTGCTTCCTTCCAAATAGAAACCAGCGATTCCACCATTGTTGACGCTCCAACCTTCACCGTTTGGCTTGATATCGGAACCCACTTCCAGATTCACAGCGTCATCTGGCAGAACTTGGAGGTAAAGCCAACCTCTCAAGCAAGCTATGTTGCAACTGCGCCCGTTAACGAGGTAATTCTCTGCAGGGTTTTTGACGCGAAACTTGTTGCCTTGGACTACTTTGGCCTTCCAGTAGGTGGTGCACAGGTTGCGGTGACGTTTGCTAACGGAACCATGATTCACACAGTTACTGCTAACGATGGAACAGTGAGTTTTCCTTTGATTCCGCTGGGAACGTTCAACGCAGAAATCTTGTATTTAGGTACTTCAACTACGGTTGCGGGTGATTCTTCTAATCAAGCCGTGGCGACGGGGAGAGTGTTTAGCAGCATCCCTACTTTCGCGTTAATAGCTGCTTTGGTCATGGTTGTTATCGTGGTTGCTGTAGCGGTGTTTATTCGAAGGCACCGTCGTTTGGCTGAGGCAAAAACTGTAAAGTCACCTGAAGGCAAAACTCAAAGTGACAACCTGACTTAAATTGGTGATAAGCAAGTTTTAAAAGCACGGCCCGTTTAACATCTCTCTCTCTAAATGGTGAATTTGATGGTTAATGAAGGAAAAGCCCGATTATTCAAAAACTCACAAGGCAGATACCTGATTTACCTACCTGTAGATTTAGCTGAAGACAGCATGTTCCCATTTAAAGTTGAAGACTCTATGCATGTGCGCGTTGGCTTCAAACAGGGAGAAAACATGCTCACGGTGAAAAAGTGGAAAGAAGAAGACGACCAGACAAAATAAGTCTGTAGACGTCCTTTCGATTTTTTAATAAAAGGTGTCATGCAGGCCGCACAGA
>CAYGJP010000086.1:0-8453 GCA_964350175.1 uncultured Candidatus Bathyarchaeia archaeon
GCTTTAATCAAAAATAACTCTTACTGATAAATACGTTGCCGCCAGCGCAATCACGTTTTCAAGCCCGTGTTTGCTGATGTTGGCGTAGTGAAACAGAATTTATTTAGATGTTCCGTTAAATGCCTTAAGCGATGCAAAATGAGCCAAGCAGACACAGCGCAAGATGCAGAATCAAAGATTTTAAAGCACGCGCTTAAAAATAAAAGAATAGCCGTTGCCGTCTTGGGTCAAGCTTTGTTGGATGAAGGAGGAATAGGCGCACAAAGTATAACGATTTTTTACACAAACAAAGGAGAAGCTGAACATCTATGGAAAATTGCAGACTCGTTGGGGTACGCTAACGCCTTCCAAAAGAAAAAACACAGAAATCACCACCACTATGGCTTTTCGATAAAAGCGTCTAAGCGAAAAGAGTTATACGACCAAATATGTCCACTGCCAAATCCCGTAAAAGACAAGGTATTCCGTCACCTCGCCAGCAGACAATCAGGAAAGAGACTTAGAGAGAAAGGCGAAACAAGAACAATGATTCTTCAGTCACTCGCAACAGAACCCAAAACGGTTCTTCAGCTAATGCTTGAGCTAAATACTAACGCTTCAACGATGAGACGACACCTAAAAGAGCTGCATCGGCAAGGGCTTGTGAAAATTGCAGGTAAGGACAAAGGAGCATTTCAAAAAAGTCTCAGGACAGCCAACTTATGGGAAGCAACCTGAAACAGAACGTACGCCTACGCCTTTGACCATGCTCGGCGACCCCTGCACGTCCGCGCTTTAATGCGAAGTAATAGGTAAAGGTTTAAGTGTTACATTTATTCTTTATCTGAAAACAGGTCGAACATAATGCCAACTCACGGTTCACTATCCAAAGCTGGAAAAGTCCGAGCGCAAACCCCAAAAATCCAGGCGAAAGAAAGAACAAAGGCAAGCCCAAAAAACAGGACTCGCCGAAACTACGAGAAACGTGTAGTTCTGCAACGCAAGCCTGGCCAAAACTGGATGTAAACGCCCAAACCACCATACTTTTCAAGCACAAACTTTTCTTCTATGCTAGCGTAGTTTATGTATCAGTAAAGTGAACTTTTAACGCGGTATCCGCCTCTTGGATAAAGACAGCGCAGCCCGAGAAATCATAATCGCCCTCCTGCTTTTACCTAAACCTACCCCTGATGATGTGCACCGCCTCAAACTTGAAATCGCAGCAAAGCACCACCTGCACGAGGTTCCGTCAAACGCCGACATAATAGCCGCGTTGGCACCGAAAGAAAAACGGGTACTTTTGCCGATTTTGCGCAGAAAAAACACCCGAACCCTCTCAGGCGTCACCGTCGTTGCCGTTATGACCAAACCGCAGCCTTGCCCGCAGCCTGAACCGTGTGCTTACTGCCCTGGTGGACCAAGCCGTGGTGCACCCCAAAGCTACACAGGCCATGAACCAGCCGCCATGCGTGGAGGACAAAACAACTATGACCCGTACCTGCAGGTTCGCAGCCGCATCACCCAACTCACAGCTATTGGGCATCGCGTGGACAAAATAGAACTAATCATAATGGGCGGAACATTCCCAGCTACACCACCAGAGTACCAAACGTGGTTTATCCAACGCTGCCTAGACGCAATCACGGAGAAAGAATCGGCGAGTTTGGAAGAAGCCAAAGCCAACGCCGAAACCAGCAAAACACGCAACGTAGGCATCACGGTGGAAACCCGACCTGACTGGGCAAAACAACCCCACATCGACGCCATGCTGAACATGGGCGTAACCCGCGTGGAAATGGGCGTGCAGAACCCCGACGACGAAATCTACCGCTTAGTCGAGCGCGCCCACACCGTCGCCGATGTTACAGAAGCCACACGTATCGCTAAGGATGCTGGGTTAAAAATCGTGTACCACCTCATGCCTGGAATGCCTGGCTCAAACCGCCAGAAGGATTTAGACGCTTTCAAAACCGTGTTCACGGACCCAGCGTTTAAGCCTGATATGATTAAAATTTATCCGTGTCTCGTCATCGATGGCACAAAAGTTAGCCAGTGGTACCGCGAAGGCACTTACAAGCCTTACTCTACTGAGGAAGCCGCTGAACTTATTGCCGAAGTCAAAAAGATTATTCCGCCTTGGGTTCGGGTTATGCGTGTGCAGCGTGACATCCCCGCTCGGTTGATAACGTCAGGTGTCAACAAGGGTAACTTGCGCCAAATAGTCCACCAGAAACTAGCAGAGCAAGGCGAGCGGTGCAGGTGTATCCGATGCAGGGAAGTTGGACACCGAAGTTTGGTTAGCCAGGTGAAGCCTGACTTGGGCAAAGTCAAAATCTTGTCCACCACTTACGAGGCTTCCGAAGGCAGGGAAGTGTTTCTTTCCGTTGAAGACCCTGAAAATGATGTGTTAATCGGCTACTTGCGCCTGCGTGTTCCATCTGCGAAAGCGCACAGACCAGAAATCACTGCCGTGCCTTCGGGTATTGTGCGGGAGCTTCACGTTTACGGTCCACTGGTGCCCGTGGGTAAGCATTCCGCCACTGCGTGGCAGCATAAAGGCTACGGTGCAATCTTACTCAGCGAAGCAGAGCGCATAGCAAAAGAAGAGTATGATTTAAAGAAGCTTTTAGTTATAAGTGCGTTAGGCACAAAGAAGTATTACATGCGGTTTGGTTACATCCACGATGGAGTTTACGTTTCCAAAAACCTGAGGAATACAAAATGAGCCAAAATGAAGCAAATTTGGGTTACAAGGGCGAAGCATTGGAAGCGCTTACACAAGCGGGATGCGAAGTAGGCGACATAATCCGTGTTACAGGAGACAGCAAAACCTACGAGGGCATATTGATTCCGCGCTCAGAATCAGGCGACAACAAGCACATAGTTGTCAAGTTGAAGAGCGGCTACAACGTCGGCGTTCGCCTTGCAGCAAACGTGACAATTGAGAAAATCGGCAAAGGTGCCAAGCCCAGCTTCGCGTCGCCTCCTCTTCCATCGCAGAGAGAGGAACTGCCAAAAATTGTGATCATGAGCACTGGTGGCACCATCGCAAGCCGCGTAGATTACCGCACTGGCGCTGTCCGCTCCGCGATTTCCGCCAGCGACTTGTACGGTGTTGTCCCTGAACTGGCGGACCTTGCGCAGGTGGATACGGAAATTCTGTTCAGCATCTACAGTGAGAACATCACGCAGAAGCATTGGACAAAAATTGCGCAGACCGTTGCCGAGCACATCGCGCAGGGTGCAAAAGGCGTAATCATCGCACATGGCACGGACACCATGGCTTACACTGCTGCGGCGCTTAGTTTTGCGTTGCAGAACCTGCCCGTTCCAGTAGTTGTTGTGGGTGCGCAACGTAGTTCTGACCGCCCCAGCTCTGACGCAGCCACGAACCTTATTGGAGCCGTGAAAGCGGCAGCGTATGGACCATTCGCTGAAGTGGTCATTGCAATGCATGAAACCGTGGCGGACACGACTACCGCGTTTAACCGCGGAACCAAAGTACGCAAATGCCACACCAGCCGAAGAGACACCTTCAAACCCGTAAATGGGTTACCCATCGCAAGGACAGCCGACAACAAAGAAGTAACCATGCTAACAACCGATTACAGGAAACGTGACCCCGCAGCCCAGCTGGTTTTGAAACCTAATTTCAGCGAAAAAGTCGCGTTAGTCAAGTTTTATCCAGGCCTAGACCCCTCATTGATTGACTGGTACGCCGAACGCGACGTGAAAGGCATCCTTCTGGAAGGCTCAGGCTTAGGACACGTGAGCGCCCGATGTTTCGGAGCCATAAAAAACGTGGTCAGCCAAGGCGTGATTGTTGCGTTGGCGTCGCAGTGCATTTGGGGACGCGTAAACATGAACGTGTACGACACAGGGCGCGACCTGCTCGCGCTTGGTGTGATTCCCTGCGATGATATGTTCCCTGAAACAGCGCTGGTGAAGCTCATGTGGACGCTTGGACAAACCCGCGATGTTGAAGAGGCAAAGAAGCTGTTTAAAACCAATGTTGCAGGCGAATTTTCGCCGCGGACACTTCCGCAAGAGACGCAAATCAAAGAGGGCGGCGCCTAAAATGGCAGCAGTGGACTACGCAAAAGTCGGCTTAAAAGTCGGCTTAGAAATTCACCAGCAACTAGCCACCGCCTCGAAGCTTTTCTGCAGTTGCCCACCCATGCTGTTCAAGGATGAGCCGCAAATGGTTTTTCTGCGCAGACTCAGACCCACCCAAAGCGAACTGGGACAAATCGACCCGTCAGCGTACTTCGAGTTCCAGAAAGGCGTCAAAGTTCTATACGAAGCAAACCGCGAAACCGCCTGCCTCGTCGAGATGGATGAGGAGCCCCCACACCCGCTAAACAGGGAAGCTGTGGAAACCGTGTTGACTGCGTCTTTGATGATGAACCTGCAGCAAGTCGATGAGGTTCACGTCATGCGAAAAACAGTCATAGATGGCTCCAACACCACGGGGTTCCAGCGAACCTGCATAATCGCTTTGGACGGCTGGATTAAAGTCGGCGACAAAGTCATTCCCATTCAAGCGGCAAGTTTGGAGGAGGATGCCGCGCGGAAAATTGGCGCCGAAGCTGACGGAAAAATAATCCGCTACCGCATAGACCGCTTAGGCATTCCGCTTATCGAGGTTGCTACGGCACCTGTGATTTACTCGCCGATGGAAGCTCAGGAAGTGGCTTTGGCAATTGGACGAATTCTACGGGACACTGGCAAAGTCATGCGGGGCTTAGGCACCATACGTCAAGACCTGAACGTGTCACTGCCAAACGGTGCACTTGTGGAGATTAAGGGCGTTCAGGCTTTGGACTTGATTTCTACGGTGGTGGAGTACGAGGTTCAACGTCAACTAAACCTTATAGCCGCAAAAGATGAACTGAACGGCAAAGGCGTCAAAGCTGAAGACATCAAAGAAGACATCGTCGACGCCACAGACGTATTCAAAGACACAAAATGCAAGGTCATCAAGAAAGCCTTAGACAGAAAAAACGTCGTCAAAGCCCTAAAACTCACAGGGTTTGCGGGTTTCTTGAAGCGTGAGTTAGCGCCTAATTTCCGCGTCGGCACGGAATTGTCTGACCGAGCGAAGTTCTGGGGCAGAGTAGGTGGCATATTCCACACTGACGAGATGCCCAACTACGGCGTAACCACCGAAGAAGTCGAGGCGCTAAGGAAAGCAGTTTCTGCTGGTGCTGAGGATGCGGTGGTTTTTGTGGCTGATACCGCCGAGAACACGGTAGATGCTTTGAAAGCGGTTGTGGAACGGGCGCGAGAAATTTTAACGGGTGTGCCTGCGGAAACGCGCACTGCAAAAGAAGATGGAACCACGCGGTACATGCGTCCTAGACCTGGCGCTGCACGGATGTATCCTGAAACGGACATTCCGCCAACGTTAATTACAAGTGAGTTCGTGGAGAGGGTTCGTGCGAATTTGCCTGAGTCTGCGGAAAAGAAAATGCAGCGACTAATGAAGGAACATGGTTTGAATGAGAAGTTGGCTAAGCAAATTGTTGACTCAGAGTACAACACATTGTTTGAAAACGTCGTCAAAGAGAGCGGCGTGTCTGCCACAACTGTTGCGGTGTTTTTGACGGAAAGTTTGAAGGCGCTGAAGCGCGACGGCATCATGATTGAAAACGTAACTGACGAGCAAATCAGGGAGATTTTCAGAAGCATCGGTTCAGGTGAACTTGCTAAGGAGGCAGTTTCCGACGTTTTTGCTTGGCTATCAAAGACTGAAGGCAAAGCAGTGCGTGATGCGGTGGATGCGTTAGGTTTGAAACTGCTCTCAAAAGAAGAGTTAACCGTCCTCATTGACCGCGTCATTGCAGAAAACAAGCAGACAATTGAGAAACTTGGGAAAAACGCCTTCGGCATGATGATGGGACTAGTCATGAAGGAAGCTCGCGGCAAAGCAAAACCCGACGATGTCAGCGAATTAGTCAAGCAAAAACTGAATTGAAAAACAAACCTTCCTTTTTAGTTGATGTTTTTTCTATTTTGACATTTTTGTAGCACAAATCCTAAAAAGGTAATGCATAGTTGTATAGCGTGGATTAGCTTGCAGAAAAAACTGGTAGAAGAGAAAACGGAAGGCTTCTCGATACGCGTCAAAATCGGCGAGTACGAAGTGGAACTTAGTGGAACCCACAGTGAAGTTATGAAAACCCTGAAGAGCATTCCCACACTCATAGCTAACATTAACAAAGCATTTGAAAGCGTGAAGCCTAAAACCATTGCAACAATCACCGTGAAAACCTCGGAAGCCACCAACGCCTCCTCTGAAGCACAAGTCCAAAGCTATCCGAAGATAGCGGCAACAGAGAGCGCAGAGGAAGCCATTTTGAAAGCTCTAGACAGTGACTGGGGTAAATGGCGTCCCCGAACCATGGATGAGTTGAAGGAAGTCATGAAATTTAACAACCTCAAGTACCCCGGACTCGTTTTGCCATCAATTCTTGAAGCATTAGCCGAGAAGGGATTGGTGAAATGGTGGAATACGAATGCAGGTTTTGTTTACATTTTAGCTGAAACGAGAAAGGCTAACTCAAATGGAGAATAAACGAATGAAACGTATTGAAGCACATATAAAAACATCTTTTGGCGAAGTCACAATCGAAGGCGACACGCCGCAGGAAATTTTGAACATGCTTGAAAGTATCCCAGAGAACTTCGTGGAGAAAATGTCTGACTTCGTAACGAACAAGCTTGTGCCTTCGGGCGCACAGTTGAAAGGCATTGTTGAACCCACCACGGTAGGTCCAGTTATCGTGACTCGGGAGAACCTTACCCACTACGAAGCAGTAGGGCTGGTTTTGTACGCGTCGGATGACCGAAAGAACACGGCAGCACAAATTCAGAAGCTTCTGGAGTCAAGCGGCATCAAAAGCATGGTTCCCGCGCGGTTAAACGAGATGACGAAGCGGGGGCAAGTTTTCAAGCCTGACCCATCCAAACCCGAGTTCAAATTAACCATTCAAGGCGAGAAATGGGTTGAAGACGACGTTTTATCAAAACTCAGAGGAAAAATGAGTTGACCAAAAAACCCGACGACATCACAGTGCAGGTCAAATACAAGAACGTTGAAAAGACGTTTCAGGGCACCGTAGAAGAAACGTGGCTTCTGCTGAGCAGGTTCTTCAGCGAGTTCATTCCCACCTTTGAAGTTGCCAGTAAGCTTTGGCTTAGCGTTGATGTGCAGAAAATCGCGAAAGACTGCGAAGGTTTAATCGCGTTTTCACCTGAAGGCCCAAACGTGCTGGCGCCCAAAAATAAGTTAACCGATAACGAGACGCTGGCTCTGTGGCTTCTGGCGAACTACCTCGGATGCAAGCTTAACTTTGCAGGTAGCGATGCGCTCTCTAAGGATGAATTGCAGATGAGGCTGGGTAAAAGCGGCAAAATAACAAGCACACGTCTTGGAGAGTTAGTCAAAAACGATGTCGTAGCCAAAACATCTGACGACAAGTTTCAGATGACAACTTTTGGCGTCGTTCAGATGCAGAAGGATATCCTGCCAAGGATAAAATCAAAAATCATCAGTTAAAACTGCCCTCAGTTTCTATAAACGCGGTTAAAAACAAGGCAAATCCTATATTATAGGATACACTTTTTGGAGAAGCTAACCACAAGAGTGCTCAAAATGGACGCCGCCACAATAATCCTAATCGCTGTTGGCTTAGCGATGGATGCTTTCGCCGTTTCAATTGCAACTGGCATAACCACAACACAGCAAAAGCGGAAAACTGCCTTGGTGATGGCGTCGTTTTTTGGAATCTTTCAAATGCTCATGCCTCTGATTGGCTGGTCAGTGGGGCTTACCTTCAGAGACCTAATTGTTGGAATTGACCATTGGATAGCGTTTGGTCTCTTAGCGTTTATTGGTTCAAAAATGATTTATGACTCAACCAAAAAAGAAGGCAACGTGGAAAATAATGCGCTCAAAATCTCTTCACTTCTAACATTAGCCATAGCCACAAGCATCGACGCTTTGATGGTTGGTTTAAGCTTTGCATTTCTCCAAACAACAATTGCACTACCAATAATCGTGATTGGAATTGTAACGTTCTCTCTTTCATACGTTGGCGTCATTTTTGGCTGCGCCATAGGAAGCCTCTTTGGAAATAAAATCAAAATTGCAGGTGGACTCATCCTAATAGCCATCGGAGTTAAAGTCCTCTTGGACCACTTGCTGCTTTAAAGGTAGACAAAGCCGCAGTTGCCCACATCAAACCATACTTCCCTGCAATAGCGCTGTCTTTTAGTTAGTTGAGTAAGTTGCGTGTATAATTTTCACATTTGGCGCCTATTAGTAATTGTATGCAGAAACCTATACGGGGTAGGTCAAGCAGCTGGAAAACGCGTAGAGGGGAAGGGGTAGGCAAAAACGTAGGGTCCCTATCAAGTGGCAGATTTTTCACCCCTAACATATTAAAAAATCATTTAGAGACAAAACTACG
>CAYGJP010000087.1:0-3958 GCA_964350175.1 uncultured Candidatus Bathyarchaeia archaeon
CCAATATGGAGGAATTAGTCTTCAAGATTCGGGTGTCAATACTTTCAGCAACAATAACATTTCTTCAAATAATGGGGCAGGAATCGGCGTCGGTCAGTATTCGGGCAGAAACATCGTATTTAACAATACCATTTCAAACAATGTTGAAGGAATCTCTGTTTACGGACACCAAGTTCTGAATAACGAAAATATTTTTTACCTCAACAACTTAAACAATCCAGATAATGCTAAATCCCCATTTTGGACAATAAAAATAAACAATTGGAATTCTCAAGAAAAAATAACCTACATCTTCAACGGCAATACCTACACCAATTACACGGGCAACTATTGGAGTGATTACGCTGGAAACGATGCCGACGGAAACGGAATAGGGGATACACCTTACAGCATAAACGGAGACAACAAAGACAATTATCCGTTGATGCAGCCTTTCGCGAATTATTTTCTTGGATGTCCTTCAGAAAATCCGAAGTTCCTTACACTACCATTTAAGGATTCAAACATCAAAATTCAGCAAGGTTGGGTTTACACTTATAATCCCAATCCCGATGCGCATAAAGGGATTGATTACATAAAGGGAACTATCGCTCAATCATCTACTTGGCAATCCTTCGATGTTGTTGCAGCCGCGGATGGTGTGGCTATGCAATCATCTGGTGGAGGATATGGCAATTTTGTCTATATTCAACACAAAGAAAAAGATAGTACAGGAAACAACTATTTCACGTTATATGCCCATTTGGATAGCGTCACAACCGGAATCATTTCTAAATCCAGAGGAGATGCAAATTACTTCACATGGACACCTGTGAAGCGAGGCGAGGTAATAGGCAGAGCAGGCGCTACAGGCGTAATTGATCCCGTGGGTACCCCTCAACCCACATGGATTCATCTACACTTTGAAGTACAAAGGGGAGGATACAACCTTAACAAGATAGATCCTTACGATTTATATAAAATCAGGGATTTCTATCCAAGTAATGATGGCTATGCTGGTTGTGGTCCAAACTACCTTTGGACATATCCCACGGAAAGTGCTACTGTGACAGTAGAATCGAGTGGTGGTTCTGTTGCAGTGGATCATACAGCAATGACTGGTGTCAGTTTAACTATAAGTGGGTCTTCGTTAACGGGTGGTACGTCTTTAATTGTCACTTCTGTAAACTTTGGTGCAGTTCAACCTTCAGGAACAGGCACTATCGTAGTTGGCGGAGCTGCCTTCTATGATGTGCAGGTTATTTCAACTTCGGGTGCTGCTTTAGGTTCAGACATTAACGTAGTAGTTTCCTTTTCAGATTCGAGTTTCACGGCAAGCAGCATTATTTCCTATTGGGATGGGACCAATTGGGTACCTGCTTCTAACCAACAGTTTATTGCACCTCACACAATTAGCGGTACAATTCCAGCGTCTGCCTTAACTGGAACGCCAATCATGGTAAGCCCACTCAGTGTTTTCGTAGTCCCTGAATACGCGTTTGGCGGTCTCCTCGCATTACTGGCTTGCTTCGCAGCGTTCATAGTGTTCAAGAAACGCAAAAATGCCCTCAACTAAAAACGGCGGCAACAACAAGACCCAGCTCAACTGACTGTGGCTGAATTGAAGAACGCTACTTAAGCTTGCTTTCAAGAAAACAGCGTACCCGAAAACCACCCGCCCGCAGCAAACTACTGAATGCGGCTCACCAAAAACTGCGCTGCCTATTTGTCCGGTAAAGTAAAAACGCCTATCTCTTTTTTTATTCTTTCAAAAGAAACGCACAAAGCTTTAATATTCTTGTGACTGTAAGAGTTTTCCAAAACCTAATCTATGGATGATAAAAAATGTCCGAATCTAGCTTACCTTTCAACGAGACGTATAGTCCAAGTAACGAAAAAATTTCTTCAGGTGAGAAGCGGAAACAAGAATGGGAAAAATCCATAAAAAATCCGCAAGAGTTCTGGGCTGAAAAAGCCAAAGCCATCGACTGGTTCAAACCATTCGACAAAGTGCTGGATGATTCAAATCCTCCATTTTACAAGTGGTTCGATGGCGGAGAACTCAACATCTCCTACAACGCCTTGGACAGGCACGTGAAGACTCACCGAAAGAACAAACTCGCATATATTTGGGAAGGCGAGATGGGTGAAGTTAAAACTTACACTTACTATCAGCTTTACCGCGAAGTAAACAAACTTGCGAAAATCTTCAAAGAGTTTGGTCTCAAAAAAGGCGACCGCGTTGCGGTTTATCTGCCTGTGATTCCTGAGTTGCCCATAGCTTTGCTTGCAACAGCAAGAATCGGCGGAATCCACACTGTCGTCTTTTCAGGCTTTAGCGCTGAAGCTTTGGCGGACAGAATCAACGACTGTGGCGCAAAAATCTTGGTAACCGCAGACGGTTCTTTCAGACGAGGAAAACCAGTAGCCATCAAAGACAACGCAGACCGCGCATTGATGTCAACTTCAAGCGTGGAAAAAGTCATAGTTGTGAAACGCACTGGTCAACCAATCCAGATGAAAGAAGGACGCGACTTCTGGTATGACGACGTTTTGACCAAGGCAGGAGCAAGCGCCTACGTTGAACCCGAACACATGCAAGCAACTGACCCCTTGTTCATCCTTTACACTTCAGGCACAACAGGCAAGCCAAAAGGTGTGCAGCATGGCACAGGCGGATACTTAGTTTGGGCTTACTGGACGCTTAAATGGGCGTTTAACCCCTCTGACGAGGACATCTACTGGTGTGTCGCTGACATCGGTTGGATCACCGGTCACACATACAACGTTTATGCTCCATTGAGCGTCGGTGTTACTGCGCTTCTGTTCGAAGGCACACCTGACTACCCAGCACAAGACCGCTGGTGGGACATCATCGAAAGACACGGCGTCACCATACTTTACGGTACACCTACAGCTGTTAGGATGTTCATGAAGTTCGGCGAGGAATGGCCACTCAAACACGACCTCAGCACTCTTAGGATACTCGGCACGGTTGGTGAACCAATTAACCCTGAAGCATGGAAATGGTACTACCGAATCATAGGCAAAGAGAAACTTGCCATAATTGATACTTGGTGGCAAACCGAGACAGGCGGATTCATGATTTCTCCGCTATCCGGAATAGAACTAACACCACTAAAACCAGGCTCCGCAACCATGCCCTTACCCGCAATCAACGCCGACATCTACGACGAAAAAGGTCAACCAGTAACTGCAGGCAACAAAGGTTTCCTCGTAATAAAATCACCTTGGCCAGGCATGCTGCAAACAATATGGAAAGACCCTGAACGCTTCAAGCAAACATACTTCGGAAGATGGGCTAACATATACTACACAGGCGACTACTCAGTCAAAGACCAAGATGGCTACTACTGGCTTTTAGGCAGAGCTGATGAAGTCCTCAAAGTTGCAGGCCACCGCATCGGCACCGTCGAATTAGAAAGCGCACTGGTTTCACACCCAGCAGTCTCCGAAGCAGCCGTTATGGGCAAAGAAGACGCAGTGAAAGGCGAAGTACCCGTAGCCTTCGTCACGCTAAGAAGCGGTTTCCAGCCAAGCGAAGAGTTACGCGCTGAACTCGTGAAGCACATCCGAACAGCCATTGGTCCAATTGCCACACCCGACGCTATCGTAATGGTCAACAAACTGCCGAAGACCCGCAGCGGCAAAATCATGCGCAGAATCCTCAAAGCCGTGTTGGTTGGAGCGCCCATAGGCGATGTTTCCACTCTGGAAGACGACGCGTCTGTTGACGACATAAAAGCCACCTACGAAGAACTGCGCAGGCAGTTAAACAACAAGAAGTAACCCTTCTTTCTTCTTTTCTTTTGTTTCTTTTTTACAATAATTTTCATTGTTCTATATCGTATTTTTTGACCCTTGGTAGGCACCCTACGTTTTAGCCTACCCCTTCCCCCTGCACCTTTTCTGTTTTTCAACATTTATTGACCTGAAAAAAACGCCAATACGGAATAAC
>CAYGJP010000087.1:4058-8385 GCA_964350175.1 uncultured Candidatus Bathyarchaeia archaeon
CCTTTTCTGTTTTTCAACATTTATTGACCTGAAAAAAACGCCAATACGGAATAACCCCTCTATCGTTTCTGCATACAACCACTAATAGGCACCAAACATGAGGTTGTGTTCCGCATCTGAGCCAGCCGTCAAAATTATTATTCTATGTCTATCGTTTGTTGACGGGATAATCTTAATCAAAGAAAAAGGAAGGTTTATTCTATGAATATGGCTGGCTGGTAGGGCATTGCCATCTGCGCACGCTGCTTGGGGTCATATAGTTCCTTGTCGTCTTCGCTGTAAACTGAGACTTCCGCGTTGAACCGCTCCTTCAAGAAACCCGCCGCACCCGCAACGATTTCCTTCTCATCTACTGCCTTGATTTTCAGCATGTTAGCTTTTCGTTCACTGGACAGTTTTGTTAGCGCCTTAAGCATTCGCGGAACAAGACCCGCAACCTCTTTCATGTGCGGCTTTAGTGCTGGGTCAGCAGCGCTTTCCTTCATTATCTCGTTGATTTTCGCTTCGCCCGCTGCCGCCTTCTCGAGGATTTTTAGGTATACTTGCCATTTCCACGATGCAGCTGCATAGTAGCACACGCGTTTAGGCGCGATTTTGGTGGCTTTCAGGATGTTGAACGTGTCCGCAATTATGTCCGTTACGAGGTTTTCCTGCTCCAAAGCAGCCACATCCACTTTGCCTTCGTCAAATTTTGGCCACTTTGCAACGCTAATGAAGCCCGCCTCGCCTGTTTGGCTCCACAGCTCCTCACAAGTGTAAGGTGCGAAAGGCGCCAAAAGCCTAAGCCAAATCTTCACTGCTTTGCCTAACGCTGCCGTGTCTGCTTTGCCCTTCCGCTGTATGTACCAGCGCAGGTCATTCCACGTTTCAAACAGCGCTGTCTGCAGAGCCGTTCGGGTTTTTAACTCGTCAAGAGCCGCTGTAACTTCGCTGATGCGCTGCTGCATTTTACTCATTAACCATCGTTCCAGCGCAGTGTCCTCATCGTTCTTCGCTTTTGACAGCGCCTCGCCTGCAAAGCCAAGCAACCCCTCAAGCTTCCCCTGAACATCACCAACGTTGTCAGCTCTCCAGTCAGGGTCATCCATACCCTCAGCCCCCAACAGCAACCCGCAACGTGTGGCGTCGGCGCCGTACTTTTCAACTGCGCCTTTCATGGTGATGAAGTTGCCTTTGGACTTGTGCATCTGCTTGCCTTCAACCATGAGCATGCCGTTCACGCCTATGGCGCGGGGCCAGTGTTCAGGCGGAAACAGGGCGGCATGGTGGAAAATGCAGAACGACAAATGGTTAGGCACCAGCTCTTTGGCGGAGTTGCGCAGGTCCAGGGGGTACCAGTACAGGAATTCTTCCCGCATGGCCTTTAGCAGTTCGATGTCTAAGTCAGCGTTCGTGCTAAGTTCAGCAGGTTCACCTTTGCCGAGGAAAATGTAGTCAAAAACTTCGCGAGTCAACGATTCAGGCTTGACTTTGTGCTGTTGAATGTGCTTGTTGACCGTGTAAAACGCCATGTAAACTGTGCTGTCGCTAAGCGTTTCGATTATCCAGCCTTTACCCCACGGCAACGGCGTTCCAAAACCCGTTGTCCGCGCACATGCCCACTCTCTTAGCCAGTCAATCACCGTGAAGAACCATGACTTGGCAGTGTCAGGGTAAATCCGCATCTGCTCCACAACCGCTTTCGCCTTGGCTTTCCACTCAGCGTCCGAGTAATTCAAGAACCACTGGTCACTAAGAACCTTCACAACACATGGTGTCATGCAGCGGCACACAACAGACTCAGGCAAATCGTACATACTGTCCGCAGCACCTGCCTTTTTGAAGTCGCCGATAAGCACGTCTTTTGCTTCTCTGACGGTTTTTCCAGCGTAAACTCCACAGTTCTCCTTGAGCACACCACCGTGAAACTCTTTCTTGTACAGGGCTTTGGTGGCTTCGTCCGCTTTGGGGTCATGCTGGTCTTTGATGCCCATCTGCGCAACAATCTCCACAGCAGGGAAATCGCCGTAGCCCTCAACTTTAATCAGCGAAATCGGCTTAATCGCCTTCACCATTTCCGCGTCCACGCCAAAATCCTTCAACACTTCAGGTTTTTCCTGCAAATCCTTCAACGCAAGCCAATCATACGGCGCATGCGCAGGCACGCTGTAAACTACGCCTGTGGCGTGTTTGGCGTCCACGAACCAGCCGGGCAAAATCGGAAACCGCGCATGAGTGAGCGGGTTTTCGAAGGTTTTCCCGATGAGTTCTTTGCCTTTGAATGCGCGTTTAACTTCGACTGTGCGCTTTTGTTCTTTGAGTTTCTCGGCGGCTTCTTGGCTGATTACCCATTTTTCGCCATTAACCATGGCTTCGACGTAATCGGCATCGGGGTTAATCCACATGTTCGTAACGCCGTAGATGGTTTCAGGGCGGAAAGTGGCGGCAGGCAAAAATGTTTCCGCATCCAGTTTGTACTTGATTAGTGTGTACGTTTCAGGCGTGACGCCTTCGCCGATTTGACGGTCGTGGTCGCCTGTGGGGCTTTTGTCTTTGGGGCACCAAACCACGGGATGTGTGCCTTTGGTTACGTAGCCTTTCTCTTTGAGGTTCGCGTACTGCCACTCGATGAACTTCTGGTAAGTCGGCCACACAGTTGTGAATTCACGGCGCCAATCAACACTAAAACCGATGCCCTTCGCAGCCATGCGTCCCTCATTCGTGTAATACTGAGCCATATACAGGGGGTCAACGAACTTTTGCAGTTCCGCCTCGGGCACGCCATCCATCTCTCGAAGCACCCGAATATACGCCTCGTCACCTTTAGCAATACGTTGGCTCGCGCCAAGCAGGGGTTGCCCTGTCCAGTGCCAAGCCCACGGCCAAAGCACGTTGAAGCCCTGCATCCGCTTGAACCGTGCGTAAGCGTCTACGCGGCTGGCGGTGAACGCGTGACCCACATGTAGGGGACCGTTCATGTAGGGGTACGGGAAAGTTACAAAAAGCTTCTTTCGTTGTGGGTCAGGGTCGGCTTCGAAAACGCGGCTGGTTTCCCATCGGCTGCGCCATTTCTCCTCAATTTGCTTTGGGCGGCTCATGGAACTGTTGATTTGTCCGTCAGCTATTAAGAGTTTTGCTTCCACATTAAAAAGAGGATTTAACCTAAAACGACAAATACCAAAACACGACATAAACAGCCTGCGTGGTAATGATGTCTGAAGAGAAGCAGATGACCAAAGTCATAGCGATTTTCCGCGAGCGAGGACAGGAAGCTTTGGAGTTTGCAAGGGAAACGGTCAAGCAAGAGGAAGTAGCGTTTAAACCTCTTCGAGAAGCGCTGCAGTATTTTATGGACAGTTGGGAAGATGTTCTGCATCCAGCTTTGGTTTCGCTTGCATGTGAAGCAGTAGGCGGAAATCCTGATTCCACAACGCAGCTAAGCGCTGCAATTGTGTTGCTTGCGGGCGGCGCAGATGTGCATGATGACATTATAGACCAGTCAGTAACTAAAGGTTCTAAACCAACTGTTTTTGGCAAATTCGGCCAAGACATCGCCATACTTGCAGGCGACGCACTCCTGCTGAAAGGCACATATGTTCTGCATGAAGCCTGTGAGGAGCTGCCGAAAAGCAAGAGGCAGGAAATTTTGAAAATAATCAAGCAAGCCTTTTTTGAGGTCAGCGGCGCGGAAGCAGAGGAAGCAAGCTTTCGAGGGCGACTTGACTTGTCAGGACCAGCGTATTTAGATATTATACGGGGTAAAGTGGCGGCTGGAGAAGCATCTACGAGAATAGGCGCCATTGTCGGCGGTGGAACAGCGGCGGAGGTGGAGGCGCTGGGGCACTATGGTAGGACGTTTGGGGTGCTGATGACGATTCGAGACGAGTTCATTGACATGTTTGAGCCTGAAGAGCTCAAAAACAGGGCTGAACGCGAATGCTTGCCACTGCCCATTCTGCTCACGTTCAGAGATGCCTCAAAAAAAGATAAGATACTTCAATTGCTTAGAGAAGAAATAGCGGAAGATACCGTGGATGAAATTCTTGATGTAGTGTCGGCTTCGAAGGAAACTGTTGATTTGAAAGACGAGATGAAACGACTAATACAAGAAGCGAGACAACGAATTAAAGGGGTTAAAAACTGTGAAGAAATGCTGAAATTCTGGGTAGACTCAACTCTAGAGGATATCTAAAACGCAGTTTTAGAGAAATAAGAAAAAAGGTGGATTACTTAAGCCCAACCGCCTACGAGTCTTACTGGTTTATTGTGTTTCATTTGAAGTCTTCTCCTTCCTGTATTCCTGTTGAACACATCTACTTAAAAATTTTGTGGTAATAGTGTGTACCTA
>CAYGJP010000088.1:0-8346 GCA_964350175.1 uncultured Candidatus Bathyarchaeia archaeon
GTTTTGTTTGCTGAAATTTGTTGTTGGGGTCTGTTTTGGGTTGCGTTCTGGTTGTGTCTGGTTGTGGCAATCATATGCTCAGTTGTAAGAGGTGTGCCTAAAAACCGCTGGAGCACTGCTGCTGTTTTTGACTAATACCCCCCTATAAATAGAATCAACCACTGAGTGAACCAAAAGTTCACCCCGAGCAAACCCTGATATAAAAAATCAGAGACACCGCCCCCTTAAGAACCCTCCCAAATTCACCAATCCACAAACTTACCAAGAAATCTACAAATTTACAAGCGATTAAAATAGTTTGTAAATAAACAGCATTAGAACTTTCTCTAGATGTGAAAAGTATATCTCAAGTTAAGGCTCGGATGTTGACAGAAGAAAAAAGTTGGGAAGTTATGACTGGGGTGGTACTGAGCTCTCTTCTTTGAAGCGAAGCTTGATTCCGCCAATTCTCGGGGCGAGAAAGTTGTAAAGAAGCGCAACTAATGCGCCCTGTATCAAACCTCCTATGAATCCCATAATTGGCATCATAACTATTGCGCCCACACCAAACAGAACCCTTAGCCAGCCAAGATTGGCAACTCCACTAGTAGTAGGGATTGCAGATAATATTGCTCCGAAAGCTAACGCGTAGAAAACTCCGATTATTAATCCTATTACTGCCGAGATTACACCTAGCATCATGGCGAATGGCATAACAGGTATCGATTGTATTGTTTTTTCTCCCATAAGGGTCACAACCAATCTTTTTTGTGTAGTGCAAGTTGCATATAAATTTTTATCAAACCAACCAAAATGAAAAACGATTCAAAAAATCTTTCCCAAGTTAAGGCGCGGCGTCTATCGCCTGCATCGCGCGTTTCACACGATTACCAAACTGTGCGGGGAACCAAGCCGAAAAATTGACGCAGTCGCGCTCCGCTCGACCAGCTCAGAGGTCTCCCACCCTAAAGGGCACACCCACCGCTTGCGCTAAAGCCGAATTTTTCGGCTTCCCTCGCTGATGCTCGGTTGGTTCCCCATTCCTATCCCTTGCGTCTACTGGTGTGTTAAGAATTTATGATGTTTTTGAGAAAACCTTGATGGCTCGATTTCCCCCACAGAATGTGCAGCTATCACTTGTAGTAACTATTGGAAATTAGCATGAACAGTTATAGATTGGACAAAAAAGAGGTTCTACACAGTGGTCTGAGTGCACGATTTTTTTAATGTTCCTAAAGGCGGCGTCTCTCCGCACATTTCTTCTGAGATTATGTGACCATGACTTTTGAAAATCTGCGAAACGCCCATTTCTTTAAACCTTTTCTCATCAAAGAGGCATAGTGCACAAACGTCTAAACCAAGTTGTCTGCCAAGCGATTTTTCATACTGCAACAACTCTTTTTCTTTTCCCGCATCGATGAAAGCCCCCATTTGTGCGGCAACCTGTAACCCTTTGAATCCAGACTTTTTCTTTTTCTCAAGCAGCATCAGATAATTCTCTATGATTGTTTTAGGTTGGGCTTTCCCCTTTTGTATGTACCATTCAGAATTCGACATCAACGTAAACGCTCCCGTAGGTAGGCTTTCAAGGTCTACGCCGTACTTCTTGAGTGCCAAAACTTCGGTGTCCAGTTTTTCTTCGGCGACAGCATATACCGCCGCAAATCCTCTTAACAAGCCAGTTTTAAGAAACGGAAACGCTATGTCATGTTTGAAAGATTCACTTTTAAACAAGCCAACCGCATGGTCTCCCGTAGCCAATTGTTCAGCATACCTTAGCGGTTGATGCCCTCTTAGAGCAAGGCGTCGAAATTCACGAATAATGTCTAAAAGCAATTTACCTCTGTAGGTGAGCCCGTATTTTTTTGTTGCGGGCTCAAGTTCTACGAATCCATCCAATCTTCTTAGGTGATAACCAAATTTGCCGTGCTCACAAGAACCATTAATTCTGTGTAACAGTTGTGTAAAAGATAAATTTTCTTGAGCTAAATATTCAATGATTTTCCTGTTTGTTGGGTGGGACATTGCTTTTTGAATTTCGTTATCCCAGTTGTTACCCTCGCAAATAACAATTCCCCCATCTGATAGGTTTCAGTGCGCTTATATGATTTTGGTGCAGACATCTTCACCAATTGAGATGATGGAACTTGCCGCAACATTACTAATTGTAACCGTGGTTTAGTTGCTTATCGTCAACGCAACTCCAACAACTTTGCTACTTATAGCGCGAGTGCACGCGGAAGCTTCAGAGGGTTTTGTTGTTAGAAGTAGGCGTTACTGCGTCTGGGGACTTCTTTCTTTGACGCCTGGATTTCATCAAAATGGAACAACGCAAAAGTTTTCTGAGTAACACACAAGCCAAACGAGAAGCTGCCTTTCGGTATATCACCATGCGCATGCTGTCTAATCGCTTTATAAGGAAGTTTGCGTAGTATAGAGCAGTAGCGTTCTGTTGTTTAAGAAAGAGCAGAATTTAGCAACGTTACAAGTTATGGTCAATGATGAAATGGTGATGGAAAATGTCGGAAAAATCTGGAATTGTTTTTGTTGGAAATAAAATGCCTATGGATTATGTTCTAGCGATTATTACAGGCTTATCATCGAGCAATACTAAAGAAATCACTTTGAAGGCCCGAGGAAAAGCAATAACTACGGCTGTTGATGCAGCTGAAATAACGAGACATCGCTTCCTAAAAGACCTGAAAGTAAGCAAAATCGCGATAGCAACAGAGGAGATGCCGCCAAGGGAGGGTGAAAGCAGAGCGCGGATGGTTTCAACAATTGAAATAACGCTTACACAAAAGTAGGAAACCTTGCGAAACTTGGGCGCTAATAACGCGCGCTTTTAATCTTCTCCGTTGAAATACCACGAAGCAAACGTCTTTTGGGAATCGCACAAACCAAAAGAGAAACACCCTTTCGGGGGTGCCTCCATGCTTTTTCAGATGTGATTTTTCCACGATTCCCTGTTTACCCACTTTCAGATAGGAAAATCTCCCAGCTAAGGAACTTATGGAGTCTAACACATTTTGAGGGGGCTCTCAGGTTTTGTAGTGTTTTGCCCATTTGTCTACTATGCGGTTCATTGTTGTGAATTCGTTTTTGTTGAGCCAGTCGCGGTATTCGTTGTTGTTTACGGCGTAGCGTGCGATTTGTTTTGCGTTTTCGGAGTCATGCACCAGCAACAATACGCCCATGAGGTCGTGTCGGCTTAGGTAGGCGACGATTTTTAGGAGGGCAGCGGATTTTTCGTCGTTGAGCATCTCCCCGCTCAGCTCCACCACCACGGGCTTCTTGAGAATCTTCAGGAAATCCCTTGTCAGCAAATCGACCCAGTAGTTGGTTGTGTAGTCTCGGGCGGAAAGCGGCACATGGAAGTAATCCACCAAGTCGGCTATGGCGTCAAAGTCTATGCCGAACCGTTCCTTTGCCATCAAGGGGTCAGGGAACATTTCCACGGCGAAGGTGCCTTTGACGCGTGTTTTTGCTTCTTTTAGGAAGCTGGTTATGGCTTGGGCGCGCCAATCGGTCCAGTTTAAGCCGCTTTTGCGCCACATCTCAACGCATCGTGGGCAGGTGCAGAATTCCTGCTCTGGAAAATGGTACAGGTTCAAAGTTACGCCTTGAATCTTCTCTTTGCCCAAACTTTCCACGTAATCTAAGACTTTGGCTTGGTAGGTCGGGTTTGTGGGGCAAACGTAATCAAACGCCAAATTCGCCTTCCTGTTCTTGCGCAATGCGGGACCATTCTTTGAAACCGCAACTATGCTGGGGTCTTCACGGATGGCTTTCGCGTCACAAAAACAAGTAACGTCATTCTGCATCTCCTTTGCTGCGGGGCAAGCTTGTCCGTCGACCGATTTGGAGTAGTAAACGTGTAAGTCGTAGCCTTCAACTTTTTCTGGGGCATACGTGACGAGTCCGATTTTCATGGTTTTTCGCCTTGCGCGCAACAAATATATTCGTGGGGCTTATTTAATTGTTGACTCTTCATGGACAAGCATAAGGCTCCTGTTGTAATTGATTACGCTAAGTGTCCGCCTTGTTCTGGGCTCATCTGTGTTGGTGTTTGTCCAGTTGGAATTTTAGATGTTGGCACAGATAAGAGACCCGTGGTTGCCGATGCTGCTTCGTGCACTCGGTGCGGAGTCTGCGCAGATTTATGCCCCACAAAAGCCATCACAGTAACACGCAGCAAAGAAACCACAGAAACGTAACTGGTGACTTGATTGGAACAGTTTGACCTTGTCGGCGACGGCGTGAAGTTAACCCTTAAAGAAAACGTTCTCGCGGTGGTTTCAAATGCGGCGCTAAACACGGTCAGCTCCGCCATCCACAACGGCGGCGGGTCAAAGAAAACCAAAGTCATAATCAACGCGCAAGTCACCGACGAATACGGCGACCGCAACCTCCACGATGACCCCCACGCATTCATTTTGAAGTCCTTCAAAAAACTTGGGCTCAACGACAGCTTCATTGGCATGGTAACTTACGCGAACATAGCCGACTTCGCTTTAGTCTCCAAACGCGATGACGATGTCGCCGTCAGCGTTGTCGCCACAGCAGGATGCACCCACGCCGAGTCAGCAGGCGAAGAAATCACCGTCCAAAAAATCGAAGGCACCATAAACATCATCGTAATTATTGACGGGAACCCCGATGACGCTTGCTTGGTCAGCAGCTTAATCACGGTAACCGAAGCCAAAACCGCTGCCCTGCGAGAACTTGATGTTCGCAGCCGATACTCAGGGTTTGAAGCCACAGGCACCATAACAGATGCGATGGTTGTAGCGGAAACAGGTCGAGGCGCCGAAATTGTTTATGGAGGTCCCGCCTCAAAGCTGGGGCAACTGGTCGGCTACTGCACGCGGCAAGCTGTAAAAGAAGCAGTTATGCGCTCAAAGATTGGCGGGTTTGTGCCCCAACGCTCTGTTGCAACGCGGCTGGCGGAGAGGCATTTATCAGTTAAAAAACTGGCTTTGGAGCTATCAAAAGTCAAAAGCCTGAACGCTGACGCCAAAACCCTCAGTGAAGTTTTGACTAAAAAATTGGCTGAAGAGCCCCTGTTTGCTTCAGCTGTGTTTGCCGCTGCAAAAATCAGCGACGACTTCAAAAAAGGCTTAATCCCAAAACACCTCGGCGAAGTCAACGTGTTGGGCAAAAACTTTGCCGAGTTGTTGTCCAAAAATTCATGCTCACGCTCCAAGATGGATGATTACGATGCGGTGGATTTGCCGCCTTTCCTCAAACAAGTCTTAATTGGGTTATTAGAAAATGCGTTTTCTGAAACAAAAAACTGGAAACCTTAAATAACCTGCGGAAACCAATTCGTTAGCAACAAACAAAACACATATTGGTGAAAACTTTGAAATTCGGAGTCTTCCTATATCAACCAGAGCCAGTTGAAGGCGTGGATTACAACTTTTACCGCATAAAACCCGAATCCGGAACTGTGGGGAAACCTAACCCGAAAATGTACACTAACATCGCAGTTTTTGGCGACAACGCATTAGCAGCCAAACGCCCCGAGTGGATTTCCGTCTCTAAGGATGGTCCAGCGTTCAGAACTAACAAGAAATACAATTTGCGCTGGGACGTTCTCTGCATGACCAACCCCGAAGTCCGAGAGTACAACCTTAAACTCATCGAGGAATGCGCAAGAACAACCCCCGGCATAAGCATAAGCAGCCAACACTTCGCAGAACACGGCCACTGCACCTGCCCACGCTGTGTGGAGCAATGGCGACAGAGCGGCTTAAACTGGGTTGACTGGAGAGCTAAAACCGTAACCGCCTTCCTTAAAGAAGTCAAGGAAGTCGTTGGCAACAAACCGCTGTTCGTGAATTTGCTGCCTGATCCAGTGCTGGGCAAAGAACGCTTCGGCTACGACTATGAAGCCCTAACTGAGTACGCTGACTACTTTGTTATTCCCATGTTCTCCAAGGCTTATCCAACCCCGTGGTACTGGGAAATGTTAGCCCGAGCTTTCAAGAGCAAGCTAAAGAAACCAGTGTTCGTGAACTTCTACGTCCGCGGACCAAACGAAACATGGGAAACTGTTGCGCCAGCAAGGCAGATTATGACTGTTGCTACCCGCGTAGCCCGAACAGGCATTGACGGCATCATCTTCCTAGCAGAGAAGGCACAGTGGATTCAGGAGTTCCAGAAGAACGCAGTTGCAGACAAAGAGCACCGCGAATTCCTCAAGGACCACAACGGCGACACCGTTCTAGAACTCTTCAACAGATGGGAAAAACTAGTCTAAACCTCCCACCAACATCTTTTTCCTTTCTTCAAATTCTACCATCGCTGAATTTTTCTTAATTACACATTAAAATCAGCAAACGATAACTGATAACAAAGAAAATTAAGTTGGTTAGGCGCTTATTTTTGGTGGGGGCTTCACGCGTCTGCCCAGTTTTATTCTTAGGGCTATGCGGTAGAGTTTTCGCAGCGACTTCACCAACTGCTCAACACTGGGCGCCTCACTATAGATAAGCGGTATCTGCTCGTACTCTGCCAGTTGGATCGCGGCTTCGTCAGGTTTTGTCTTGTGGAACACGACCACGCGGGGTTTGAGGCTGCTGACCCGCACAATCATCATGGCTAAGCTGGGGTTCTCCACGTTCGTGAAAACCAAAGCCCGCTCCGTAGAGGCACCAAACAACTGCGCATACTCCTGCCCGCTCAAAGCTTCAACCGCCTTCCTAGCGTCTACAACGGTGTAGCCGAGAACTTCTTTCACGTACTTCTCCGCCCCTGCGACGACTTCACCGTTTATGGCTTTACACAAATACTCCACCCGCACCGGTATGGGAAACTCACGCAAATCCACAATCGCCATGCTGGGCGAACTCGTCAACTTGGCGAATTCACGGATAAAGCGGCTGCCCTTCTCCTCGTCAATCTGCAACAACGCCAGCACGAATTTGCGGATGAACTTGGAGCCTGGGCTTTTCCGTCTGCCACTTTCATAATCACTTATGACGCTCGCGGAAAGCGCCATCTTCTCGCTAAGCGTTATCTGAGAAACCGCAAAAAGCTCACGCCACTTACGCATGGTCGCGCCTGGCTTGCTAGACAGGATTACTTCACCTGCGATTCTTCGAGCCAAAACCTCACGGATACTAGGCGACACAGACATGAGTAACCCTTGCACGTTCCACTTCACCGATTACCTATAAAACTCTAACGCTTCCTCCCGAATTGGAGCCAAGTGTCATACGCAACAGCAAAGGTTAATGCCTCCTAAGCCGAAATAATCCCACAGGTGCAAACCCGTGACTTTCAAGGCACAAATGGAAGAGGTCTCCCGCAAAAAACAATCCAGCATCATTTTGGCATTGGATTTTCCATTCCAGAACCAGCAAGACCGCGAAAACCTCTTGGCAAAGGCACAGCAAATCCTTGAAGAGGTGAGTCCACACATTTGTGCCGTCAAAATCAACCACCACCTCACCTTGCCACTGGGCACTTTTGGCGGCATCCAAACCCTAATCAACCAAGCCCACAAAGCAGGGTTACTCGCCATTATGGACGGCAAAGTCAACGACATAGGCGCCACCAACCAAACCATCACCGAATACTACTTTGCTGCGGGGTTTGATGCGTTAATTGCGAATCCGTTCATAGGCTGGGAAGAAGGCTTACAACCCATCTTCAACGTCGCCCAAAAACAGCAGCGCGGCGTCATATTGCTCACGTACATGAGCCACAAAGGCGCAGCTGAAGGCTACGGACAAACCATAATCGACCCTGACACGCAGGCTGAAACTAAACAGTACCTCGCTTTTGCACGCAAAGCGCTAAAGTACGGCGCAGACGGCGTCGTTGTTGGTGCTACGGTGCCTGAGAAAATCCGTGAAATCCACCAAGTTCTAGGCGAAAACGTGCCCATCTACTCGCCAGGCGTCGGCACGCAAGGTGGCGGTGCAGCAACAGCGCTGGAAGCAGGCGCGCGTTACCTCATAGTGGGTCGAGAAATTGTTCAGGCAGCGAATCCTGCGGTTGCGGCTGAAAAACTCAACGCTTCTGCGAAGTCGCCTAAATGACGCGCTAAAAATAGAAAGGTGTGGCGGGTTTGCGGTTTATCTGCCGCGTGTTCCGCTTTTTTCCCAAAGTTCCTTCTTTAACAAATCCCTAACTGATGACCGTATAACGGAGCTTCTGCTGGGGTACATGTTTGCTCGCACAAGTTCATCTAATCCTTCTAGGTATGCTTCTGGTAGTAGTACGGTTACTAGTTTCACGCTTTTTCCTCCCTTAGTATATTATGATTATAACATGTGGCAGATATAAGATTTGACCTAGCTAAGTAGCCGAAACTGTTATCTCCGAATCGAAACAAATAACAAGACACGAAAGGAG
>CAYGJP010000089.1:0-8274 GCA_964350175.1 uncultured Candidatus Bathyarchaeia archaeon
CTCCAACTGCTCTTAGATTGGAGAAGCCACCCTACTTGTAGGGTGGTAGTTCACTACCTCACTGCACTACACTATAAATTAGCAGTTCCCAAAACGCAGTAAATTAACAATGAACTAGTAAAAACAACTTTGAAAGGACAAATCAAAATGTTTACGGTGGCAAGTGAGGATCACGATTTCTGTTTTCTTGGCAAGGCACAATTGTTAAAGTTAAAAATGAAAGCGATGCGTTCTGGCGTGTGGTTCAAAGCCTTACCCCGAATCGATAGAGTGCTGTTTGATTTAACAATAAAAGTAGCCAAAAAAATTCGCTGCAAAACCTTAGTCAAAAGCATCCTTGCCGTAACACGGAAATTGCAGGAACTCCTTGAAAGTAAACTCTCACGTAGCCTAATTGAAATTGGTTTACCCATAGCCCGCAAACTCAGTGCGTTAGCCCAAAAATGGGGCAATAGAAACACTCAAGAATGGGCAAACAATATAGAGTTCGTTCGATATTTGGCAATTATGGCGCTAAGTGGGCATACTCGCAACGGAAACACGAATGAAACCTCAGGTTTTACCCTATGAATGTGTTTACTCTTATCTCCGCCATTTTACTTTCCGTTATCCTACTGTGGGCAATCTATCATGTGCGTATCTTATTTTCAGGCATCAGAAACAAGCAAAAAAGCTTTTACGCCAATGTCGGTGAGCTCCCCAAGTTCTCCATAATCGTGCCTGCCAAAGATGAAGACGCTGTTATCGGTCGTTGCCTAGACGCCATGCTGAACTTAGACTATCCAAAGGAAAAGATGGAAATAATAGTTGTAGAAGGCGCCTCAAAAGATGCGACGAGAAAAATATGCGCCGAGTTCTCCGAAAAACACAAAGGAACCATCAAGGTTATCTGTGAAAAAACCTCAAATGGCAAACCCGCAGCTCTAAACCTTGCTCTCCCACACGTAACAGGTGAAATTGTAGGCGTTTTCGACGCTGACAGCATCCCTGAAAAAAATACGTTGCAAAAAATGGTTTCCTACTTCCAAGACAAGGCAGTCACAGCTGTTCAAGGAAGTACCTCCTCCGTGAATGCAAAGCAAAACATGCTGACAAAAATTGCTTCAATGGAAGACCGCGCGTGGTTCCAAGGACTACTTTGTGGCAGAGAGCGGCTCAAACTCTTCGTACCATTAACTGGAAGCTGCCAATTCATCCGAGCAGACATCTTGAAAGAGATGGGCGGTTGGGAGGAGTCTTCACTTGCAGAAGATGTGGAGCTAGCGCTTAGACTTACTGGCAAAGGGCATCTAGTAAAGTTTGCTTCTGATGTTTGCTCAGGGCAAGAAACACCCAGCAACCTCTCTGGTTTAATAACGCAGCGTACCCGCTGGTACCGAGGGTACATGGAAGCGGCTTTGAAGTATGGCTCTCTTATGAGGCAGCCTAACAGGCGGGTTATTGACGCTGAAATCTCGCTTATTGGTCCCTTCATCATGGTTGTCTGCTTAGCCAGCTACGTTAACTGGGGACTCAGCATGTTCTTTCCCGCCGAAAACAGCATATTTCCAATCTCTGCCGCTCTGGTTGTAGCCTTGACCAGTGTGACTCTGTTATCACTGGGGTTATCCATGGTCTTTTTGGTGAAGCCAATCAGACTGAAGAACATTTTCTGGATACCCTTCGTCTATGCGTATTGGTTTATTCAGATGGGCATTGCAGGCAGTGCTTTATTGCAAATGATGTTCCGAAGGCAACGAGTGTGGGGAAAAACTGTTAAGATAGGGTTTGTAACTCCATACTCCGTCTTTGGAGGATTAGGCAACCTGAAAGTCTGCTTCATCTCATCTTATCCGCCTAATCGTGCTCGATTAAGCGAGTACGCGCAGAGTTTGGTGAATGAGTTGGCCAACCGTCCGGCGATTGACAAAATGTACCTGTTGGTGGACAAAAACACCACTTCTGATGAAGAAAAGTTGAAGGACGACCCGAAGGTTAAGGTCTTAAGAGTTTGGAAAGCAGACAATTTCCTATCAATACTTAGCATAATGCGGCACATCATAAAGCTGAGACCCCACGTGGTACACTTTAACGTGCATTTCCAGAGCTATGGAAAAAGCAGGCTTGCAAACTTCACAGGTTTATCGCTTGTTTTCCTTTCCCGCCTTCTAGGCTTCAAGGTTATAGCTGAAGTGCACAACTTAGGCGAGAAAGTGGACCTAGAGAAAGTTCAACTGAAACCCAGTTTGCTGAACAAAGTAGGAATACTAATAGCAACAAAACTCCTGCTTTCTGCTCCAAGCGTAGTTGTGACTGTACGGTCGTATGCTGATTACTTGAAGGAACGGTACGGTCACATGGGCGTCCGGTATATACCTCATGGCACATCAGCAAACAACTATCCGCTAATAGACCCTGAAGAAAAAGTCATCTTGATCTTTGGTCACATGGGACCATACAAGGGTCTTCCAGTAATGCTTCGAGCCTTCGAGGAATTAAGAAAAGAAAACCACAATGTCAAACTAGTTGTCGCTGGCTCTAGTCATCCGAACTTTCCGGGATTCCTAGACCCGTATATAAAAATGAAAATTCCAAACGTGGAGTTTTTAGGTTACATACCTGAAGACGATTTGGCTCAAGTCTTCAGAGTAGCTGATGTCGTCGTAATACCATACTTTACCACAACCGGAACAAGCGGTGTGTTCCACCTTGCCTGCGGCTACGGGCGTCCCATTGTGGCTTCTGACCTGCCTGAAATCAGGGAAATATTATCTGAGGGCGCCTCTGCGCTTTTAGCGCCTCCTGGTAACGTCAAAGCGTTGAAAGAGGCGATATTGACGGTGCTTCACGACGAGAAGTTGGCGGCAAAGATGAGTGAACAAAACTTGCAGTTCGCGCAGAAGGAAAGCTGGGGCATTGTGGCAGAAGCTTACGAAGAGGCTTATCTGGAGCTTTTGACCCGTTGACATCTGTGGGCGACGGTGTGTGCTCCTGTGTGTCAGTAGTTATTCCCACGTATAATTCTGAAAAATGTCTTCCTCTCTGTTTGGAATCAGTGAGGCGGCAGAAATATCCACACGTAGAGATGCTCGTAGTCGACAACTACAGTCGCGATAAGACGCGAAGCGTTGCTGAAGCTTTTGGCGCATGCGTTATACTTTGCAGAGGTTCTCAGGCGGCTGCTAGAAATGTGGGGCTTGCTCATGTAAAGGGCAGTTACGTGCTTTTCTTGGACTCAGACCAGCAACTCGGCGATGGCGTCGTTGAGGACTGTGTTTTTCTCTGCTCTAATTGTGCGGTTGACGCCGTGAAAATTCCCGAGGTATTCGTGGGACTTAACTTCTGGGGTAAGTGTTCTGCGCTCTGGAAAAACAGTGTAGTCCAAGCTGGGGGACCAAAAGGCGGAATCCCCCGATTCTACAAAAAGCAGACACTGCGGCGGCAATTAGTTTTTAATGATGAGTTGCGTTGGTGGGAAGATCAGGAACTTTACCAGCGACTAAAATCAACCGGACTTAAAGAGGCTTGGTGCAGAGGCAAAGTTGTTCACTCTGAAGCTGATTCACCGCAAAACGCTGTCAGAAAGTACTTATCATATGGTCATTCCGTGATTGCCTTCAAGAGTAATAAGGTTAAAGCTCCAACCGCAGCAACGTTTAAGCTTACAATGTCCACTTTGGTGCAAGTGTTAAAAGACTCGGGCAAGTCGCTTAGCGTTTTCTTAGGCTGCTTGTTCTTGGTTACTGTGAAAAGCCTAAGTGCAGCGTTGGGCTTCCTGTCACGATTGAAATAGCTGAGACCCAATTTATCATCTAAAGAGAGCGTTAAAATAATGGCGAAATACCTTCAAACTATGCCTTTCAACAAAATACGTGCACTGGCGCTCTTTGTCTTCATTGTTATTGCAGTGTTTAGTCTGCGCTCCATCTTTGCCACAGGCGACCCCGTTGCCTTCCACGATTTGGCGCCCATGTACCGGTTGGATCAGCTGTCGCGTCCCTTCGATTTTCCATGGGACTACAAATCTAACCTCGGCACAGCTAGCGTGCTAACTGGCAACGCAGTTTACAATATCCCTCTCATTGGTTTGTCTTTGTTTTTCGGGTCAGTTGCGTTTGCCCATAAAATCCTGTTTGTTCTGTTGATGGGGCTTTCTGGGTTTGGTTTCTATCTTGCTTTCTCTTATCTGTTTAAGTCTAAAACGGCTGGTTTTGTGGCTGGACTCTACATGATGTTTAATCCTTTCACTTTGACGAGGTGGGTTTATGGTCACAACACGGTTCTTTTGGCGTTTATGGTTTTGGCGTTTGCAGTTTTCTTTTTCTTCAAAGTCATAAGAGAAGGCGGCAAGTGGAGTCTGTTTGCCTGTGGGTTACTTACTGGTGTGATGATTTACGCGAGTCCGCAAGTGGCATATCTGTTTATTTTGTTTGCCCTTTTGTACGCGTTCTTCGATTTGGCGTTCTCAGGAAGAACCTCAATTTTCAAGAAGTTTGTGCAGCGCATAATTCAAGTGGGTCTCATCTTGGTTGTTGCTCTCATGGCGGCTTTTCCCTTCTTCTATCAGCTAATAATGATAAATCTCCCGGTGTACGCAACGAGGGCTGAAGAAGCTGCCGTGGCTGTTTCTCCCTTGAATGTTACTGAGACCGTTATTCCTCAGCTTTGTTTGGTGGCTTTCGTGATTTCATCGTTCTTTTTCTTGTGGTGGAAAAGCGGCTTTAAGCGTCTGTACAGGTGGTGGGATAATGGTGGCTTAACCGAAGACTCATCGCCTTTCCTAATTAAGGCTGGGCGCCAGCACATTTACTTTTTCGCCTTGCTTGGTCTCCTTAGCATAGTCATAATCCTCTTGGTGCTTCCGCCTCTCACGCCCGTGTACTATTGGCTCTTTAACAATGTGCCTGGTTTAGGAATGTTCAGAGAAGTGAGCAAGTTTCTAATGGTTGCAGCTTTGCCCGTGGCTTTCTTTCTCGGGTTAGCCGCGGAAGGCTTCAAACGTTCTTTGGCAAAAAAATCTTCACTTATGCGCAAGGTTCTGCCACTCCTGCTAATCTCACTGCTTATTATGGCGTCTTCGTGGCAGTTCATCACTGGCGACATCGGTGGTCGGGTGGGCACCGTTGAGATTCCACAGGCATACCAAGAATTTGACAGTTGGCTTGCATCTCAAAGCGGTGATTTCCGGATAGCGTTTTTCCCTCCTGCTGTTTGGGCAACAACTTACAATTGGTCTTCTCGGTGGTTCTTGGACCCTTATGTGGCGCTTCAGTCTCAGCCTACAGTGGAAATTAAGAGTGAATCTGATTTGACGCAGGGTGCAAGTTTTACTCGCTGGGTTTACACGACGCTTTATTCTGATCGGACAAGCGATTGGGGTAAGCTTCTGAGTGTTTTGGGTGTGAAGTATGTGATTATACGGTTAGATGCCGACATGCCCAGTGAACGTGACGACCTCTCTGCTTTTTCTTTGGCGAATTTGCCTCCGGAGGTTCGCAGTGGTATTCCAGGTCTTGCGGTTTTCTCTCTTGAGAACACCATTGCTGCGTGGGGCAAGCAGAACAGCCTCAAACTAGTGCAGAATTTTACGTCGGTTTTGGTTTATGAGAACACTTGTCCGCTTCCAAATATCTATCAGACTGACGGTCTTTCTCTTGTGGTGGGTGATAGAGGTGCTTTGGTTTCTTTGAGTGACATGAACTTTGACTTCAAAAATTATCCTGTAGCTTTCCTAGCTGATAACATTGGGTTAACTGGCTCTTTGCTTGATAGGTCGCAGTATGTTTTCTTTCAGGGTGACCCTTATTGGAATCTTATTGTGTCATCCCTAGGTGAACAGTATATTGTTAAGCCTTGGAGTTATGCTCCTGTTTCTTCGAATCCGTGGATTCAATGGGTAAGTGGCGACCTCATGTGGTACTTTTCTGGTGGTGACCCAAATGTTGCTCCGGATGGGTACATCTACACTGAAGGTGCTCATGCAATTTCGGTTCCGCTTAACATTAAAAACTCAGGTGCGTACCATGTTCTTGTCCAAGTTTACGATGGACTGAATAATTCTCAGGGTATTAGTTTCAAAGTAGACAATGGCGAAAGCTACATATTCAAACACACAACTTCCACTGAAGGCTCATACAAATGGTTGGACATCGGTAGCTTTAGCCTCAATTCGCAGAGCGAACTTGACATCTCAGGTTTAGGTGGTCCTTCTGCTTTGTCCAAGATAGCTCTGGTTCCTGATGCCGCGATTAATGAGGCGGCACAAACTGTTTCCAATTTGTTGGAGCAATCTGATGCAGCGGTGGTTTATCTTTTTGATGACCGCGCTTGGAGTTTTAATTCTACTGCGTTAATCGTGAACCCTGAGGCTAATGGCGGGCGTCTTATTGCGCTTTCAAATTCCAGTGCTACAACTCGATTTTACGTGTTTAACGGTGGTGTCTATAAGCTGAACTTGACTTTCCAGAGTCCATGGGAACCTACAAGCGTGAAGGTTTATGTTGACGGCGTTGCCAGAATTGTCCAGATAAATCAAGACGGCGAAGGTTTCTCTACTGCCGTTGAGCTTGGACCTTTGTCTTTGTCTGCGGGCTACCACACCATAAGCATCGAAGCTGAAACTGGCGATGCGATATTCAACATGGCTACTCTAAGCGCTTATGACGATGTTATTGATTTGCCTCAGAATTCTGCGGCTGTTGATGTTCCCAGTTACACTATGCGTTCAGGCTCCGAATACACAGTTAAGCCTACCGCGGATTATTTGGTGTTTCTTGAAGCAGGTACCGGTTATTGGAGCCTTGACGGTTCAGGCAAGCTCTCTGAACCAATCTGCGTTTTCAACTACGCCTCCGTGTTCCCAGTAAATAGCTCTGGCAGCCAATACACTTTAAGATATGTCGGTCTCGGCTACCTCGAGCAGGGCTTATTGGCAGCCGCCGTCGGCACAGTGTTGCTGGCGTTAGCGCTAAAGTTCCTATACCCAAAACGCTTCACAAAGGAGAAACCACAGCCTTGAAGGTCCTGATTGTTACTCCGCACATTTTTGCTGGTGGCGCTGAAAAGGCAGTTTTGAATCTGGTTTACAATTTGAACTCTATGGGCTGTGGCGCCAGCATTGCCACGCTTTCGTTGGATTTAAGCAAACTTCCGCCTCACCTTGCAAAGATAGATTTTGTTTTGCCTGCGAAACAGCTTGAGCAGCCGGTAATGAACGGCGTTAAAACAGTGTTAACTTCGACTATAAGGGAAATTTTTGCTTTTGTAGCTCTCCTGCGAAAATCTGCACGAAAGTTCGACCTTATCTGCGCCTGCAATTTTCCTGCTTACTGGGCAACATATTTTGCGTGGACAGGCAAACCTGTAATGTGGCTTTCCAGCGAGGTTCTGGGACCCTACAACCAAACCAAAGATGTCTATGACAAAAGTGCCTTTTTCCGTTTTGCTCTCAAGATGGCCAGCGCCATGGACAAGTTTATTGTTAATAGCGGGTTTGACCCGATTGTTACGTGTTCCGCTCTTAACAGCCGCCTCATCAAGGAGAGGTATGGGCGGGACTCGATTGTTCTCAATACAGGCGTAGACTATGCCTTCTTCAGCACCAAAGTTCCTGACGCCAGAGCGCGTTTAGGTTTGGGTGATGGTGTTTTGTTGCTTCATGTGGGTGCTTTGATGCAGCGCAAAAACCAGATCCTGAGCATCCGCGCTTTGAAGGTTCTAAAGCAGCGTTTGGGTTCTGTAAAGTTGGCGCTTGTGGGAGACGGTCCTTGGGAGTCAATCCTGAAGGCGGAAGTTGAAAAGTTGGGCTTGGAGAAGGACGTCATTTTTACGGGTTGCATCTCGGAGGAGGCGCTTCGAAGCTACTATAATGCTTGTGATGTTAACTTGTTTCCAGTTAAGGATCAGACGTGGGGTTTGGTTCCTTTTGAGGCGTTGGTTGTTGGTAAGCCTTCAATTGTTGCTGAGGGTTGTGGAGCAGCTGAGGTCATCGCGAAAGAGCAGATGGGGCTGCTGATAAAGCATAGTGTTGAAGACCTTGCCGAAGCCGTTTTGTGTGCCCTGAATAATCCCAAGTTGATGGATGAAATGGTGCAGCGAGGGCAGCGGTTTGTGCGGGAGAACTTGACTTGGGACAAGTATGCGCGGGACATGTGTGTTGTTTTCAGGAGTGTGCTGGGTTCTGAGCATAAGTAACTTATTTGGGCAAGTGGGGGTTCGTTTGTGGGGACCCCAAATCTTAAGAGTTAATTTAGTGATAACGATACGTTGTTCGCTGGTGCGGTCTCGGAGTAAGAT
>CAYGJP010000090.1:0-8180 GCA_964350175.1 uncultured Candidatus Bathyarchaeia archaeon
GTCGGCGTTGTTTTTGGAGGAAAGCGAACATGGCGGATATGAGTTCTCGGTCGTCCTGTCCTGAAACGTAAATCAGGAACTTCTTTGCTTTCTCGATGTTCTGAGTTGTTTTGGTTATGGCTTCAGCGACTGTCAAAGCTGCCAGGTATTTCTGTTCGATATTGAAGCCTCTGATGACCTCCGGTTGCGCGATGAGTTCTTCGAACGGCGGAACTTTGTTTGCGAGGAACGCGAGTAATGTGTCGCCGACTCTTCCAAGCTTGCCTTTGGCTACGCTTGCGCGCATGTCCTCGTCTTTCACTTTTGTGTAGGCTAAGCTGACGTATGACCAGCCTCTTGGGGTTGCCGGGGGTTCGTAGCCGTTGTCTTCGACGGTGTCGTTGGTGTTTGCTAGAAAGTCGCTTGGTCTCCAGTGCAGGTACGCGAGGACGTTGCGTTCCCAGTTTGCTGGTCCATAGCGTTTATCCATCCATTCGACCCAGCTCTCCACGGTGGGTGGTTCGGCTTCTATGAAGTCGAAGCGGTCTCTGAGAGGTTTGGGGATGCTGTTTGAGATGCTGCTGTGCTCAGCGCTGTTTGATGCTGCCACCACTAGGATTTGCTTGTTTAATGCGATGTCGCCTATCTTGTAGTCGCGCACAATTTTGTATGCAGCACTTAGCATGTTTGGGCGGTTTTCGTTTAGGAATTCGTCGAGGAACAGTAGCCCAGCGGTTTTGCTGAGGAGCTTTGCCAAAGCTAAGGGGAGAAACATGACGTATTTGGAGCCGTTGACCAGTCTGGGTATGCCTGAAAGGTCAACTGGATCAAGTCCTGTTAGGCGTTTGTCAGCGAACACGTAGTATTTGTCAGGTGTCTCCAGTAGTTTTTCGACGTCTTCGGGTGTTAACGTGTCAAAGTCAACGAATTCTTTTTGGAGTTGCCTAGCTTTTTCCTCAGCGTATTCTCTAACTATGGTCGATTTTCCTACGCCAGGCGGGCCGATTAGGTGTGGGGTGATTGGTTCAAGTTCGCTCATTCTCATTTCATAAGCTAAGTCCAGTCTTTTCTCGATTGAGTCTAACTTCAAGCGTTTCACCTCCTAATTCGACAGTTGGAAGGCAACGTATCCGGTGCTGCCGCTAATGTAGGGACAATCGCTTCCTAATCGCTTGATTAGGCAGTAGCCGCATTGCTTGTCGCGGAAATCGCATGTCGCGCAAATCTGGCGGCGTGTTTTTCCTTGGTTCTTCAGGTTGTTGTTTTCTAACGGTTTCTTTTCTTTGGGTTTACGTTCGGGTTTCATTATTCCCTGAATGATGTATTTTTCAGGGGGCAAAACAACTCTTGAAAACACATGTTTGTACATTCAGTCTCTACCTCCTTGTTGTGCCTCTGAAGGAACCCAGCGTTCGCTAGGCCGGAGCCAGGACTTAGACGCTCCGCTCGCTTCCTTCAGCTTGAGAAAAGAAAGAAACTTTGTTCAGGGCACGCAATTGCGTGTTTTAGAATGCAGCTAAGATTAAATAGTTGGATGCCCTTCTAATTGAATAGGTGTCTAATTTGCAGGAAAGTGCTCAAGTTTTCGGAAAAAGCTCAACCAGAGCAAGAACCAGTTTAAGAGTTGACCCACGCTTACTCGAAGAGTTTCAGGAAAGGGTTAGAGAGGTTTTCGGCAAGCTCAAAGGCACACAGGAACTCGCCTTAAACGACGCCATGAAGCTGTGGCTGGAGCTCTCACGGGGCGCCGGAGGTTTAGGCTCTATTCTTTTTGGGTACGTTGAGACTGCAAAGTTCAGAGGCTACAGAGCACTCTATGTAGACGAGTTCGCCGCCATGATAGACAATGTTGACGAGGCATCGATGGTTGTGGTCAACGGGTCATTGCACCCGGTTATTGTGAAGAAGCTTTTGACGCAAAAGCCTGACCGCGTAGTCATGCGTGAGAGAGATGGAAAGGCTGCTCTGGTCTATGAAGGAAAGGATCTGCCGTTGGAGGAGGAGCTTAGCCGCAGAGCACTGTGTGGGACAGTGTACATGTTCTGGGACAAGGCGAAAGCAGTTGCAGAATTAGAGGCAAACTCCCTAAAGCTTCTGAAGAAGCAGGCTCACTACGAGCTTGCCAACAAACTCTTAAAGTAGCGTCTCGACGTCTTGAACGCTTGGAATAATCTTTGGAAGAACAGCGAACCCTTCTGGTAGTGCTCTGAACTCGTCAGATAAAACAACTTTTCCGGCGGCATCTTCTGCACGGAGATTGTTAACAGCCATAACTGGAACTACGCCCAACGGTTTAAGCCTGCGCCTAACCTCTTCAACGTCCTCTCTAAAAACCAGGTGCATCCTGTTTGGCGGGGAAACTATGACATACTTGGCATCAAGCATGCGGGCCAGATCTACACTATGTTTTAGCAGGAATCGTCCTGTTGCCTCAGGAAGGAAGCAGAATAAGCCGGGTTTTGCAAACCCAAACGTAACCCTGCTTCGAAACATAACGTCTGGCGAATCATGCTCTAGCCTAATCATCCACATGCCGTCGACGGGAAGGTAGTCTCCGACTCTGTAAATGTTGAAGGTCTCATGTATCAGGAAGTTCTTCCTAAAGTTTTGAAGAAATGATGAAACTACGTCGGATGCTACGCCAGTTTTCGCCTTGTTTTTCAAGACAGCTACCGTTTCGCTAGCCACATGTATGATTATGTCTGGGTATCTTAGAAGCAGTTCCCGTGGCGCTGCAATCTCATCTCTGTGCTCATGCGACATGAAAGCTTCAGTCTTTGAAACATTTGGAACGCCATTACAGTTGAAGAGATAGGACCCAAGGTCCCGACACAAACGATCTAAATCGATTGGTGAATTTTGCATTTTGACGCATCTCCTTACTTTTCTTTCCTTTAATATTTAGTTTTTCTGCGGTAGAACAGTACTTTGGAACAATTCCCTTTGTGACCGCCTAATCACGGCTTGTGACCGCTTGAAGAATCTGTGACCGCACATTTGTGACCGCTTAACCGTTTTGTGACCGCAATGGTGACCGCTGTGACCGCAGATTTTCTGCAGTTTAATGGTAAAAAAGAGCTTCAAAAAGGTTTGTGACCGCGTTGTGACCGCGTTTAATTTTGAATCGGCAAAAAGTTACCTGACGCATTTGCGCGGCCTCTGTGACCGCTTAACCGCAGCTTGTGACCGCAGTTTTTCGGTCTTTGTGACCGCTTTCCTGTGCTTCCCCAGTTTTGGATCATAGCCTTAACGCCGGCAAGCAGTCTTTTCAGACAAAGTTTGTTCCAACAGGATACGATAGCGTGGTCGCGCCAGAATATTTAAAGGCGAAAAATTGAAATAAGTGGCAATTACAAGAAAAGTCAGCAAGAAAGCTACCTGCTTTAGCTGGTAGATGAATTGCGTAAACAAACAACGTTAAATAGGCATTATGGTTGATTAGATTGTATGGGCTACCGAACTAATGGTCATCATGTGTACCTTTTGAATTATCATCTTATTTGGTGCCCTAAGCGTCGTAAGAAAATTCTTGTCGGCAACCTCAAAGTTAGGCTTGAAGAAATTATCCGTCAAGTAGCAAAGGAGTTAGATGTTGAGGTTTTGGCGTTGGAGATTATGCCCGACCATTTGCACCTGTTTGTTTCCTCTAACCCGAATCTTTCCCTTCCACGTCTTGTGCAATCCTTTAAGGGAAAAAGCAGCCACGATTTGAGAATCGAGTTTCCAGAGTTAAATAAACTGCCGTCTATGTGGACTCACAGTTATTTTGTGTCCACGGCTGGAAACATAAGTGCTGAATCAATTCAGAAGTATATTGAGGCTCAGAGTACCCGATGATTCAAGTACACCGTTTTAGGCTGTATCCAAGCAGAGGCGTAGAAACTAAACTGTTCAGTAGCTTCGACAAATGCTGCTTTGTCTACAACTACTGTTTGGAACATCAGGTTTTCAAGGATAATGTGTTGCCACCGCTTAAACAAGAACACCCTGACCTATACGAGGTTCACAGCATAGTCTTGCAGAATGTTGTTCATCAGTTGCAGAATAACCTTCATGTTCTCCATGCCCTCAAAGAGAAGGGACATCAAGTAGGTAGGCTCAGGGCTAAGAAACGTTTTCACAGCATGGCTTTTGAGCAGTCAGGATTCAAACTTGACAGTGATACGCTTGTTCTGAGCAAGATTGGCAGAATCAGTATGCGTATGAGTGAGCCAATTCAAGGAATAATTAAGCAGGTAATAGTCAAACATAATAAGACGCATAAATGGTTTGCCTGTTTTGTCTGTGAGGATTCAGTTGAGCCTTTAGCGTCGGCAGGAAGGAAAGCTGTTGGAATCGACTTGAATGTAGCTAATTTCTGTACCGATAGTGATGGCTTAGTGGTTGAGCATCCTCGGAACGTTAAGATAGCTGAGAAGCGTTTGGTGAAAGCACAGCAGAAGCTTTCAAACAAGAAGAAGCGTAGCCATAATTATCGTAAGCAGAAGTGTCGAGTGGCGTTGGTGCATGAACGGGTTGAGCTTCGCCGTAACAGTTTTCTGCATAAGTTGAGTCGCTACTACGTGGATAACTATGATTTGGTTTGTTTGGAAGATTTGAACATTAATGGTTTGGTCCAGATTAATGGTAGTGCGATGCGTAAGTTGATGTTGGATGCTGGTTGGGGTAAATTCGTGAATTTTGTCGGGTACAAGGCTGAGAGTGCTGGTAAACGCCGAGTTCAGGTTGACCCTAAAGGCACATCGCAGGAGTGTAGTGTGTGTGGTGGGCTGGTGTGGAAAGACCTTTCGGAGAGAACGCATCGCTGTCCTTTCTGCGGGTCCGTTATGCCACGGGACTACAACGCTGCGAGGAACATTAAGCATCGTGGTTTAGTTATGGTAGGGTGGGTCACACCCGAACCCTCGTTCCCTAATGGGAAATCGAGAACGCTTGCTGAAATTAGAACCTCTACCCTCGTTAGCGAACGGGAGCAAGTTTTAGTCAAGGAAGCAAGAATCTCCCGACTTTAGTCGGGGAGAGTGTCAATCGTTGAAGCCGTTGACTTTCAGTTTGAGTTTCTCAATTATGCGTTTTGCTTCGTCGTCAAATTCGCCTATGCTTTTGTTTTCGTTTCGTCCCTTTCTTGCGTAAACAAAGATTTTCTCCCGGCATGTCTTAAGCGTGAACCGCCAGCCTGACGCTGCGAGCTCTTGGAGCAAGTCTTCCCTGTAGTTTGCTGCTGTCTTTTCTGGTTCATCTTCTCCTTCTGCTATTGCGTCCTCAGTTGGCTGTGAAGCCGCTTCTGCATTGCTTTCTATGGACCGCTCAGGTTGTTGTCCGCTTGACGCAGTTTGCGCTTCTGTGAGGATTTGCTGGCTTTCAGTTTTTCCCTCTTCTGGCCGTTCATATGGTTTGCCGCTTGGCGCGCCCACTGATTGCTGCTGCTTCATCTCTGTTGGCTGCGGCGTTGCTTGAGGCTTCTCCAGCTTTCCAGACAACGCCTTAACGGCCTCAGCGAACTCACCGCTTGACCCTAATTTGACCTCGACAGTTTTGCCGTGCACTGTTTTCAACGCGATAAGCTCCCGTTTTCCACCGCTCTCCCTCGTGACCAACTCGTAGCCTTTGAGGTTCTTGAGTTGCGCAAGCAACGCTTCCGCTTTATCTTGCTCAGTCATTTGAACTTGAACGTTTGCGGCTTTATCCTGCTTTTCAGCGGGCTGCTTATCGTCTTCAACCTGCGTCTCGCCGTCTGGTTTTTCCTGTTTCAAATCTGCTGCGCTCTGAGGCGCTTGGTCTTCTTTTGTTTCGTCTTGGTTTTCAATCGCCTGCCCCTGAGGTTGCTTTGAGTCTTCTGGCTGTTTCCTATCCTTCTCATCAGCCTGTTTCGCTTCAGTTGATTTCTCCGTTTGGTCGCTAAGCGTTTTAACCACGTCCACAGCAGCCATATCCGGATGCCCTGGCTCAAATTTTGAGGAGTTGGCTACGACTATGGCTTTCCAATCCGCCAGCTTCTTTTTCAACTCGGTCTCGAGCTCTTCGGTGGGGACGATGAAGACTGTTGGGAAGCCCATTTTCTTGTTTCGTTCGTAGTTGTTTTGTACGCGGTCCCAGTGCTTCTGCGGATAACTTTCCACTTCAACGGCGAAGGAGCGTTCGTAGTCCCAGTGCTGTGGGTCTATGTAGCCTTTCGCGCCTTCAACGTTCTGCAATGGCAAGGTGGGCGTGACGTAGAGGTCAGCGATGCTTTCGCCCGTTTCTCCTGTGTCTATGCGGGCGATCCAGCCGTTAAGCCAGTAAGCCCTGCGCTGCGCGACAATTGTTTGGATGTGTTTGATGTCGCCTGCTTTGTCGCCTTTGAATGGGCTTTCAAGCAAACGTTTAGCCTTGATGTCAGTTAAGTCCAGGCTCCAGAGCCTTATTCGGTCTTCTTTTGCTCTTACTTCTTTCTTGCCGTACGCGTAGGTTTCTTCGCGCCATTGGCGTACTGTTTCGACTTTGAGACTTAACCATGCGTTGCGTTTCATGTTGTCTACAGAGAGGTTTTTGAGTGCATTGGCGAACCCGACTTCGGTGAGGGCGTTTGGCTTAGGCTTAGCTTTGTCGTATAGAAGTTGGCTTCTCAGTGCATCTTCGTTGATTGGTCCGCCCATCAGCCTGATTTGGAGGAGCACGGTCCATTCGGAGGGTGTCACGGGCCAGTCTAAGAATTCCTCTTGGACCATTTTCCTTTTTATTTCCCCCATCAACTCGTCGATGTCTATGTGGCGTCCGTATTTTTCGAGGCTCTCCTTTATCACCGCATCAGGATTGCTTGGGCCTGTTTTGTAGTCTAGGGTTTCGAGCACTTGGTATTCGCGGTTTCCGCAAAAAGGCGTCGAAACAAAAAATAGGTGTCTTGGTAGGCTCATGAGGGTTTGGTAGCCGAATTCTTTTGGGTAGAATTTTTCGAGGGTTTTGGCCGTGTGTTCGCCGACTCTAAAGGAAATTACTGTTTCGCATGTTTGGGGAATAGCTTCCTGGATGTCTCTGCGGTACTGTTCAAGGTACTGGCTTGCGAGGGTCATGAAGACCTTGAATTTGCGCAGAGACTGCAGCGTCTCTGGAATGCTCTTTGTGGTATAGCGGTAGGCTTCGTCTATGTATACGAAGAAGGGTTTGCGTTCTTCTTCTGGGGTGTCTTCTCTGCTCATTCCCGCCATGTAGACTCTTGAGAGGATTAGGCTGCCCACAAAGTTGGCGATGTCTGTTGTGACTTTGCCCTCTGGCAGGTCGACTATGATGATCTTGCCGTGGTCCATGGCTTTTCTGAAGTCTATGCTGCTTTTTTCCGCCATGAACAGGGGTACGATTATTCTTTCTTGGACGAGCCGATACATCTTGGTTAGGACGGCGATGGAGGCGTCTTTGGGCATTTTTTCGTATTGTTTTTCCCAGAAGAGCTTGACGTTGTTGTCTTGGCATTTTGCGAGTAGCATGTCCCTGAATTCTTTGTCTGCGAGGATCTTGTAGAGGTCGGGGAGTTTGGCTGATTCCTTTTCCATTAGCAGGTAGAGCGCGTTCATGAGTATCATATCGAGGCGTGGACCCCACCATCGTTCGTAGATTTTTTCTAGGGTGTCCATGAACATTCTGGCTATGACGTCTCGGTCGCGTGGGTCCTTGCATTCTAAGAAGTTTATTTGGACGACGCGGTTGTCGTATTTGTCTTCGAAGGCGGACCATGGGTTGATGTAGACTACGCGGTCCCATTTTTCCGGCGGAATATGCGACAGAACTAGCGGTACAAGGTCTCGGTGTGAGTCGAGGACCATGAAGCCTTCGTCGTTGTCTATGTGCTGTTTTATGAGGGAGAGGAGGAAGCGGGTTTTTCCGCAGCCTGGAAACCCCATCACTAGGGAGTGGATTCGGTCTGCGGAGTAGATGCCGCGCTTTAGTTTCTGTCCGATGGCTGGGTCTGTTTCGGCGTCGATGCCTAATACGTGGAGTCTTCCTCGGTTAGGCGCTTTCTGATTTGCGTTTTGGGTGCTCAACTTGTGAAGCCTCCGGTTCTCAGATGTCGGTGTTTTGTTCTTTTAAAAAGGCTGAAAGAACGAGTTTCTGAGCGTGTAGAACTTGGTCGAGCTATGTCACAACCCTTTGAAGTCAGACTGCGAAAGCAGCGACATTGTTGTGTACATTCAAGTTGGCGCTGACAGGCTTCCTATATGTCGTCAATG
>CAYGJP010000091.1:0-3920 GCA_964350175.1 uncultured Candidatus Bathyarchaeia archaeon
AAAAAGCTAAAGATATTGTACGTGGCGCGAACGCACAGACAACATGAACGCGTCATAGAGGAACTCAAAGCGATAAGCAAAACGCATCCTGTGACTGGGGTTTCTCTTCGCGGACGCAACGAAATGTGCCTCAACAAATTTGAGTCCCGAAAAGCATACGACGCCAAATCCCTCATGGAAGTCTGTGAGCTTCTTAAATCCAAAGGCGAATGCCCCTACTACAAGAACTCTGACGAGCGCACCTACGAGTACATGCAGCTTCAACAGCAAATCTCCACCCGCCCCTACAAATCCTCGGAAATTATGCGTATTTGCAAGAAAAAAGGCATCTGCCCCTACGAACTCGTAAAATCCGCAGTCTCAAACGTAAACGTAATCGCGTTAAGCTATCTTTATGTGTTTGACCCCGACATCCGCAATGCGTTCCTCAAGAACTTGGATACGCAACTGCAAAAAATCATACTCATCGTGGATGAAGCCCATAACCTGCCTGAAACAGCCATCGACATCTCCAGCAGCAGCCTTAGCCTCTTCGTTATGCGGCAGGCGGAGCTGGAAGCCAAAAAGTTCGGCTACGAAGACGCAGAAGCCTTCGCAAAATTGCTCTATGCAGAAACCGAAAAACGAGCCATGAACGTCCGCCGAGAAGAACAAATATCGTCCGAATTCTTAACCGAAATTGTAAAGGACAAAGCAGGCATCCTTACCCCGCGAAGCTTTTTCCAGAGCCTCAACGAAGCAGGGCTCGCCATAAAGAAAAAACTGCTAGCCGAAGGCAAACACCCACGCAGCTACATCCATGGCATGAGCGATTTCCTCTTAAGATGGATGGACACCGCAGGCGACGAATCCTACATAAACATAATCAGCAAATACTTCACTCGCGAAAACGCAGCCGCCGCGAAGCTGGAAATTGTCGCGTTAGACCCCTCCAAAACCACACAGCCCGTTTTCTCATCCACCTACGCGAACGTCATCATGTCTGGCACTCTGCAGCCGCTTGAAGCCTACGCAAAAATAGCCAAACTCCCAGAGAACACCATTCAACACATCGCGCCCTCGCCTTTTCCCAAAGAGCACATTCTTCCCATTGTGTGCCTTGGCGTTTCCACCGCTATGGAAAGCCGAACACCTGCAATGTACCAAACTATGGTGAAGCGGCTAAACGAAGTTGTCCAGAACACCCCCGTAAACACAGGAATCTTTACTGCCTCTTTTGAAGTTCTCAGAGCTTTGATTGAAGCAGGCTTAGAAGAAACAATAAAGAAACCGCTTTACTACGAGCACAGGGGCATGACCTCCAAAGCAAACGAAAAACTCGTCTCTGACTTCAAAGAATGCGCCCTCACTGGCGGCGCCGTATTCTTAGGCGTTCAAGGCGGACGCACCTCCGAAGGCGTAGATTTCCCAGGCAACCAGATGAACTCTGTAGTTGTGGTGGGTGTGCCCTACGCTGAGCCGACGCCGAGGGTGAGAGCCCAAATCGAATACTACGAGAAGCGCTTCCCCAACCTTGGACGCGAATACGGCTACATCTTGCCCGCCATGAAGAAGGCATCTCAAGCTGCTGGTCGCCCCATTAGAACTTTGGACGACAAAGGCGCCATAATCTTCCTAGACTACAGGTACGCCACAAACTACTGCAGAAGCTTCCTACCCGTGTGGGTTCGCAACGGACTAAAACTTTTACCCGGCAAAGACAACGTCTTAGCAAGTGAACTCCAAACGTTCTTCAAAAATTAGCCGCTTTCAAGGGGTATTTCGTGGAATTTATCATCCAACCGCACTCTACCCACGGCAACGTTTACGGGGGTGGCAGCCACCGTGGTCAAAACTTTCAAACTTTTCCGCTCGCAGTCGATACCTTGCAGGACTCCTATGCCTAAAAACTTCTTCTGCGCATCATGCAACCCCAATAACAAACCCTTTTGGCTGTTTTCTGGCTTCTGACTCAAACAGAGGGGGTTCGACTTTTCAATGTTCAAGCGGCTTAAGCGCCAAGTTTTCACTTTCGCATTTGCCAAATATTTAACGTAGCCCAGTTCCCGCAGGTTCTTCCGTTTCTCTCTGCTGCGCTCCCTAACCTCCGCAGCTGAATCAATCTTGATATATCTAAAGTTTTCCAACTTAACCCGCAAGGGTTCCAACTCACTGCTTTGCTGAATACCAAAAATTACGTCTGGCGCAAGCTTCTCAGCCAACTGCACCTTGTAATTAACTGCGTTTTCTTCAGCAACCCAGCCATCTGTGTTCACCACCACAAAGTCAACATTACGCTTTAAAACCTCTGTTTTCAGTGATGCTACGCCCTTAATTGTCCTGTTCACATCTTCACTTGGCGAGGTAACGCCCACAAAAACCGCGTTTTCTGCTTTCAGCTCAAACAAGTCCGTAACAGGTTTAGCCACAACGGCGTAAGCAACGGTGCAGGGTGGACCCACGTCGGATTGCCCGATGTCACCATCCAAAACCGCAACACTACCTTTTTCGCTTATCAGCTTGTTTATGAGGTACGTGCAGAAGCTACTTTTCCCCGAATCCACACCTCCGACTACCATGACGACTGCAGGTTTTTTCTGCAAATTACGTAAAGTTTCAAAAGCTTCAGCCCACGATAACGGAACGGTGTCGCCGTCAACTTCTTTTGTTTTTGCGTTTTTACCCAACCTAACTTCAAATCTTGCGTTTTCTTTGACCGCAAAGGGCAACCTTTTTCCTTCACGAATCACAATTCGACTCGTGTTTTTCACAAAATAACCGAAAACTTCCGCCTTGCCTGAAATCACCGTCACAGAGGCTGGACCATCCACCAGAAAAGTTTTGCCGTTATCATCAATTTTACTCAAAAACCTGTCTCCTTTGTCGCTCGTAAACGTAGCCTGCTCTTCCAGCTATCCGAATGGCTGAAACTATGTGCCTAAGTCCGCGCCTGCGCTTTCCTTGGTGATTATACTGGTTTGTTCCAGCCTCGCTGACAATCTCCAATAACACTTCAGGCGGCAAGGCATCATCTAACGTCTCCAAAAGCTCTTTGTAAACGGGCACGCCGCTCCCAATTTTCACTGCAACCACAGTCAAAGCGAAATCAACAGTTTTCAGAACATTCTTTATTTTGTCGCCTACTTCCTTGAGGCTGAAGCAGTTCTCTGTGTCAATGACTCCGCCGTCCGCTATCACTGCCAACCCAAAAACAGCGCCCGGGTCCACGCCTATGACTATTTTCTCGTAGGATTCTTTTCCCTGCAGAATTCTAACAACCTCGCTTCCCATGATTTCAGGTTCAGTTTCAATGTTGTAAACCAGCACTTTTTCATGATTCACCTGATGTTTTTCTTTTTCTGTGGTTATAACGACTTTAATCTCTATTGGAATTACATCGCCTGGGATGAGGCTTATGAACAGAATGTTCCTTCGCTTTAACTCGTTGACTACTAAGAAGTATGCTTTTCCTTGAACTGTGGCGACTGCAACTTTTGATCTCATATGCCGTGCCTAACTATGTTAAGCGCAGAACACATTATTAGTTTCGCAGTTTATATCCCTTGACGTGCATGAACGTGATACGTAAGATTCTCACTGGCTGCGGCTGCATAGACAGCAAAATGGGCGGCGGCATCTCGCCTGAAACCATCACGTTAATCTATGGCGAACCAGAAACTGGGAAATCCACTTTGGCACTGCAGTGCGCCGTCAACTGTGCCCTGCAGGGTCTTAAAACCCTGTTAATTGACTGCGACAACACTTTCTCCCCCAAGCGGCTGTTCCAGTTGTCTGCTGGAAAATTTGATGAAGTGGCTGAACTGATAATTTTGATGAAACCCAAAGATTTTGCTGAGCAAACTGTCGTTGTGGACCACTTGGAGGATTACATCTCCAAAAACTTCGGCTTGGTGATTATTGACACTTTCAATTCTCTGTAC
>CAYGJP010000091.1:3930-8143 GCA_964350175.1 uncultured Candidatus Bathyarchaeia archaeon
GAATTAAACAGGCAAATGGCCGTTCTGGCGCAGGCGGCAAAAATCCAGCACATACCCATAGTGGTGACCAGCCAAGTGAAAAGCGTCTTCAACGAAACTCACGTCAGCGTAGCTCCCGTGGCTCCCCGAGTTCTGCATTTTTGGGCAGACACCGTTATAGCCCTAAAACCCACTGATAACTCAACCATAATTCAGGTTGTGCTGGAAGAGAACCGCAACACTCAAGAAGCAACTTGCTATTTGAGAATAGCTGAAACTGGGATTCATGATTACGAGTCCCATCATTGATGGTTGATGACATGGATATAGCAGCCCTAATCGTTGCAGCGTTAAAATTCATTTTCCCAGCGTACTGCGCTAACGGCGCACCTGTGCTCGGTGGCGGAGGTCGTGCCATTGATTCTGGGAGAAAGTTTTTTGATGGAAAGCCCATCTTTGGAACAAACAAAACTTTCCGTGGCTTCTTTTTCGGGCTTGCTATAGGTGCGGGCGTTGGAATAGTAGAGTGTTTGCTGTTTGGTTATCCTTGGTTGTTTAGTGTGCTTTCACCTTTAGGTGCGTTGCTTGGTGACTTAACTGGCGCTTTCCTGAAAAGACGCATAGGCATTAAACCTGGGGGTTTGCTTCCGGTAATTGACCAAATAGACTTTGTTGTTGGGGCTTTAGTGTTCTCTTTGCCGTTGGCGATGGTGAGCTTAGAATTAGCCGTTACAGTTCTTTTGATTACGCCGCCGATTCATCTGTTTACTAATTTTGTGGCGTATAAGTTAAAGCTAAAAAAGAATCCTTGGTAAGTTGAGTGTTATGCGCCACTCAGCTTAATGCGGATGAAGTATTCCAGGAATATGTAGGTGAGCAGTACAAGTGTTGCGGCTACGCTTAGGGTCATGTATGCTTGTCTTGGGTTGTAGGCGTGTTTTGAGCTTTGGTAGAGGGCTAGTAGGCCGATGAAGCCTAACGCGTAGAGTGTGACGGCAATTACGGTGTCAAATATGAATTGTGCGCTCAGTTCTGGGTACAAGAAGTAGAACCTTGAGTTAGCGTACACAGCTGATAGAGGCGCGTTGACTATGTCGTAAACGATGCCTCCGAAGAGGAGCATGGTTCCGCTGAGAATTACCATGGAAAGTAGTGTTGTTGATGGTTTCATGGTTGAGATTTTGCTGAACCATCGGCTGAGCGAGAAGGACAGCGATGAAGCTTGTTTCTTAACTTTGTCTGACATTTGTTGTTTCCCCGTTTTCAATCAGATACTTGGCTACCTCTTTAACGCAAGCACCTGTTAATGAATTCTCTGCAGTCTGACTTAAATATTCTTGCCAAGATGTCTTTAAAGCCTTTCTCCAAATTGAGTAGTTGTCCATCAAGTTGTCGTGGGCTTTTTGGTGTAGGGTGCAGAAACCGTTTTCTTCGGCTGGTTTTTGGCAGAATTTGCAGTTCAATGGTTTTTTCTCTGTTTGTTTTGTTTTTTTGTTTAGTTGTTGTTGATGGGTGGTTGCTTAGTTTCATCAACTTCTTGGGCTTTGTGCTGTTTGCTGAAATTTGTTGTCTGGTTTGTTTTTGGGTTGGGTTCTGGTTGTGCAGGTTGTGACAAGCAGATACGCAGTAGCAGATTGTGAGCCATGCCAAAAACCGCTGGATCCCTGTTGCTGTTTTTGACTAATACCCCCCTATAAATAGAATCTACCTGGGTCTCTGCATGTGTTTGACAATGCTTTGCATCCACAGTTTAGCCTTACCGTCGACTGGGGAAGATTTGACCCCTCAACACCGTGGAGATATCACCCGCAAATCCCTCTTTTTTTCTTGTGTTCTAAAACCCAGATTATGCCTGTAAAATCGCCTTTCGAGTATTTTCAGAGTATCACAAGAAGCTTGGTTGCAAGGTTCCAGTAATTTTTGAATAGTTCGGGGTTTATCTTGGCGCTTATTCGCCATCGATTGGCAGCTTATGTCCTTGGTGCATTAAGCGTAGAATCATCCTTGCAAAACGTTGCCTGCGAATTGTGGCAATTTTGAAGTGCTATATAAAGTGTTCAAGTCCATAATATAGACGGGTGGGTGAGTTTGGACTCTAATACAGGTAAAACAAGAACCAAGGAGACTAACAAAACAGTTGTATTCATAGTTAAGTACCTTGGGCAATGTGGTTGTGGGTGCCGCGAAAAAATTACGCGAAAAATTGAACTAAAAGAAACACAAACCCTTGATGATCTGCATGAAGCTATTATATACAAATCGTTTGGATGGTTTGATCCACACCTGTATTCTTTTCATTTCGACAACAAGCCATACTCCAAAAACCGAAACATGGAATACACCTTTAACCCTGAGCCTGATGATTCCACGATTGATTTTTTCGGAGATTTTGGGGAACCCCACTCGACAAAAACAAAACTGAAAGATCTAACTCTCCAGAAGAACCAAACGTTCCTCTTCGTCTTCGATTTTGGTGATGACCATCATTTCAGCGTGCGGATTGCAGGATTTGGAAATGTCCAAAAAGGCTTGAAATACCCTTTAGTGCTTGAGGCGAAAGGAAATGCGCCCGAACAGTACCCAGAGCTTGATGAAGAACCCAATTTTTCGTAGTGGACTGGGGGATTTGAACCCTGACGAAGTAAAAGATCTCCCGCAAAACTCCGTTTGTCCATAACTGGATAGAAAGCGTAACAAGTGAACCTTTGAGTCAAGCCGTTTCTAGTAACTTGATGAATTCCTCTCTTGATAGTCCGGTATCCTTGATAATCTTATTCAGCAGCCCAGAACCTATTGCCTCTCCTGCGTGAACAGGAACCACAGTAAGCCTTCCATCAGCATGTTTTAGGATGACATGGCTGCCTCGTTTTCTGACTATCTCAAAACCCAACTTGGAGAGAGCCTTAATTATTTTTAGCTGGTTGAGGTTTTAAGCTCATTCAGCTTTAACCTCTACAAACTGGACTCCCACAAGTTCGGTGCGTCCCTCGGCTTTTACTCCTTCAGTTTCTAACCAAAGTTGTATGGCCTCTTTAACTCTATTCATTACTTCGTCAAGAGTTTTAGCTTGCGTATGACAACCCGGCAACTCGGGAACGGAAGCAACGTAATAACCATCTTCGTCTTTTTCGACCACAACACCGAATTTCATTGCATCACCCAACGTGTTTATCGATAAACTGTTACTAAAGCCTTGTTACGTGGCTGATTTGTCTTTGAAATCATCAGACACACTGAATTTTGCTTCAAATCGCCTGTTACTGGGGTAGAAGACAACGTAGTGGTGGACTGGGGAAGATTTGAACCCTGACCTTTTGAGTGCAAGTTAAACGTTCAATCCAACTGAACTGTAAGCGGGCGCACAATAGCTATATAGTTATGTCACTATGCTGTTATGCATGAGCAAGTATGTAACCATATCTGTTCCAGCAGAAGTTAAAGAACGCCTCGAAAAGGCTAAGGGCAATAAGGAATGGGGCGAATTTCTTCTCGAGTTATACACCGAGAGACGACTGCTCAAGAGCAAAAAAGCCTTCGAAGAATTGGCAAGCCTCCTCACTGACGAAGACCTAAAGTCCATGGCTGAATCAAGCGAGGAGTTTAGGGAGAAGTTCACCTTTACATGAATCTCCTTGACACGGGCATAATAATCGACATGCTTAAAGAGAAAAGGTACAGTCTAGGCGCAGTTTCGCCCTTAACGCTGATCGAGGTTCTGAGGGGAATCGACGACAAGAAAAGAACGAAGGTGAAGCAGTTGCTAGAAGAGAGTTTTTCAGTGTTAAACATAAACAATCGCATCATAGAAACGTACTGTGACCTCTACTGTAAACTAAAGAAAGAAGGTGCCCCATTGCCCGATGCGGATCTCCTGATAGCCGCGACAGCCATGGCTCACAACCTTATTCTGGAGACAAATGACGAACACTTCCAGCGATTGGAACCTCTCGGCTTAAAACTTAAGTGACAACTGGGCGTTACTGTTGCTGTATGGTGGACTGGGGCGATTTAAACCCCAACAAAAGTGGAGATATCACCCGCGTTTCCCCTTTTTTGTTTTAGTCAAAAAAATAGTTGCGATGAGAACACAATATGGCATATATTATTCTCTCTAACCAGTTCTAATTCTGTTATGGTGCAACGCGCGCGATTATTTTTATTTAACAGCCCCGCATTAGAGGGCTTTGGGACATAAGTCAGGTGTTGCCGCCTAACCAAAGAAGATTATGCCAAA
>CAYGJP010000092.1:0-8143 GCA_964350175.1 uncultured Candidatus Bathyarchaeia archaeon
GGCAAAACGATAGGGACCTATCAGAGGTCAAAAAACGTTAAAGGTGTTAGTTGGCTTTTATTTTTTGATGTAGTTTAACACAGCATCCAACTGTTCTTTTGAGATGCTTTTAGATTGGTACAGTGAGTCTGCAATTTCGGAAATTTTCGCCAAAGCATGAACCTCGTAGCCTGCTTTTTCTAGGTTTTCTTTGCCGCCTTGCTCTCGGTTAACCACAACCATCAAGTGCTTCACTTGTGCGCCAAGCTCCTGCAACGGCTTGGTTCCTTCCAGTTTGGATAAGCCTTCGCTGACGACATCGTCAAAAAACAGCACGTTATCGCCTTTAGATACGTCCGCTCCCGCAATTCTGCCCGTGACGCCATACGCTTTTTCCTCTTTCCGAACAATGACACATGGCAGGTTCACTCGGCACGCGATGCTTGGCACAATCAAAGCGCCTTTAAGCTCGATGGAAGCCAACATGTCTATTTTTTCTGAAGCCATTAACGCCTTGATTTTGTTTGCCGCGGCATCCGCGATGATGCAGAGTTCTTTGGGTGCGGAAAGCAACCGCGCAAGGTCAACGTAGTATGGGCTTGCTGCGCCCGATTTTATTTTGAAAGTGCCAAATTTTATGCAACCCGACCTGTAAAGGGCACCTGCGACTTTCTCTACTGTGGCTGACATCTCAAATTCCCGTATTTGATTGTGGGCGCTTGCATTTAACCCTTTATCGCGTCAACTTTGAACCGTTACTCTCAAATGCAGCGAGCACAACCTGTAACTTGGCTAAAATGTCCCACCCCACACCAAACACTTACTCTTTCGTTTCTGGCAAAAACTGGAAACTATCTTTAGCGGAGCTAACCTCCTTCCTGCAAGCCAGAAACTGCACGTTTGAGGTCCAAGAAATCTCCCACGCATTCTTCACCGTCAAAACCGAGTCCCCTCTAGATGCTTCCATAATTGATGAGTTAGGCGGCATCCTGAAAATCTCTGAAATAGCCGCTTTCGTTTCCACTGAACAGCTAGCAGAAGCCTTCGTCAAGGAAGAAAAGAAAGCCAAAGCCCAAATCAAAACCAGCCTGCCTCTGGATGGCTTGGCTGACAAAATGCCCAGCGCGTCCTCAGGCAAAGCGGTTTTCGGCGTAAGCATCTACTGGGCAGACACCCCTTACTCTTTCAATAAAGCAGCCAACACCATTCAGCGGTTTCTGGGAAGCAGCGTCAAAGACGAACTGAAGGCGCAAGGCAAAAAAGCTCGCTTCATGGGTTTTCCACGTGGCAGAGGGCATCCGCAACTCACCGCTGTTGAAGTTTTAAAGAAGGGCTTAGTTGAAGATAAAGCCGAAATATTATTGTGCATTGGCAAGACTCGAACATCCATAGGCGCCACTGTGGCGGTGCATAACCCGTTCGAATTTCAGAAACGTGACATAGAGAAGCCTGTTCAACGCAAAATCTTCGCCATCTCTCCGCGTGTGGCAAAAATCATGGTGAACCTCTCGCATTGTACCGCTGGGAAAGTGTTTCTTGACCCCTTCTGCGGTGTAGGCACCATCCTGCAAGAAGCCCTCCTAGCTAAAGCCAAAGTAATCGGCATCGACATCAACCGCTGGTGCATAGATGCCGCCAATAGAAACCTTGAATGGATAGACCGCGAATACTCGCTCGAACACGCAGATTTCGCTGTTCTACAAGGCGACTCACGGAAGTTAACAAGCAAAATCCGTGAAGAAATCGACTGCATAGCCACTGAACCCGATTTGGGTCCCGCGCTTCGGCAAATTCCCACCACGCCTTACGCCATCAAACACCTCGCTAATCTCAAGCCACTCTACAGTGACTTCCTGAACGAGGCGCACGAAATCCTCAGGGTAAATGGCTTCTTGGTTATTGTTGCTCCCTTCGTCAAAACACGCTCAGGCAAACCAGTCACCATGAACCTTCAAGACATAGCTCTCAGCATCGGGTTCTCCCCAGTCAAGCCGTTTCAGACGGTAGTTTTCGCTGAAGACAGCAGCGCCGCCCCTTCGCTAAAAGAGATGGCTTCTTTTGTTGATGTTGATGAACACCACAAAATCGGTCGAGAAATCCACATATTCCAAAAAACAAAGTAAAAACGTGCGTTTTTTGGCAGGCTCACTGTTTGTCGTATTTCATAACTTCGTCGCTCATTACCAACAGTTCAACGCCCGCCTGCTTAAACATCTCTAACGTGTCTTTATCTGCGTGGTAATGTTTTTCACAGACAACCCGCTTGATGCCCGCGTTAATTATCATCATAGCGCAGGTTCTGCACGGCGTCATCTTGCAAAACAGCGTTGCTCCCTCCAGCGGTATGCCGAATCTGGCGGCTTGGATAATCGCGTTTTGCTCCGCATGCAGCGTACGCACACAATGCTGAGATATGTTATCGTTGAAATCAATAACTTTGCGCAGGTCATGTCCTGCCTCGTCGCAATGGGGCAAACCTGCAGGAGCCCCCACATAACCCGTAGTCATGATTCTTTTGTCTTTGACGATTACGCAGCCGTTTCTTCCTCGGTCACAAGTAGCGCGTCGGGAAACTGCTTCACAGAGGTCTAAAAAGTATCTATCCCAGTCAGGTCTTGTCTTAGTGCTCAAGTGTTTCCCTTTCCTGTGCGTTTCTGGAACTATTTTATGAAACAAATTAATAAACCTGCAGAACACCTGCAAACCTCTTTTTTTCGCTGACTGCAAGAACCTGCAGCTATAGCCGCAGAAGCTTTCAACTAATTCTCCTCACCTTACGCAAACTTGGGCAAATCACACTTTTTTCTGTAAGTGACGTTACAAATTGTTTAAATACCGCTTGAAAGTTATCCCTAAAAAGGGATTATATAATGAAGGCACGCAATTACGGTCCTGTCAAAGGGCAGGCTTACACGCGCAAAGAATACATAAAAGGTTTCCCCCCGCCAAAAATCGTAAAGTTCACAATGGGCGACACAAAGGGCACCTTTGACTATGAAGCCAGACTTATCGCTTTACAAAGAACTCAAATTCGTCACATCGCTTTAGAAGCGTCCCGTGTGGCGATAAACCGTATCCTTATAGACAAACTTATCAACGATTACTACATGCAGGTTCTCCCATACCCGCATATTATTCTCCGAGAAAACAAAATGATTTTCGGAGCGCACGCTGACCGTCTTCAACAAGGCATGCGACGATCTTTCGGAAGAACCATCGGTACAGCCGCCCGCGTAGAACCCGGTCAAACGCTGATGATTGTGAGGGTTAAAGCAAACGCTGTTGAAACCGCTAAAGAATCCCTAAAACGTGGAACCGCAAAACTCCCCATCCCCTGCAGAATCGTGGTCGAGAAAATCGAATCGAAAGATGCAGCCGATAAGGTGGAAGCGGATTGACCAACGCCAAAAAAGAATTAATTAGTTGGTTTGAAACTCTCAGAGTCACAGATATTCCCGTTGTAGGCGGCAAAAACGCCAGCCTCGGGGAAATGATTAACGCGGGATTGCCTGTTCCCCCTGGTTTTGCAGTAACCGCATATGCTTATGAAAAGTTTCTTGAAGAAACGAATCTGGCTGAAAAAATTTACACAGTAATTAACGAAGTCATCACTGACAAAAACAACCCGAAACAATACGACACCGCTTCAAAGAAGATACGTGAACTTATCGAAAAATGCAAAATGCCCAAAGCCATTGAAACCGCCATAATGTCAGCCTACAAAGAATTGGATAAACGGCTTAAACTGAAAGACACGTTTGTAGCGGTAAGGTCAAGCGCCACTGCCGAAGATTTGCCTGATGCGTCGTTTGCGGGTCAACAGGAAACTTTCCTCAACGTCAAAGGCGTTGCCGACCTTCTTGACAAGGTTGTGAAGTGTTGGTCGAGCCTTTTCACTCCAAGAGCCATCTTCTACCGCAACGAGAAAGGCTTTGCCCATGAGAAAGTTTTCATCAGCGTGGGTGTTCAGAAAATGGTGAACTCCCGAGCGGCAGGAGTTATGTTCACAATTAACCCTGTGACAGGGGACCCTGATGAAATCGTCATAGAGGGCAATTTTGGCTTAGGTGAAACCGTTGTTTCTGGCGTAGTTACCCCTGACGATTACATTGTTGACAAAAAATCTGTCACAATCAAAGAGCGGCGGATGGCAAGGAAAACCATCCAGTATCTGCGTGATCCAAAGACAGGTAAGACGGTTCATCTTGATGTGCCCGAAGACAAGCAGAAAGCGCCCTGTGTGACTGATGAGGAAGTTTTGAAGCTCGCCGAAATCGCCAATTTAATTGAGAAACACTATGGCAAACCCATGGACATCGAATGGGCTATCGACCAAGACCTGTCTTTCCCAGAAAGCATGTTCATAGTTCAGGCTCGTCCTGAAACCGTGTGGGGTTCTAAACCTATGGAAACACAAACTGAAGAAAAAGTAACTCATGAAGCCAAAGTTGTTGTTAAAGGGCTCTCAGCTGGCAGAAAAGGCTACGGTGTAGGTGTAGCAAAAATTGTGCTGAATCCTGAAGATGCACAAGAGAACATGAAAAAAGGCGACATACTCGTCACCGACATGACTAACCCTGACTTTGTGCCCTTCATGAAAATCGCCAGTGCCATAGTTACCAACAAAGGTGGAATTACTTCTCACGCTGCCATCGTTAGCCGTGAACTCAGCATCCCCTGCGTTGTAGGCACAGAAACCGCCACACAGGTCATGAAAGCAGGTAAAGAATACACTGTTGACTCACGAAACGGCATAGTCTACGAAGGCATCCTGCAGCAAGCTGTTCAACCAGTCGCCACTGCACAAGCTGGAACCGTTGTGGTGCAAGCTGAATCGGCGCCTGTCACGGCAACGAAGATTTACATGAACTTAGCTATCCCTGAAATGATAGAGCAGTACAAGAATTTGCCTTTCCAAGGCATTGGCTTGATGCGCGCAGAATTTATCTTCGCAGACTACATCAAAGAGCACCCCCTGCACCTTGTGGAAACAGGTCGAAGCGAGACTCTGGTTGACAAATTCGCCGAAGGCATCGCAACAGTTGCCAGAGCCATCCAACCGCGTCCCGTCGTGGTGCGCTTTAGCGATTTTAAGACTAACGAGTACCGTGACTTGAAAGGCGGCGCCAAATACGAAATTGTCGAAGAAAACCCCATGCTTGGCTGGAGAGGCTGTAGTCGCTACATAAGCAAATGGTACGCGCAAGCCTTCAGACTTGAATGCCAAGCCATCAAAAAATGCCGCAACGAATGGGGGCTCAAAAACGTCTACGTCATGCTTCCAATGGTGCGCACAGTCTGGGAAGCCAAGAAAGTCCTTGAAATCATGAAAGAAGAAGGTCTAGAGCGGTCTCGCGACTTCAAAGTCTGGTTCATGGCTGAAACACCCTCCATAGCCATCATGGCAGACGAGTTCTCCAAGCTGGTTGACGGCTTCTCCATAGGCTCAAACGACATGACCCAAGGCATACTGATGATTGACCGCGACTCTGAACGCTTAGGTCAAATGGGATACTTCGACGAAAGAGACCCCGCCGTAAAACGAATCATAGCACACCTAATCAGGGTAGCTCACGAAAATGGCTGCACCGTATCCATATGCGGCGAAGGACCATCTAACCTGCCTGACTTCGCAGAATTCCTTGTTCGCGCAGGCATCGACAGCATATCCGTAAACAACGACGCCCTTGTAGTAACAAAACAAAACGTCGCCGCGGTTGAGCAGAAAATTATTCTCGAACGCCTCGCTGAGCAAGCAGCCATAGCAGCTGGAAAACCAATCAAGAAACCCACTCCCGACTGGGAATGGGAAGCTTAGCCGCGCGTACTGCCAAGCAATCACCGCAAAGCGGCAAACCTTTTTCCTTTTCCAACCTATATTATTGTTAACGAAGTTCGAGGCGAAGTACATGAAGGGTTTCGATTTTGAAGAAGAACGCATAAAACAAGAAATCTCCAAACTAAACGCAAAACGGGTCCTTATTCAGTTGCCTGAAGGACTAAAACCTGAAGCTCCCCGATTAGCCAAGTTAATAGAGAAAACTGGTGCCTTGCCCCTTGTTTCCGCAGACCCCTGTTACGGCGCTTGCGACATCGCTACCTCCGAAGCAGAAAGTTTGGGCGTTGACCTTATCCTCCATTTTGGACACGCCAAACTGTTAAAACACGAAAAAGTTCCCACCGTCTACTTAGAAGCCCGAGCAACCGTAACTGTTGACGCTGCGGTTGAGCAGTCTCTTCAGATGCTGGCTAAATACAGCAAAATTGGCTTAGCAACTACGGTTCAGCATGTGCAGACTCTTGACGCTGTGAGGGAAAGTTTGGTTCGCGCTGGAAAAGTAGTGGTTGTAGGCGACGCTGGACACTTAATTTACCCAGGGCAAGTGGTAGGTTGCGACTTTAGCAACGTGAAATCCATAGCGCATGATGTGGAGGCTTTTCTTTTTGTAGGCGGCGGAAAATTCCACGCGTTAGGCGTTGCCCTTGCCACATCTAAACCCACCATAGTGGCGGACCCATACGACAACACCGCCTACTCTGTGGATGCGGAAGCCCAAAAAATCCTCAAACAAAGATGGGCAAGCATAGAAGAAGCCACACACGCCAAAACTTTCGGCGTCTTGGTTAGCCTAAAACCAGGACAAAAACACATGGAAGAAGCCTTAAAAATTAAGGAAGCCATCGAGAAGATGGGAAAAACCGCTTACCTGTTTGCTATTCGGGAAATCTTGCCTGAAGTAATCTTGGAGTTTCCCACGGTGGACGCATACGTGAACACCGCATGCCCACGGATATCGCTTGATGACGCTTCCAAGTTCCGAAAGCCAGTGTTGACACTAAACGAGTTCATGGTGGTTTCCGGAGAGTCCTCATGGGAGAGCATGGTCAAAAAAGGCTTATTCGAAAACTAGACTTGGAACGTTTCCTGTCCACAATTAAGCCGCATCCTTCGCCACGGGCAAGTCTTGAGCAGTACACCACTTCTGAGGCTGTTGCCGCCACAATGCTGTACTTGGCTGCCTACACATACGGCGACATTGTGGGCAAGAGGGTGCTGGATTTGGGCTGCGGCACAGGCAGGCTAGGATTGGGCGCTGCTTTTCTAGGTGCAAAGTCAGTTGTGGGCATTGACATCGGCCAAACCGCAATAAACGTCGCTCGTGAGAACTCCGCAAAAGCAGGCTTAGACGTTCAGGCGGATTGGGTTGTCGGCGACATAGACGCAGTGACGGGCAGTTTCGACACGGTGCTGCAGAATCCTCCTTTTGGCGTGCAGAAGCGCGCTGCTGACCGACGGTTCTTGGCTAAAGCCATTGAAGTTGGCAAAGTGGTTTATTCGCTTCATAACCACCCCTACACCGACACACGCATACTTAGCAGGTTAAAAGCAAGCGGCGGCGGTCTGCTGCAGGAGGCGCCTTCCCCGTTTATCCAGCGGTTTGCCGAGGATCACGGTGGCAGGGTTGAAGCGGTTTTCACTTTGCCGCTGGTTATTCCACGCATGTTCGATTTCCACACCAAGGCACGACAGGAAATTCTGATTGACCTGTACGTTATAAGAAGAAACTGAATAATACACGCCTGTTCACGGTTTTGCGCAGCCGCCGCCTGCAACTGCACAAAGAAACGCTGTCTTTCTACACAAATTCTGTCTGAAGCCAAACAACTCCAAAAAAACCTACAACACCAAACATGCAGCCTCCAGCAAACGTTGAGACTATAAATAGGGGGGTATAGTGTGCAGAGAGCAACAGAGTTTAGCGGTTTCAGGCGCACCTCACAACAGCACATCTGTTTGTCACAACCAGCACAACCAATCAGACCAAGCAAACCAACCAAAACACCGCCTGCAACCCAAAAAACCAAGCCTAAGAAGAAGTTGTGAAACACCAAACCACCCATCAACAACAACTAAACAAAAAACAAAACAACAGAGCACACACAGCAGAAAACAGCAAAACACAAACCCCCAAACACACACAAACACCAACTAAAATGCAAAACCAACCACACAAAAAACAACGCAAAACCAACAAAAAACACCCAAAACCCAAAGCAAACCACCACACACCCCCAAACAAACCACTCAAAACAAACACCAAACACACACCGGCTTTGGGACATAAGTCAGGTGTTGCCGCCTAACCAAAGAAGATTATGCCAA
>CAYGJP010000093.1:0-8106 GCA_964350175.1 uncultured Candidatus Bathyarchaeia archaeon
GCTATTGCTACTGCAAAAAGTAAATATTCCAATATATCCCGTTTGTACAGAGCATTGATGAAAAAAACAAATATTACAAGTAGGAAAATTATTTGTAGTATTAAGAAGCCGAATTTTCTTAATCCCCTATCAAATTCAGTTTCTGGTGGTCTTTCGATTAGTTTTTTTGCGATTTTGCCAAATTCAGTCTTATTTCCAGTTTTCACGACTACAGCACTGCCGGTTCCGCTGACAACTGATGTGCCCATAAATAGAAAGTTAATCCATCCTGTTATTGAGCCGCCAATCTTTCCCGTAGGAGTAGCTAGCTTTTCTACTGGATAAGATTCTCCTGTTAATGCTGATTGATTTAGAAATAGGTCTTTTGCGTTAATTACCCTTGAATCGGCGGGTGCAATATCACCTGCAGAAAGAAGAATAATATCGCCTGGGACGATTTCGGATAGTTTTACTTCTGTTTTAACGCCTTCCCGGAGTACAGTTGCGGTGGTTGCTACCTTTGCTTTTAGAAGGTCCGCTGCTTTTTCAGCTTTAGATTCTTGGAAAAGGTCGAGACCGATGCTAATTATTACTATTGAGAGTATGATTGCAGTGTTAATGGTTTCGCCAAGGATGCCTGAGATTAATCCGGCGATGAGCAATATGAGTAGTAGCGGATTGCTTAGGTGATGCAGCAACTCAAACAGTATGGTTTTTTTCTTTTTTTGGGTGAATTCGTTATAGCCAAAAGATTCAAGACGGCTGGCTGCTTCTTCTTGGGATAGTCCTTGCTGGGACGTGCTAAACCTTTCAAGAATGTCGTTAACGGGCAGGTTCAGTAACTCATCAGTACTGATAACCGCGTTGAGGGTCAGCTGGTTGCCTGTCTCTGAATTGTTGGCATTGTAAGTGGCTTTCACCGCTATTATTCCCCAACTATAAACCTCACAAATACTTGGTTACCAACGAGTAAGCTTTTAAATCATATATTAGTTTCTGCCAGACAACCGGGTATATATGAATAAGTTTTGCTTCTTGGATATTTTAACAAAATGCTTATCTTTCAAGAAAAGAAATAGATATGCGTTTAGGCGATGCTATTTTGCTTGATGTGGGGTGGGAAGTTATGCTTCCAACTCCTGAATTTTCTCTTCTATTCCTTGCAACTCTTTCTTTAATTGTTCGGCGTATTCTTTTAGGCGTTCCATTTTTTCAGCCTTAGTTACAAAGTGTCTACGCATGTGGTGTGCTGGGCCTTTGCAGTTGCCGTTGCATCCTCCGCCTTCGTTTGATTGTTGTTGCATGTGTGATTCTCAGTCATATTTATTCACCTCTGATAGTAACTATTATAAGTAAAGTATTTAAGCTATCAAGTTTATACCAATGTAGTTACTATCTTTCAGTGAAGTGACACAATGACAAAAGAAGCGCAGATACATTCTTGCCCACTAGAAGGCGTAATAGATGTAATAGGAAGAAAATGGGCGCTTCTGATAATTAACGCCATAGGCAGCTGCGGCAAAGCCCGATTCAGCGCGCTCATGGAGCAGCTGCAAATTGTCAGCCCAAAAACACTCTCTGACACGCTAAAACAGCTACAGAAAGAAGGCTTAGTGACGCGCGAAGCATTTGCTGAAATCCCGCCCAGAGTAGAATACTCGCTCACAGAAGACGGAGATGGATTGTGGCAAGCAATAATTCCGATTCTTAAGTGGACCGCTTCAAGAGGCGCTGTAAACGGCAGAGAGTGCTCGCCTGACTATTGCAAGTTAAAAGAAATACAAGAAAAGAAGTAGGTTTAATTATTTAGCTAATTGTTGGTAGATAGAGAGATTATTTCGCAGGGAATTTTGTGGGTTCTTTGGGTTTAGGCAGTTTCACTACAAGAAACCTGAAAACTCCATCTCCACTATTTCCCAGTAAATGCGGAATACCTTTGGGGCTATCTATCAGCATGTCTTTTTCTACTTCCTGTTTTTCTTCGCCTATTTCCACAATTCCTTTTCCTTCAAGAATGTAGAAGAAAACGTCAACAGGGGTTGTGTGCTTCTTTAGAGATTGCCCTGGTGATAGTGTCATGTGGATTGCTTCGGCGTTTTCTGTGTCGTAGATTTTTTTCGCCTCAACGGCGTGCACGTTTTGAAAAGATTTGACATCTCCAACTTTAGTAATCTTTATAGTTTTAACCTCTACGATAGTGCATGATTGTTCTCTAATTTAGGTCTTATTCATTATGACTTCGATAATATCTGTTTACAGATAAGCCGGTTAGCCAAAGCCATAAAGATATAATAAAAGCAGCAACTAATTATTTTTCACAAGTTCTAGGTGAAGTGAGAGCATGAAGAATTTAAACACTCCTGAGATAAAAAAATAACGTATTTTATGTTGGAGTAAAAGACTGGAATAGACGCTTATTTGATGCGTTGATTCCTCTTCCTCAAGGAACAACCTACAATTCATATCTAATAAAAGGACAAGAAAAAACAGCCCTAATAGACACTGTCAACCCGGGATTCGAAAAAGACATAGAAAGTAGAATCAACAACGTTAGCAACGTAAGTCAAATTGATTATGTAATTATGAATCATGCAGAACCAGACCATGCAGGCTCTATACCCTACATTCTCAGCGTTAACAGCAAAGCAAAACTAGTTACCTCAAAGGTGGGCGCTCAAGCAGCAAAAGTCTCCTTCAATGTGCCAGAAGACAGACTCATGGTTGTCAAAGACAATGATACTCTGGAGTTGGGCAGCAAGACGCTGCAGTTCATCGAGGCGCCTATGGTTCACTGGCCCGAAACCATGTTCACCTATCTACAGCAAGATAAGCTACTTTTTCCATGCGACTTCTTAGGCTTGCATACTGCATATGGCTTCTACGACGATGAAGTGGAGGAGTTAGAAAGTTTTGCGCAGAGATATTTTAGTGAAATCATGATGCCTTATAGAAGTTTGGGTTTGCGGGCTATGGAGAAAATCAAGAATTTGGATATTGAGATGATTGCGCCCAGTCATGGACCCATCTATAAGAACCCGGAAAAAATCTTGGGGCACTATTGGCGGTGGACTAAGGGCGAAACCAAAGAGAAGGTGATTGTTGTTTATGTTTCTATGTGGAAGTCCACGGAGAAAATGGTTAATCAGATGGTGGAGGTTTTGCTCCAAAACGGCATTGAGGTAAGTTTGTACAATTTAACTAATGCTGACTTGGGTGATGTTGCTAAAGATTTGGTAGATGCTCGCGCTATAGTTTTTGGGACTCCAACAGTGTTGGGGAAGATGCATCCGTTAGCTGTCTATGCTGCCCACTTAGTTAAAGCGCTAAAACCCCCACTAAAGCTTGGAGTAGTTTTGACGAGTTATGGCTGGGGTAAGGGTGCTTTGGCTCATGCTGTTGAGGTTTTAGGTCCTACTGGACTGGAAGTTGTTGGTTCGATGGAAGTTAATGGGCCTCCAAAGGAGAAGGATCTTGATGATGTGAAGCTTATTGGGGAAGAATTGGCGAGGAGAATAAAACAGAATTAATGCATAGGTAAGGTTTAGAGGGACATATATTGAGGTTCCAAATTGAAGTTAACAGGGAAGCTTGCAACCTCCTCCAACCTAAATTCAACTGAGCCCATGAATACCTTGCGTCGGTATTTAGTGGTCCAGATAAGGTGGTAGTTGGCGTGGTAAGCACAAGATCTTGCTTTCTCCAGGTCTCTCACCTCCTTATCCAGTGGTGACAGTCCTATCGACAGGTAGAGCTAATAGAACTACGTGGTGGACGCATTCATCCTGCCGCTAACGCGGCAGGTATTCTGATAGGTTTTTTATAAAGAACCACAATCTTCCTTTTTATTGTTTTAAACCTACAAACGTTTTAGTACGTCTTGCTTGTTTTTATCAATCTTGCAAAAAGCGGAAGAACTACCATCATTGAACCAATAACCACGATAGCGGTTAGTGTCAAGAAGTCTGTGCCCACAAATCCCCTTGACACGCCTTCGTAGGCAATAATAAAGGACATTTCGGCTCTTACTGCTAGCCCGATTGTTATAGCCCATAATGTTTTGCCGTTAAACCCTGCTAATCGACCGCCGATTAATCCTCCGCTAAATCTCGCTGCGAGCGCTACTGCAAGGATGATTAAACCGACCGGGAGTGCTACAAGTATGCCTGCTGGACTAATAACCAAGCCTATACTGGTGAAGAATACGCCTGCGAAAATCTCCTTCATCATAAATAATCTACTGGCGAGTTTTTCACCGACCTTCACATGCGGAATAATCGCGCCCATTATGAATGCGCCGGTTACCGCAGCCAACCCTACTTGTGTGGCGACAAAGGCAAGAATTAAGCCTAAACCCAAAAGCACCGCAAAGATCACCTCGTCTGATAGGGCACGCTCAAACCTCTTGATCATTAGTGGAAGAACTTTGCTGCCTATGTAAATCGATACAAGGATAAACAGGGTTGCGACTACGCCAACCCTAAGCAGACTCGTCGCTGAAAAGGTGTTTTCTGTGATAACCCCTAAAGCCACCGTTAGAATTAAAATTCCCTCAATATCGTCAAGTACAACTGCCGTAAGTAGAGTTGAGCCTAATTTTGAGCTAACGATGTTCTCGGAACTAAGCACCGCTGCTATAACACTGGTTCCACTAGGCGCTAAAACGGCTCCTAGAAGGATGGCAGCTTGCCATGACCAACCTAACGCAATCCCAATTCCATAACCAAAAAACACTGAAAGAATTACTCCGACTGTGGTAAGCAGAAAAGCCTTGCTGCCCACTTTCCAAAAGGCCGCTGCATCAAACTCCAATCCAGTAACAAACAGGATAAGGATTGAACCTAAGACCGCCAGTATGTTAATTACGGTTAAGTCAGTGACGAGTCCAAGTCCACCTGGTCCACCTATAAACAGACCGACTAAAATGGCGCCGATTACACCGGGCAACCTCAACTTCTTGAATAACTCGGAGCCTAGCGAAGAAACAACAATTAATAACCCAACTTCGAACAGAATGAAGATAGTTGGGTCAGTTGCCATATGTTAGGGAGCGTTGATTATGCTTTATATCTTTTGCTCACTATTTTTGAACGGTTGTTCAGAAGGGTTACAATCGTTTGGTGATAACGTGGTAACCAACTGTCTGCAAAAAGGCAAGTAAAGCAAAAAGTTTTGAAATTTAGGGTAAGATGTTACATTATCAAGTTTTGATATTATCATGTTTAGGCTCTCAAGCCATTAATGTATATTTCCAGTATGTTTTTCCGATTGCGCTATGTCTGAGGATGGCGTTGGCTGTAATGATTGTAAACGGGTTCGGGAGCATGTAGCTTCGCTCTTGCCTTTCACAGTTCTTGAAGCTACGTCGGGTAAGCCCTTGCATATTCGGGGTATAGCTATGTGCTCAGGGATGAGCCGAAACCACAACATCTACACCGCTGAGGAGCTACAAGCATTCATAAGCAAATTGGCTAATGCACCTGTCTACATCGAGCATGTTGCTGTTCCTAACGCAATCGGCAAAGTATTGAAAACCGATTAGGATGGACACAACCTCTGGTATGGAGCAGAAATTTATGACGAGGCAACCGCTGAGAAAATCTGCAAAGGCCCCGCCAAACTGGAAAAAGCACATGCATTGGAACGCTACACCTCGCCGATGCTTGGAATAACCCTGATTTGAACATAGGGTTTATTGGTCCAAGCTGGAGCCAAACAAAACTAAACATCCGACGCGTAGCAAGTTTATGCCGTAACCTCCCACAGCAAGGCATGCACATACAGAAAACAAAAATAACCTTACCAAGCGGCAGCATCGTTGAAGCATTTCCAAACATCAGAAGAAATACGTTCCATCGAATTTGGTGGGACGAAGTCAACTTCACCGCTAACGATGAAGACCTCTACGACGCCATCCTCTTCACCCTTGGCACTACAAACGGCAAGTTAACCGCTAGCAGTACGCCCTTCAATACTGATGCGCTCTTTTGGAAAATGTGCAACCACAAAGATTATTTGGATTTTGGGCGCCTGCATTTCTCTTGGCAAAGAGCCTTAGAGCCTAGCGGTCCTCTGAAAACATCGATTATTGAGAAGATTAAACGGCAGTTCGGCGACGACCCTGCACGTTGGCGCCGTGAAATGAGGCTGAATGGGCTGAAGACGCCTCGATTCGCTTTCGTGGGAGCTTCGGTGGTTTGACAGTGAATTCAGGAGAGCCTATTTCAAAGCCTGACCTCTATGTCTGGGCAAGGGTAATTAAAATTCTAAAAGAACAAGGCAGAACAAATAAAACTGCTCTTGCCACGGCTACTAGTATGTCCTATAATCGGCTGGTAAAGTATCTGGCTTGGATGTCGGATAAAGGATTAATTCAGTTCGATTCAAACGATGACGCCTCCCTTACAAAGCTTGGCGTTGACACCTACGATGAGCAAGGCACAAGTGGCGGCGAAATTGGCGGGTATGGGTTACTGTTACAGGTGTCTTAGCCGGGTTTTCTCTTATTTGCTATGTAGTGGATGATGCAATAGTATGAAAAAGTTGTTTATTGTCGGGGTGCTCGCGGTTTTTTTCTTCGCGATGTTCGCCCAGCATGTAATGTCCGCAAGCGCAGCATCTGAAAACCCTGCGAATGTTAAAGTGGGCGTCTTGCTTGTAAGCGTGGAAAAGGTAGATTTGAGCTATAGCAATTACAGACTGGATTTCTATTTGTGGTTCGAGGGGTGTGCAGAATTAAATTTTTAATACTTTGCCCGCTCCAGTAGATGTGAGCAGTCTGGGGTTGTGCCCGAGTTACCATTGGTTTGGTGTCTGAGCCGCTCCATTACCGATGTAAAGAGGACTAATCCCAGTACTTGCTCGCCTTTTTCAGGCTCAAATCGCCTTCCAGCAAAGCTTCAATCGCGTTAGCCTCCATGCTTATAACCCCCGCCAAAACCATCGCCGTCTTCTTCAAAAGCCCCTTTGGCCTCACCCAGCAACCCCGCAACACGTTATGCTTCGCATGACTGTTGAATTGCTCCACAGGATAACGCTTACCTTTAAAGAAGTCTGCATTAGAAACTTTGCCTGCCTTACCTTTCCTGCGAGGGTTGACTGCGATGATGGGCACTGCCCCCATATCTTTGACGGCTTTGATGTTTGCAAGCGAATGATATCCTGCATCTGCCAAAACATACGGTGCTTCTAGGGCCTCGATGAGTTTAGGCAAAAATATTGAGTCAAAACGGTTGCCCGGCGTCACTATGGCATTGAGCGGCAAGCCAACTTGGTTGACGACGGCGTGGATTTTAAAGCCTTTGAAGGGGCCTCTGCTGCTAAATCCCCATTTGGCTTCCATGTCATAGAGGTCTACTAGTGGTGTTGAGTCAGCGATTAGGTGTGTGGTGGGGACTAGTACTTGGATGATGTCTACGGTTTTTTTGAATGTCTCTTCTAGAATGGTTAGGTAGCGTTTCCACCATCGTCCAATGGTTGTTCTGTCTGGTATTGTGGTTAAGCCTAGTTTTCTGGCGTCGGCTGGGTGCTTTTTGAGGTGGCTGTGTATGCGTGTGTCGTTTTGGAGTCCTTTGAGTCGGGCGTAAACTAGGATTCGTGTGGCTTTGAGCTGTCCGTAGCCTGGGTTTCCGGCTCTTTTATGTTGTGCTGGAACTATTGCTTTGTTGACTATGAGTCTGACAAGCTCACAGGCATCCATAAAGACGAGAGAGCGGTTGCTAGATATAAAATTGTGCACACCCCTCGTGGTTCAAATATAACCCTTCAGAAATAAGCTTAGGCGAAGTTCAACAGTTTGAGTTCTTAAACGGCGCCCCAACAATATACATTGTTGATGTGAACGCGGCTCAAGGTTACTTGGAGTATAGGGTTCGAGGAGACTTCATCAGTTCTTTCGATTTTTCCCGCTACCCGTTTGAAACTCATGAACTTACAGTTAAAATCGAGCCTAAAAGCCTGAACGTTGCTGGTTTGGTCTTCGAGAGGGATCTTTCCTCATAAATTGATCCCGAAGCGAACGTGACCGGGTGGAACTTGGGAGGTTTCCAAACCGCAGTTACTGAGCATTCTTATGGTGAAGAAACATTTTCCCGATTTGTGTTCAGCGTTAATTTGGAGCGTCCTTTGCTC
>CAYGJP010000094.1:0-8088 GCA_964350175.1 uncultured Candidatus Bathyarchaeia archaeon
GAACTCTCTGTCCCTTTGCGAGGCCGAATTTGGGCACAAGCTGTTCCACGAAATTTAGGAGTTTTTCGGTTCGGGTTTGATGGTCCCATGTGTTTGCTAGTTCGTTGAAAAAAGTTCGGCGGTTCGTCATTTGCAATACTCTTTGACTTTTTTCCCTTTTTTATTTACTGGTCTGTTTAGCCGTAATGTTTCTGGCTTTTAATGCCAGTATCAAGAAGGTTCCAATGGCTCCGCCGATTATCCCGCCTATCGTGTGCAATCCTGCCCAGCCGAGAACTCCGCCCCATCTTGCCATTGCAGGTCCAGCCATGAAGAATATGCCGATGAGGTATCCTGCTACTGCTGCTGAAGAAATCGAGGCTGCCATCATGCTGACGCCTGTGTAGAGTGGCTTTTTAAAGGCTCTTTCGTATCCTGCAAGTCTCGTCATTAAATCGAAAACTATGCTTGCTGCGGTAAAGCCTAAGAAGTGAATGCCGCCTCCGAGCGCAAAATTTATGGCTGTCGCTATGAGGCCTATTGCAGTTATGGCTCCGAGTTTTCTTATCCACCAAGCCGCTACGATTAGCACTGAAAAGCCGATGAGGTCACATAGGAAGGGGAGACCAAACATGCGGAAGAATATGGGTGAGAAAATGAAGTTTAGTACGCCCCAGAGGGCTGCACATAATGCGATTGCCGCTACATCTCTACTGTTAAAGTACGCCATACCATACACCTTGGTAACACGTTTAATAAAAAAAGTAACACTGTTGAATATTTAACCTTTACGGCTGCTCTCAAAACTCTCAGAGGCATCACATCTCCCGTAGAACTTTAGGTATGTACGCACATTGAGGGTCAGAGCCAAAGATGTCGCCTGTATAGAACAGCGCTGAGGTTCGGCATCCACCGCAGATATCGCGATATTCGCACACGCCGCATTTGCCTTTAAGGTTGCTTTTATCCCTGACTTTAGCGAAGAACTCTGAGTTCTGCATGTTGTCCCAGATGTTCCGAAGTGTTTGCGTTTTAACGTTCCCGAACCTGTAGACGTCGTTGTAGCTGCAGGGGATGGCGTCGCCGTTTTCTGCAATACTCATGAATTTGCCAAAGAAACACCTGCCCAAAAAGAAATGGTTAAACCAGTTGTCAAAATCAGGCATGCCTCTTTGTTTGGCTACTCGGGCAAACGACGGGTAGTAAACGTTGATTTCAGGTTTGCCCTTGTACTTTGCCTGTAAGTCATAGAGTTTGTTCCATGCCCACTCATACTGCTGCGCTGAAGGCGCCGCTTTGAGGCTGGCTTGGTCTTTGCTGTACGGAATCCTGCCGTGGTAGATGACCCATCGGGCACCGTACTTCTGCGCCAAATCCAGCACATCCACAAAGTCCTCCTCGGTAACGTTTGTAACCTGCTCGTTGACGTTGGCAAGCGTGTAGACCAAGCAGTTCAACAGTTTCTCCTTTGAAAGTTTTTCAATTGCCGAAACCGCGCTTTTGTATGCGCCTTTTCCACGGACCAAGTCATTTGTTGCTTGGGCGCCGTCTATGCTTACTGACACTTTTACCTCATTTTTAACGACGTTATCAAACGCTTTATCGTCCAGAAGTCGCCCGTCAGTTATGATGCTTGTGTTCAACCCAACTTTTCTAGCGTACGCTATTACTTCGAAGAGGTCTTTACGCAGAAGCGCCTCGCCACCTGTGATTCCGAAGAAACTTGCGCCGAACTCATAAGCTTGGTCCACAATGCGTTTGGCGTCTGCGGTGTCCACTTCGTCTGGAAAGGCTGGTTTGGATGCGGATGTGCAGTGTACGCAGTTGTAGTTGCAGGCGAAGGTGCATCGCCAAGGCACAATATACAATGGTCCTTTTCTTTCCAAGCAATCAGACTCCTATCCCTTCAGAGAGACAGCGTTTACAGTTTATAGAGATTCCCCACGCTGTTCCAAACAAAGGCATTTGGCATCGCATTGGCTATGGCGCACATTCCTCTCCAGCCTGTGCAATGTGACGGCACTATCAGTTTTGGGTTTATCTGTTTCAGCTCTTCCACGGTTTGTTCGATTCTGCTCTCGTTTTCTCTTCCAGCCAGATGAAACCCGCCCATCACCGCGTAAACTTCTGTGATTCCAGCGATTTTTTGTGCGTAAGCTACGGTGTTAATTATGCCTGCATGGGCACAGCCAGAGAGAATAACCAGCCCCTTCCCCTTGACGTTAATGATGACTGCGCGGTCATCCCAAATCAGCGGATCAGGCACCCATGCGCCATTTACCCATGCTCTATGATGCAAATAGCCCTTCTCAAAACTTGTTTCACGCGGAATCTCGCCAGACACCAAAACCAAGCCGCCAACTAGCGAAAACGGTTGCTTGGTGCTAATTAGCTGTGCGGAGCCTAACTGTTCTTTAGTTGGGAATTCGGTGTATGCTCGAACTGTTCCGTCTTTGTTGGCATTTCCTCTTGTTTTGAACATGTCCTCATGGACGATAACTGGCAGGTTAACCTTGTTAATTGCCTTCAACGCAGAGAGCAGTCCGCCGAAATGGTCATAATGCCCATGAGACAAAACAATGCCTTCTACTTCAGCCATGTCTATGCCCATGCGCTTCGCATTATCAACGACGCCCTCAAGGCTGCCGCCTGTGTCAAATAGGACAGTGTTTGTTTTGCCCTCGGACAACACGCGGACTAACATCGAAAACCCGTGCTGGGCTTCTGGCAATTGCGAGTGGGTTTTTGTCCATTCTTCGCCATACCGCGTTTTGGTCCATTGCCTGAACGATTGAGCCTCTTGCTTGTCTAACGTGGAGAGGAAATCTATCGAATTATCCACTAAACTGAGCACTTCTACGCTGTCAACTTCTCTAATTGCGACGGATTGGCGCTTAGTTGTGCTCATCTTGGTTTCCCTTTTAGAGCGTGCCTTTGTACTGCTCCGTTGTCGGGCAGCCCACACACTTTTGGCTCTTATATCGCCTACATGGGGTGCAGTCCACTTTGCATGGTGTGACGGTTTTTTCTTGGTGCGCAAGATTTTCCCTGACCTGCAGAAAAGGCGAAAAATACGTGTCGCTTATGGGGTAGAATTCTGACCTGCGGATTCCTTGGCTACATCGTAGGGAACATTTCTCCGTTGAGATGCTCTCTAGGGTTTCTTGGTTTTCTGCGATAACTAAAGCGATGAGGTTGTAGCCGCCTATTGTTTTGAAAATTTGGATTACTCGCGGGCAGTCTTTGAATCTGTCCAGCAGGTTTTGCATGGCTTCTGCACTTTCCATCTCCAGCATCACAATTGCGGGGTGGAGACCCAGAGCGGTTGGGTTAATTAGAGCTGACACTTTGATGGTGCCTTTTTCTATGAGTTTTTCTAGTCTCTTCTTGGTTCCCATGCTTGTGAATCCGATGGTTTTAGATAAATCGTTCAGTGTGGTTCGTCCGTCTTCTTGGAGTTGAGCAACTATTTTTTTGTCAATGGCGTCCATAAACGCAACCTGTTTACTTTATAAACATAATGTATTAATATGGTTTATGTATTAAACGCTTATGGTCCTTAACGATTAGAGGACCGCAAAAAGGAGAACAGAAGCATGACAACAAGAGTAATAATTCCCGTAGAAGATGAAAACGGCTTAGAAGCACAAGTGGCACAACACTTCGGAAGAGCACCCTACTTCGCCGTAGTAGACTTAGAAGACGGCAACGTCTCAAACGTCAAAACCGAACCCAACCGCGGCGAACACCACGGAGGAACAGGACACCCACACGAGAACCTTTTAGCTTTAAAGCCAAACGTAATCGTAGCCCACGGCATGGGACCTGGCGGACTGAACAGTTTTCGAAGCGCCAAAGTACTAGTGCTAAAAGCCAACGCAAACACAGTCAAAGAAATAATCACCTCCTTCAAAGAGGGCAAACTGACTGAACTTACAGGTGGCTGTGAACATGCGCATCACCACGTTCACGAGCATGGCTCGCACTGCTGACTCCTAAATGTTTTAAATCAACACGCCTTTCCTTTTTATTAGCGTGAGTGGTCGGGTTTGATGAAAACCGCTTTAATCCTTTATTGGTCGAGCACGGGTAACACTGAGAAAGTAGCTCAAGCCATAAAACAGGGTTTAGAAGACGCAGGAGTCAACGTCACCATAAAAAAAGCCGCTGAGGCTGAGGGCGTTGACTATTTTGATTATGATTTAGTCTGTGTTGGTTCCCCCTCAATACAGTGGCATCCTGCCAAGCCAATGGACGACTTTCTCAAGAACAAATTAGCCGCTTATCGTAAGCAAGGCAGCATCAAACCTTGCGCTCCAAAAATTGCTGGAAAAAACGCATTGATTTTCGTCACCTACTCTGGACCTCACACTGGACTTGACGAGGCTACACCCGCAGGCAAGTACCTGCGCCAGTTCTTTGAGCATATAGGCTTCAACGTCCTCGACGAATGGTACATCCTGAGCGAGTTTCACGGTTCAGAAGAAAACAGCACACAGGGCAGAATGGGTGACATCCGAGGAAAACCCACCTTGGCGGACCTGCAGAAAATCAAGCAAGAAGCCAAGCAATTAGCCAGCAAACACTGAGAGCTTATTCTGTTTTGCTCATGAAAATTGGGGCGTCTTGTTTTTCTCTGTCAACAACCAGTCTGCCGTTTTTGATGACTTTTTCTACCAAGTTTACGCCAAAGCTGTAGCCTAAAAACTTGTGGTTTGGCGCATCCAAAATTGTTACGTCTGCTTTTTTGCCCGCTTCTAAACTGCCCACTTCGCTTGCGCGGCAAACCGCGTGCGCCGCATTAATGGTTGCGGCAGAAATAGCCTCCGCAGGGGTCATACGCATTAGGTGGCAAGCCATGGCGATGACTAGTTGTTGGTTTTCAACCCAGCAGGATGCATTAAAATCTGTGCCCAACGCCACCGGCACTCCCGTGTCAATCATGAATCTGGCGTCAGCGTACCTGTTCATCATGAGGCTAAAAGTTGCTGCCGGAAGCAAAACCGCCACGACTCCCTTTTCAGCCATGGCTCTCATGCCTTTGGTTGAAGAAAAGTTTAGGTGCTCTGCGGATACGGCTTCTATGTCGGCGGCGACTTCTGCGCCTCCCAGCGTGTTGAGGTGGTCTGCGTGAATTTTGGGTTTTAAGCCGTGTTTCTTGCCGCTAGTTAAAATGCACTTTGCCTGTTCCAAGTTGAAGGTTCCTCTTTCGCAGAAGACATCACAGAACTCTGCCAGTCCCTGCTGAGCGACTTTGGGGATGGTTTCTTGCGCGATTAAGTTCACGTATTCGTCGGTGTTGCCTCTGAACTCGGGTGGGACAACGTGGGCACCCATGAATGTGGGCACGACGTTTACGCAGTGCAACTGGTTTAGGCGTTTCATGGCTGTTAAAATTTTCATTTCGTCTTCCGTAGTTAAGCCGTAACCGCTTTTCGCTTCCACAGTTGTGGTGCCGTGAGCTACCATATCGTCTAGTCTTTCCAAGCCGAGTTGCACAAGTCTTTCTACTCTGGCTTTGCGGGTTTCTTTGGCTGTTTTCAGCACACCACCGCCGCTGTTGAGGATTTCCATGTAGGACGTGCCTTCTACGCGCATCAGGAACTCTTCTTCGCGTGAGCCTGCGAAAACCATGTGGGTGTGTGGGTCAACAAAGCCTGGGAGAACCGTTTTTCCTTTGGCGTTGATTACTTCTTCGCCTCGGAAGGTTTTGGTGATTTCGTGGGTTTTTCCCACTGCTACGATGCTTCCTTCGCGGATGGCTATGGCGCCGTCGTGTATGATTTCAAGTTCGTTCATTTGGCTGCCAGTGCGGGGTTGTTGGCTGCTGCCTGCGAGGGTTAATAGTTCTTCGGCGTTTACGATGAGTAAGTCTACGCTTTCTCTTGTTCGGGCTTTGGGCTTCTTACTCAATGTCATCACCTTCTCCTGAGATATCTTCTATACTGTTATGGAATGCTTCGGTCATACTGTGGTCTAGAATTAACTTGGACTTCACTGGGTAGCTGGTGCTAACTTTTAGTAACGCCCTTAACCCCCGAAACATTAGACTTTAGCTCTATATACCACAAAGTAATATACGTTGCCAAACAAGCGAACAACGCAAATACAGAAAACCAAACATTACTTTTAAACTTTTAAATTTTAATTCACTAACGTTTAACCGAGGTAAATGCTGTGGCGCCTGAAGATGAGTATGAAGCTCCAACATGGAATCAGATATACACTTTGCTCCTTGAGCAAGCTGAGCGAATCCGTAGTGACGGCTTCAAACCCGATGTCATTGTGGGTGTGTCCAGGGGCGGGTGGTTGCCTGCGCGTGTTTTGTCGGATTTGCTGGAAAACCCCAACCTCGCTAATGTCAAGGCTGAAAACTACATAGGCATCGGCAAAGCCCAAGGGAAACCTGCTTTGACTCAGGGCGTCTCCGTTGACGTTGCAGGTAAAAGAGTGCTTATCGTGGATGAGGTTGCTGATTCAGGAGGCAGCCTTAAGCTTGTACAAGAACACGTCTTGGCGCAAGGCGCCTTAGAAGTTAAAACCGCCACGTTGTACTATAAACCTCAAAGCGCTTTCAAGCCCGACTATTACGAGAAAGAAACAACCCGCTGGATAGTTTTCCCATGGGACGTTAAAGAAACTGTCCGGAAAATCTTTGAAACCCACAAACACGATACGGCAAGCCTCGAAAAAGAAACCCAAAAGCTCGCAGGAGCTGGCGTGCCCAAGCGGTTAATAGCTCGGTTTGTAAAGGAGTTCTCTGAAGAATCATGCTGAAGCCGCTGGCTGAATACGGTAAATTCGTGGAAATTGCGGGGTTTGCAGGCGTAAAAGTTGGCAACGAAAAAGACTTTATGGTCAAACTGCGTGATGCGGTGCCAAAGGGGGTTGAGGTGCAGTTTTTTGACGCCGACCTCGTGGCGACATGGCAGCACCTGTACTTTGCCGTGTTAAACGCGCTGATGGCTTTCAGAAGTGGGCGGAATATTTCGAAGAGTGTGGCGGTGGAGGTTGTGCTTTTTGCGTCTGCGCAGCGGCAAATCAAGAAAGCCATAGACCACATCGGCGTCAAATGCAGCTCCGTTAACGTGGCTGCCGTGATAATAAGTGCAGATGTGGATTCAGCTAAAACAGGGCTGGCAGCGGTTACGAAGTGTCTGGGTGTGGAACCTGATGATTCTGTTCTTGAGTTGTCAGAGGCAAAGGTGCAGCGGATAAAGCGTGCTTTCAAAATTTCAGAAACCGAACTTGAAGCGTCAACCGCGAAAAAAGATGCGTCGCAGACTCTGGTTGACTTGGTTGTTGAAAATGTAGCTTTGCTGTCCACTCAACTCTAAGTGCGTTAGAGCATTTTCTCTTTTAGCACACTAATCACGTCGGTGCGCTTCATAAGTGACATGCCTGTGTATCCGCCGAGAACCTCGATGAGCAGAACTTTGTCTGGGGTGTTTAGGTCAACTTTGTTTTGTATGGTGGTGGCGACGGCTTCGATGAAGTCGCGGCTGTGCAGGCTGGTGAAGCGTTTTTCGATGGTGACGCGGAAAGTCTCGTTTTCGCCTAATTCTGCGGCGAGTTCGGCGGCGGCTTGTTTGATTTCTTCGAGGTTTGTGTGGACGACTTTCTGGATGGGGATGATTCGCAGGGCGTAGCGGAACTCGTAGGGGCGCTCTTGGAGCATAACGCGGAACTTTTCGATGGCTTCAACGGGGTCCAGAGCGGTTTTGGCTACAACTAAGCCTCTGATTCCTGTTCTGTCTGCTTTGGCTTCGGGGTCGCCTGCCTCTTTGAGCAGAAAGGCGAGTTCGTGGCACATTTGGCGTTCGTTTCCACGCATAGTTGAAGCGAGTAGGTTAAAGTCTGATAGCAATTGTTTGCAGCTCCGCTTGAATGGTGTTGCGGCGAAGCTTATTTCTGTTTATCCTGTTTCGTTAGCGCTTTTTTGATGTGGAGTTTTATGTTGTGTGTGGGTTTGTTTTTTGTTTAGTTGTTGTTGATGGGTTGGTTCTTGTTTTCATCAACTTCTTGGGGTTTGTTTGTTGGGTTGTGTTTTGTTGTTTGTTGGTTTTTTGGGTTTTGTTTTGGTTGTGCAGAAAGAAAAAAGCAGATACG
>CAYGJP010000095.1:0-8086 GCA_964350175.1 uncultured Candidatus Bathyarchaeia archaeon
AACCAATATTTGGACTCCGCCCAAACCCGTTCTAACCGCCCAACTCATCCCTTACATAGACCTCGTGGTCGGCAGCGGCGGCACAGCATGCCGAGAAACAGCCCTCGCAGGCATCCCAACCATAAACTTCCACTTCTGGGACGTCCAAGCCCGATACCTCCACAAGAAGGGCTTCCCGCTCCAAATCATAAGAAACACAAAAAACATAGTCAAAACCGCCAAGGCAATTCTCCAAAACCCCGAAAAATACAAAATGGACACTAAAGCGGCGTTGGCGAAAATTGAGTCGCCTGTTCCTGTCTGGGCAAAATACGTCGAACTTTGCCTGAAACCAAAACTTAAAGCAAACCCGTGCTAAACTTGGCGGCTCAGTTGAATTTCCCAGTTTCCAAAAAACCCTTCAGGTAGTAAAGCCTAATCAGCGGATGAACATACGCTATTGTTGCCTCTTTTGTTTTGAACGCCACAAACACTCCCGTGAAAGGCGCAGTTACAAACCGAGACATTATGCTAGACCGCGTGATTGGCGGAGGCTTGTTTGTCTCTTGCCCTATTCTGCCCCATATCTCGTTCAGCTGCGTGGCATACCAATACTGGTGACTAAGCTCCTGCTTCAACCCCTTCCGCAGGTGAATTGACTGCACATTATAGTCAACAATCCAGTAATAACCCGCTTGCTGAAGCCTATAAGCCAAAGTGGTGTCAACACCCGCGTTAACTTTTATTTTAGGAAAACCCCCAACTTCTCTAACTGCATCGGTACGGTAAATCGTGTTATCCAAGGTTTTACCCAAAGTAAACGCAGCCATCTGCCTTGTCCTAAGCCAAGAAGCCAAATACGCTTCACCGCGGTACTTCTTTGCCACGTACTGCTGCAGTTTCTTAACACCCCGCGGCTTGTCTGCAAAACGCATCCCACTTGCAGCAGCAATTTTAGGCTTTTCCAGCAGCGGCGGAATCTTAGCCCACCAATCATGAGCCAAAACCAAATCCTGCTCAAAACTGACAAAATGCTCCGTAGCGACCTTTCTAAGAACAGTGTTTGCGCCGTCGCTTATGCCTGTTCCTTCATTAAAAAAGACTTGCCAGCCAAAGGATTCTGCAATTTCCCGTGTACCGTCCGTGCTGTGGTCGTCGGCAATCATGCGATTATTAACGTATCTGCTAGGGATTACCTCGTTGATGCGTTTCAGAACTGGAGCTAAGACTTCAGCCCCGTTCTTGGTCCACATAACCAAGTCAACTTTGTGCATAAATATTCATTATTGTACTATGGTAGTTAAAGTTCTTATGGGCAAAAAGTGTTTCCACTTTTCTTTGAACAGTTTTAAAGCCATGAAGTGTTCTGCCGAAGTGCCTGCACTTTGAGGGGCTTCAACGGGGTACTGACATCTGAGCGGTGTTGCCAAAACATCCAAACCCATAGCGTAGGCTTGCATACAAAAATCTGCGCCGTACAAATCAAAACACAACCGCTCATCAAACGAAAGCCCCTGCCTGAAAACTTGGACATGAGCTACAAGGCACCTTTCATCCAACGTCTGCACAGGAGTATCTCTGATTATCTTAGAACCGACTGGTTTGCCGCCTGTTTGGGTTACTCTTCCATAAAATTTGTTCTCCGCCAACCGCACACCCATAGGACCGTATATTGCCTCCGTTTCTTTCTCTTTCAAATGAGCCTGCAGGTCTTCCTGTAAGACAAAATCTTGATGACAAAAAACGAACCAAACATTTTCATCCAAATGTTTCTGGACTATGCGGTTGAAAACTTTCGGTATAGGTTCCCCGTGAACGTTATGATACGCAACAACGTTTTCACCTTGAACATAGGACGAGGAAGCAAAACCACTACGATACATCTGAGGCGAGTCATAAACAACCACAAACATAACCTTTCCAGATTCGGCATAGCTCCTTTTTTTCTTCACCCACGCCTCCAACTCAAAAGGAACTCGCGCTTTCGCGTTCAATTCTGCCCTCTCAAAATGCCTCAAAGCCCGCCAAGGAAGCGAAGACTGCAGAACCTCTGGAAAGTTTTTCTTAAATCTCCCACTGATTGGATAATCATAAACGTTGATAAACTGCTCACTTTCAAACCCGAGAGAACCTGACGCTTTTTCGAACCAGTCCTCATCAAAATAGTGCAGATGAAACGGCATAACTGCACCGCTTCCTTTCCGATGGGGACAACGAACAATCACTTTTCTTTTTGCAATTCTGCATAATTCCCGAAACATAAGCGTAGGGTTCTCCACGTGTTCAATGGTGTGGCTTGAAAACACAACATTAAATGACCCATCCCTAAACGGAAGATGCGAAGCATCAGCTATTACGAAATTCTTAATCTTCCGTGGGGTCATGTATTCGCCTTGAATCTGGTTTCCTGTCTGAGGATTAAAACCGCTACTGAAGAAATCAACGTTGACATCACCTTTTGGTCTTGTCCCGCAACCTACATCCAGCAAGTTAAACTCTAATTGGTCTTCCCTACTCATCGGAAACCCCTCAGCACCAGCACAAACAACGGCATCCCTGCCGCCAGCACATAATTGCCTTATCCCTTGATTTATCAATTATGGGCAACTCTAAACTTGGCATTCAGTTTTCTTAACACAAACTCCACAGGAAAAACCACCAACTTCCCACCATCAACTGGAATTTCCAGCTTTCCAGCGTGCCCTCGCCTTTCCCGTTTCAAGAGTTCCGTTTTCACATTTAACCCGCCACTGTAACCGCCCAGCGTGAAGTCTGCGCTGACCACCCTGTGGCAAGGAACGACAGGCGCAAAGGGATTGGCTGCCATGACGTTTCCAACCGCTCGTGCTCCTCCGCCTGCGGCTTTGGCAACTGCACTGTACGATGCCACGTAGCCCACTGGAATACTGGATACTGTTTGAAGCACTTTTTGGGTGTAAACTGGCAAATGTTCAGTGGCGAAACACACTTGCTTTAGCGTAACGTCTTTTCCGTCATATATGTTTTCGATAAGTGCAAGGGTTTTTTCGGAGAATGGTGAACCTGTAGAAGTTGCCTCAAAAGGAACATTGAACGGTAGGCTGCTCAACAAACAATGGATGGCTTGCTGTTGGGTGTCGGCGGATGCTGTGGCGAAAACCCATTGTTCTTCGCTGGCTACTCCAACCCAGCCTTCCCTGCTGTTTTTTGCGTAGACTTCTATCATCTTTCAGGCTCCTGCAAACAAGGTACTGTTGTGTTCCGACACCCTTTTAGCCTTATGTAGGATTCCCACATTTATGCCCCTGTTGAACCTGCGAGATTAACCTTAATAGTTTGACTTGCGTATATCAACCAGAAAAGGTGCAAAATTATGGAAGGATATGGACCACAACCAACATCCGAATCACAAGCGCAACCAGGCGGAATGGCCTGGATTCCAGGCGCCACCACCGTAGGCGTCGTGTGCCAAGACGGCATAATTCTCGCCGCTGAAAAACGCGTCTCATACGGCTACTTCATATCTAGCAAAGGCGGCAAAAAAGTCTTCAAACTAACCGACCAAATCGGCGCAGCCTGCGCAGGACTCGTCAGCGACATGCAAGTTCTTGTTCGCGATGTAGAAGCTAACGCGAACCTGTTCAGCATGGACGTGGGCAGACGCATCAGCGTCCGAGCAGCAGCAAAACTCATGTCTAACATACTCTTTAACAGGCGCATGGCACCGTTGATTACTCAGACAATTGTCGGCGGATTAGACGAAGAAGGACCCTCGCTTTGGGTGCTGGATGTTCTTGGCTCAGTTTTGCCAGACGACTACGCTGTGGTGGGTTCAGGAACCGAAATAGCCATAGGCGTTCTTGAAGACGGCTACAACAAAAAAATGAAAGTTGCCGAAGCAAAAGAACTCGTAACCAGAGCCATAAAATCAGCCATAAGCAGAGACGCCATGAGCGGTGACGGCATAGACTTCCTCATCATAACCAAAGACGGCGTCACCGAAGAGACAACAAAATTTTAAATCCCCCTCTCTTTTAATTTTTAACTAATGCACACGGCTTAAGCTGCTGTGCTGTTGGAGATGCTTGATTTGTCGTTTCAACTAAGCGATGAAGACGGGAAATTCCTGATAAGTTTGGCACGAAAAGCCGTGCAAGACTACTTGGAAACAGGAAAAACCCTCGCGTTTCCAGAAAACACCTCTAAGAAACTTTTGGAAAACTGCGGCGTATTCGTCACCATAAACTCCCTCAAACGTGGAAAACACGAACTGCGCGGATGCATCGGCTACCCATACCCAACAAATCCGCTGGTTGAAGCGGTGATTGATGCCGCCATTAACGCGGCAACGCAGGACCCACGGTTCTATCCCCTGCAAATGGGCGAGTTGGACAACGTGGTCTTCGAAGTTAGCGTGCTTACGCCACCTGAAGTCGTGCAAGTTGACAAACCTGACGAGTACGTGAAGAAAATTAAAGTGGGCGAAGACGGCTTAATCGTGGAGAAAGGCTTCTGTAAAGGTTTGCTTTTGCCACAGGTGCCTGTTGAGTGGGGATGGGGCGAAGAAGAGTTTCTCTGTCAGTGCTGTGTTAAAGCGGGGTTGCCGCCTGACAGTTGGCTCACAAAAGGCACCAAAATCTACAAGTTCACTGCGATAGTGTTTGAAGAAAAAACCCCGAAGGGCGAAGTGAAACGCAAAAGCCTCAGCGAAACATAAGCTTCTCAGTGCTTGATGTTTTCGACGATTTCTACCGCACGGTTCAAACCGTTAAACCTGTTCGAAACCCTATTCAACGCTTCCATATTGCTCTTGAACACTGCGTGGTTTTCTTCGATTTCTCGAATTGCCGACTTTAGCTGGGTCTTGTTTTTTGCAATTATTGCGCAGTGCAGGTCTTGAAGTTTCGCCGCGTTCGCCATCTGCTCAGGCTGGGTCGGAATCAAAATGCTGGGCTTCGCGTACTTCACAGTTTCGAAGCACGTTATGTGTCCACCACTAAAAACCACCATGAACGCGTTTTGCATGCATTCCTTGCGCTCCTGCGCGGACAGCCACGTGTGCACTTCGCAATTGCCGATTCTGCCGGTTTTTCTCTCACCTGGCACACCTAAACTAATTATGCTCTTCACGTTGAGTTCCTGAAATGTCGGAATCAGCATCTGCAGTAGTTTGGCTCTTGTGCCGAATGGTCCGCTTACAGGTGCGAAGATGTGTTTTTCTGTGTTTTGTGTCGGGGTTGTGTCGAAGAAGCTGCCGACGAATTCGGCTTTGTCTGCGATTCCGACAGTGTGTAGGTTGCCCACGTTGTATTCGCAGATGGTGTTTGGTGGTGGGTTGTCGGGGATGATGATTTTTTTGCAGTCTTTCACGTAGCGTTCGGTGAATCTTTCGCCTGGGCTCAGAAACGCTGAGAAGCCGTAGCTGGGTCTGACGACGTTTGTGATGTAGACTGCTGGGATTTTCCACCTGTGCGCGAGCCTTAGCGCGTGCATGTCTCCGTCGGCGATGAGCATGTCGGGTTTGATCTCGTGGATGTTTCGTCTTAGGTCGTAGTAGCGGTGGATGGTTTCCATGGCGCTGGAGTTTTTTGTTTCAAATTTGCCTGTGTCGCTGTTGAAGTAAGGCAATGGGAAAAGGATGTTGATGAGTGATGCAGACGTGATTATGCCGCTGCTGTTCTCGTACCACGCTACAGGGGTAGTTGGGTAAACGTTTTCGAATTCTTTTTTGAGCAGCTGGTAGGCTTTTCCGCCTGAAAAGAAGAACACTTCGTGCCCACGCTGCTCTAAGCGTTTGCCTAGCGCGATGGTTCGTGAAGCGTGTCCTAACCCCAGTTCGGAGCAAGCGTACAACAGTCGCATGCTCAAACATTGCGCGTGTGGATTTATTTTACTTATGCCTAAACGGCAAGGCGCCAATGGACTTTGGCGTTGGCAAAAGCAAGTGTTTTAAGGTTAAACGCCGAGAATAAGAGTTATGTTTGTTCCGCGTAAAATTCTGGAAGAAAAACTCCTCAAACTGCTCGCAGAGGACATCGGGCAAGGCGACGTAACCAGCGCTGCCGTTGTACCTGAAGGGTTGATTGCCACAGCGGAGGTAATCGCCAAAGCTGAGGGTGTTGTCGCTGGAATCGAAGAGGCTGTGGTTCTCGTTGAGGCTTTGGGACTCAAAGTTGAAGTTCAAGCGGCAGACGGTGCAGAAGTCAAAAGTGGACAAACTCTGTTGCGGGTTTGTGGCGACGCACGAACAGTCCTCACAGCAGAACGCACCATGCTGAATTTGTTGTCGCGGATGAGCGGAATAGCCACAGCCACAAGAAACCTGACAGAAAAAATCAGAAAAGCCAAGTTAGCCACGAGGATAGCTGCAACCCGCAAAGCTGCACCTGGACTGCTTGTCTTCGACAAAAAAGCCGTTGTCATCGGTGGTGGCGATGCGCATAGGCTGCATTTAGACGACATGCTTCTGATAAAGGACAACCACATCGCGTTGGCTGGAAGCTTGGAGAAAGCACTGAAACGTGCCAAGCAGAATGCTTCGTTTAGCAAGAAAATCGAGGTGGAAGTCACAAAACCTGCTGATGCTCTGAAAGCAGCAGAGTTAGGTGCCGACATTGTTATGCTGGACAATTTCTCTCCAAAGCAGGTCAAGGAAGCTGTGGCTTTGCTGAAGAAGGCAGGGTTTTCTGGGAAAGTCTTGTTGGAGGCAAGTGGCGGAATCAATGCGGAGAACCTGTTGGAGTATGCTTCGGCAGGGGTTGACTTGGTTAGTTTGGGCGAGTTGACTCACAGCGTCAAAGCCTTAGATGTCAGTTTGGAGATTGCCAAAACCCAGTAGTTTGCTTACGCTTTTTGAAAAAGGCGAACGGTTTTACAAGCCAAGCATGAGCAGCGCTAGCACTATAAGGTTCATGGTGGAGTGCGCGGTTGCACAAGCCACGTAGTTCCAACGGTAATTAATGTACCCTAAAACCAATCCGCTTGCCATGGCAGCTATGATGTAGACCAGTTGGGGGTCAAAGTGGAAAAGCCCGAAAACCGCTGAAGACACAATCACCGCTGGAACGAACGAGTATCTGCGGGCCAAAGCGTTTTGCAGGAAGCCTCTGAACGCGAATTCTTCGCAAACCCCAGCCAAAGCCAAAGACGCCACAACAGCGATGAGTCCTGGTGTGGAGGCGCTGAGGCTTGCGAGTAACGAGTTAGAATCTTCAACGGCTTGGCTGACTCCGAATATGGCTGTGAGTGCTCCGCTGACTATGATGTTTAGGAATAACAGTGCGACTCCAAGGGCTAGTCCAAGCAGGAAAAATTTTGGTTTGAGGCTTATGCCGATGTAGTTTTTGATGTTGATGCGTTTCATCAGCAAGTAGCTAAGTGGAACTATTAGGATGATTAGTTCGCCGATGACCAGTGCAGGTCCAGTTCCCACGGTGAGTAGGAGCACTGCGCCTATAATTATGGCTAAGAAGAATGTGGCTGTGATGACTAAGGCTGCTTCCAGTGGCGGAACGGAGTTGGGTTTTTGGTTTGCTTGGGCTGTGTTGGATGTTTGGTTTTCCATAGTGTTTGTCTCTGTGGGGTTAGTAATTTCTGACTGTGCTGAAAAAGCTGCAACAGCGGTGTTTTGATCTGCCCCGACCGGGACGAAGGATACTTCGCGCAAAACAGCATTTTTAAACAGGGTGTTAATAGTGATATTTTTGCCGTTAACCATAATTTCTTGCGATTTTTCTGTATGAAATGGTTCAGAACTCAAGCCGACCGATAATTGCCACGGGGCATCTTCAGCAAAAAGCGCGGCTACTTCTTGCCCTGCTTTTGAACTGGCAAAAAATTCGCCATTAACATGTAATTCATTGTCAACTATTTTTGCCGTTAGCTTTCCGACTCTTTGTTGTGGATCATGGTCAAGCAAAGCAAAAATTTGCCCGGCAGGGAGCTTAATGCTATCAAGGTCAATGGCTGCGTCACCGTACCAGCCATAGCCAGGAATTATCCCACCAGAATAAGCTACCCCGCTAAAGCGCGTAGGCATGCCGGATTCGCTAGGTTCGTCCGAACGAATGGCAAAATTAATGAAATTAAGTTCTGATTTTTTAGTCATAGTTGATAAAATAGGTGATAG
>CAYGJP010000096.1:0-2511 GCA_964350175.1 uncultured Candidatus Bathyarchaeia archaeon
CCTATGGTTTGATGTCTCTTCTATTCGGTATCTCAGGTATCGTCTCGATAGCGGTTTTACGATATTTTCTTGCAAGTTCCATTGTATGGTTGTTCTTCTTGGGTTTAGGCGTGTTTCTAATTGTGGTTGCCTTTGTTTTCCTTTTCTTTTTCTTTACATTGCAATGGCGTTGGACACATGGTCAACCACAGCCACGTCCAATGGGTTAACAGCATCTATGCTCAATTTTTCTTTTTTAAGCAATTATTTTTTCTTTTGGGCATTGATTTTAAATAGCTAATTGAATGAGAATGTCTTGAGGTAAACAAAATGAGTGAAACGGCAACAACAACTTATGTTCCTGCGTTTTTGTTTGTTATTATCACGATTCTTATTGTTATAGCTTTTATTGTGGGTGTTTACTATATTGTAAGATGGTTTAAGAGATGGTCTAAATAAAAAAAAGAAATATTGTTTTTAAGCAACCACTCAGTATTAGCCTATTGAGTTTGAACTGAAACTCGGAAAGCCATATTGTTAGCGGCGAAACTAAAATTCAATAAAAAAGGGAATTGTTTATTTCCAGAGCTTTTTGCCGGTCAACAGCCAAACGAGTACTAAGACTACGGCAATCACAAGCAGTATATGTATCAATGCGCCTACGCCTGGCAAAGCAAAGAACCCAACCAACCAAAGTATCACAATAATGATGGCAATCGTCAACCACGTATTCATAACAAACCTCTCTATCTCATGAATGGTCCTTGACAGAGTTAAGCGTGTGTGAGTGTGAGGCTACAGCTACAGGCGGCACGTCATTTTTGTTTGCGCTAACCGGTTCAACTGCTAAAAAATTTGGAGTTTGAAACCACAGAGAAATGGCGTTCTCAGAGGTTAGTCTTCGGCTTTTTTCCAGTCGGATTCAAAACCTGTTCTTAGTACGCCTATGAGGTTGCTGTTGTTTGTCCATAAAGAAGGGCTTTCGCCAAGTCCGCTTTCTTTGGAGGTGGTAATCAATGCTTCTTTGTCATCGGACATTATGAAGTGATTCAAGGCTTCACGATGAAACCTGATGTGAACCGAAGCGCCATCAATGATTTTTTTCACTTTTTCTTTGAGCAAATCATCTGGGCTTTCTCCTTCAAAAAGCAGTCGAATCTGAGCACCTTTCTTTATCGCCTGTCTGTATTCATCTGAAAACTGAGCCAAAACCGGCATAATTCTTGCCTTGTCTGCAATCAACGCGACTTCTTTTCTCGAGTTTCTAATCAGTTCTGAAGTCTTTGCCAAAATTGCTTTCTTTTCCGCTATCAGTATGTAGATGCTTTCTTCTTCGTCAGGAGGCGGCTGCTTCCAATCTTTGAGGGATAGCTTCTGGACCATGCTCCTCATACCCGTTAACCGTTCATCGGTTCTATTTTTTTCTTCCGCCACTAGTAAAGTTAAGGAATCCGAAATAAGAGTAGCACGTATCTCAGTTGGTTTACCAAGCAATCTTTCAATCAGGCCCATTTTTTCAAGTGAGGGCAGAAGTCTATAGACGTCTTCCCTGCGCACTTTTGAAAACTTCGCTACTTGTCCCACTGTAGTTTTTTCCAGTTTAAGTATTGCTAAGTAAACCTTTGCCTGGTTAAGAGTTAAACCCAAACCAAGCAGGAGGTCTGTGTTTTCGTCGTTGGACATTTCAACTCCCGTATATGTTTTGTGCAGATTAGTCTTTAAAATTTTTTGGTCGTTTTTCAAAAGTGGATAATTAGCTTCGTTTTTCGAAAGTAATGCGCATGAATGCTCATCGTTTCTCTATCCGTGTCAAGAGGCTAAATATCGTTTTATTCACTGATTTTTCTTAGTGAAAGTTGGCTTAGCAGTTGACTGATTTTGCTAGAAGTGATTGCGTTCCTCTTAGTGTTTCTTCTTTTCTTTCTGTGTTCAGTAACATGAGCTTTGATGGCGCGATTCATAGCCTGTAAATCTGGCAGCAGCAGTATTTCGGCTCCACATTCGCATTTAATGAGTGGCAACCGTTCCTTCAAATTCTTATCTGCATCAGCGTTTTTGCCTTCTAACGTGTTCGAAATTCCTACAACCTCAACTGGCAACGGTTTCTGAAGTTTCAGAACTCTAGTCCGACTCATCGGAACTCAAAAATCTCCATCCACTTTCCTATCGGATAACTATATTCGGGTAATCCCTTTTATGGTCATGTCTGTGTGACTCCCCAGCTACAACGCTAAAAAGTCTTCAAAGGCACTCGCAGTACTAGCAGTACGGTCGATTTGCACGTGAAGGTCTGCAATAAGATCAATATGGGGCTATGCTCGCGCAAAAAAGAAGGAGGTTTCTATCTTGCGAGCAATCCGCCTATGAATCCGCCGATCGTTGATGCAATCGCTCCAAAGAGAGAAGAAACTCAGGGTGAAGTTGAAAGGCGTGTAGTTTCACAAATTCTTACAATGATGGATGGCTTGAAATCAAGAGGAAAAGTTATTGTTATAGGAGCAACAAATCGAGTTAATTCAATTGATCCTGCAT
>CAYGJP010000096.1:2521-8042 GCA_964350175.1 uncultured Candidatus Bathyarchaeia archaeon
AGGATAATCGCTACGACTCCAACTGCCAGCCCAGCCAAGCCACCGAAAAGACCGCCCAAGACCCCGCCGGAGACTCCTCCAACAATTGCAAGACCGACAATTGCGAGTACTGCAATGATGATACCGCCGAATATGCCGGCAAGGAAACCTGCTAATGCCCCCCTCAAAATGCCCCCGCGAGCGATTATGCCTGCTGCAAATCCGCCTATGAACCCACCTATCAAGTGTCCAACGCCCGGGAGCAGCCAACCAAGAAATAATGTTATCAAAAAACCAACCAAAGCTCCAAGCCACAAACTACCCATAAAATTACCTCCATTTAATAATCATTACCACAATTGATGGCAAACCGCCTTTGCTCCCAGATTTGATGAACTTAAATATATAATCTATGACGCCCAAAATCCATAACTCCACAGTTAAGTTACATAGTAGTATAAATGACTATTAAACACATGTAGCTGTAGTCCCACAGCAACAGAGCAGCGCGTGCTGTTTTCAAAGATGCTGCTGGAAAATTAAGGTTCTAAATCAAAGCGCAATAGCAAAACCTCGGTTGATACCCCGAAGTTGCTGTGACTTCACAGTCACATATGCTTATTTCTGCAATAATCGACCTTTAGAATAGAGGTGATAGGAATGCCTGAAGAGAAGAAGAAAGTTGAAAATGCTGCTGAAAAAACTGGAGAAGCAGTCGGCAAAGGCATCAAGAAAGGTGCCAAAGCGGTAGGTGACCTTGGAAAGGGAATAAAGAAAGGGCTCAAGAAAGAAGAATAAAAAGAGCAAAATTCCCTTTTCTCAAGAAAGAAAAAAGGAAAGTACTTGTTTTTGTTTATGTGTATTCGCAGATTTTTGTTTACATGATTTGGGAGGATGTTGGCTGGTTTCCAACTATTCTGGGCTTAGGTCGCCGCAATTGTTTGGTCAACGATTTTTGCGATTGGAGCATTTTTCTTAACTGATGCGATGCCTGTTTCAGCTGCCTGTTTTGATAGGTAGGATTGGCTTACAGCAATTATTTCTCCGTTGCCGGCTTTCAGGTGGAAGCGGAACCTGTCCGGCTCATTGAATTGGATTTCAAAAACCGTGTCTTGGACAATTCCACCTGCCTGCTCTGCTTTTGTCTCAACCCCTTCTTGCGTTGAGAGGTCAGCGATTTTTGCGATTGGAGCATTCGCCTTTATTGAATCAATGCCTTTTATGGCAGAATCTTTTGCTCCGTAGGATTGGCTTACAGCAATTATTTCTCCGTTGCCGGCTTTCAGATGGAAGCGGAACCTGTCAGCAGCATCACATATAATTTCGAAAATGCCTTCATTTTCTTTCGCCGGTGCATCTATCTCAACTATCGGCATTGGTTTTGGCTTTCTCTCAACTACCGGCTTCACCTCAACGACTGGCATTGGTTTGACCGCGTTAAATTTCGTCCCCAGCTCTATCGCCCACTCCTTAACCCTGTTCATGTTTAGCTCGTCCATGATGGGTCCTTCTTGGCTAAGCCTGCAGCCTCCAAAGGCAACAACATCAATGGGCTTGAGAGCCTCGTTTTTAGTCAGTACTTTTTGTTTGTTGTCTTCAGTATTTTGCGCTCTCGGGTTTTCCTCATCCTGGCAACAGAAATAAACTGCAACGTTTTTGCCCCAAAAGTCTTTCTCCAAAAAATCCACGGCTTCATTGTAAACGCTTGTTCTGTCTACACCACCACCAACGATGATGTTTTGGAATGGCGCAATGTCCGGTGGTCCATTTTTAAGATCTACGACAGTTACGTCCATGCTGTAGGTTGTTTTGAGCGCATCAGCTATGGCATTTGCTGCATGTGCATTTATTCCCGTTTTTGTCGAGTAAGCTATTAGTGTTTTTTTCGTCATTGTTTTCACATTCTTTGTTCTATATTTAAAAGGCGCGCGCTTAATTTTAAGATGTGTGACTGGGAATCAACAGCTACAGGTAAGGCTTCATCACTTTTCTACTTAATTTTTTAGAAGCACAAATGGAAGCGTTTAAATTATTTTTAGGTTAGGTTTCTTTCAAAACGTCAACTTACCAATTTGTTTAGTAACCGAAGCCGTAACTAACTTTGGTGAGGGGATAACGAAAGGACTCAAGAAGAATGAAAAGAGCAAAAGTCCCCTTTTTCACAAAGCAAAACTTGAAGTTAGTGCTGGGACTGCCCAGATTTGCAGACTGCCAAAACGTGCAGCTAAAATGCGTTTGCTGATTGAAACCAACGCATGTCCCTTTTTTATTTAAACGGAGGTTTAACGGGAACCTTGTAGTGTTGGGAGCTTTGTTATGCCTTCAATTTGGTCAAAGTGTTCATCGAATGAGTATATGTCTTTAACGTTGTTCAACCTCATTGTATCGACAGCTAATGCGTCGTTGACCTCGAGTTTTAAGTCATCTCCTAATTCTGCCGCAGCGAAGTATGCATCTCGCGTTACACCGATTATTTTTATGTTATCAAGCATAAAAAGTCCGCGAATTGTGGCGGCTAACTGTTCCGGTGGCATGCCGTGCTTGAGGATGTTCGCTATTTCAGACACATGAACAACAGTCGTCATCACATCTTCTTTTCCTTCAGAAACGTTGCTGATTATTCTCTTCGCGTGCTCTTTCATCTGCTTCTCCTTCGGAGTTAACTGCCTCTTTGGCTTGTAATACGCATAAATGAAAATGTTAGCATCCAAGAACCTCATATATCAGCCTCAGAGAACTTTCTCTCGAACTCTTTCCAGTTTCCAATGGCTTCTACGCCTAAATCGACGCTGTCAAAGAATTCAGTTAAATCAGCACGAATTTTTGGAACCAGCTTCAAGTAACCCTTCCTCTTGATGACGTATAGTTCTCTGCTTTCACCTATCTCCGCTTCACGCCAATCAGCAGGCAGGATGAGGCGACCTTGGGAATCCACTTTCTTAACCTCAACACCACTTTCCAACTATTTCACCACAAAATACTCTAACGCGCCATAATATAAGGTTTCATGGGAAACCAGCCCAAGAAACAGCTTAAAACAATGATAATCACGATAGCGCAAAGAATGTGAATGGTGGGGCCGGGGAGATTTGAACTCCCGTCTATAGCGCCCGAGGCTACAAGCCTGGACCAAGCTAGCCGACAGCCCCTTCTTTGTTTGTTTGTGGCTCTATGTTGATAAGTCACCAAAATAAGCATTCCTCAAAGCTCTGATGGAGAAGTGTTGAGGTTCGCTTTTTTCTGTTTGGACTTGTTTCGTGGTTGTGATTTGTGCACGTACTGGAATGCTGTCCAACACTAACTGCAAGCAATGATGCGCTGCCTCTTAATTTGTTGACAGAACGGGCTTATTTTTAGTCATATTCGGAGCCTAATGGTAATAGCATGCAGAAACTATAGAGGGGGGTAGATGAAAAACTGGGGGTAGAGGTCCGGATTGGCTGTTTTTCATCCAAAAGCATGCAGAAACCCTGAAGAGACCCAATCAGAAAAAATAACCTAAATCTCTGAAAACCCGCAGAAAACAATATATTTGCAAAACTATCATGGGTGGGGGCTATCAAAAACGTAGCTTGCCCCCCTGAGAGGCGAAAGTAACGTTTATCTCGTGCCCAGACACAATGTTTATATGGGCTGATAGCGCTTCTGAACTAACTTAGCTAATTCAGCTGCCCCGCAATTACAACTTGGCGGCGGCTCAACACCAACCGAAAAGGCGTCTGCCCTACAGGGATGCGGTGATTGGCCTCCAGTTGCGGGGACATACATGTGGACCTGATAAATTGCTCTGTTAGGTCTGAAATGGGCTTTGACGTTTGTGGAATAGTTCTTCCTCCAAATCCAGCAGAAACAAAATGCGAAAAGCGAAAACGTACCATAAATAAACAATTAATCCGACAAGAAACAACGGAGTGTCACAACTCCGGTTGATCCTGCCGGACCCCACTGCTATCGGGATGGGACTAAGACATGCTAGTCGAGCGCTTCCAAGCTATGTTGGGAGCGCGGCGCACAGCTCAGTAACACGTGGCTAACCTGCCCTTGGGATAGGGATACCCCCGGGAAACTGGGGCTAATCCCCAATAGGCGAAGGCTCCTGGAATGGATCTTCACCCGAAAGGATCCTAGATCATGCTTCTAGGCATCGCCCAAGGATGGGGCCGCGGCCGATCAGGTTGTTGGTGAGGTAATGGCCCACCAAGCCTTTTACCGGTGCGGGCCGTGAGAGCGGGAGCCCGGAGATGGGCACTGAGACAAGGGCCCAGGTCCTACGGGGCGCAGCAGTCGCGAAACCTTTGCAATACACGCAAGTGTGACAGGGTCATCCCGAGTGCCGACCGCTGAGGTTGGCTTTTATCCAGTCTAGAAAGCTGGGGGAATAAGGAGAGGGCAAGTCTGGTGTCAGCCGCCGCGGTAATACCAGCTCTCCGAGTGGTGTGGACGTTTATTGGGCCTAAAGCATCCGTAGCTGGCTGAACAAGTCCCCTGTTAAACCCACCGATTTAATCGTTGGCGTGCGGGGGATACTGCTTGGCTAGGGGACGAGAGAGGCAGACGGTATTCCCGGGGTAGGGGTGAAATCCTATAATCCCGAGAAGACCACCAGTGGCGAAGGCTGTCTGCTAGAACGCGCCCGACGGTGAGGGATGAAAGCTGGGGGAGCGAACCGGATTAGATACCCGGGTAGTCCCAGCTGTAAACGATGCAGACTAGGTGTTTGGACGGCCACGTGCCGTTCTAGTGCCGCAGGGAAGCTGTTAAGCCTGCCGCCTGGGGAGTACGATCGCAAGATTGAAACTTAAAGGAATTGGCGGGGGAGCACCACAAGGGGTGAAGCTTGCGGTTTAATTGGAGTCAACGCCGGAAATCTCACCGGGAGCGACAGCAGTATGAAGGCCAGATTAAAGGTCTTGCCAGACGAGCTGAGAGGAGGTGCATGGCCGTCGCCAGTTCGTGCCGTGAGGTGTCCTGTTAAGTCAGGCAACGATCGAGACCCGCGTCCTCTGTTGCTACCAGTCTTGTGCTGGGCACACTGAGGAGACCGCCACTGATAAAGTGGAGGAAGGAGCGGGCCACGGCAGGTCAGTATGCCCCGAATCTCCCGGGCCACACGCGAGCTGCAATGGCAGGTACAATGGGTTCCGACCCTGAAAGGGGGAGGCAATCTCGAAAGCCTGCCGTAGTTGGGATCGAGGGCTGTAACCCGCCCTCGTGAACATGGAATCCCTAGTAATCGCGTGTCATTAGCGCGCGGTGAATACGTCCCTGCTCCTTGCACACACCGCCCGTCGTTCCACCCGAGCGACTTTTGGGTGAGGCATGGTCTTCTAGGCTGTGTCGAATCTAAGTTTCGTAAGGGGGGAAAAGTCGTAACAAGGTGGCCGTAGGGGAACCTGCGGCCGGATCACCTCCTAAGTAAGTTCGCATTCGCGCGCTTAATTGGAGGAGCAAGGAGAATACATCAACCAGGTATACGTCAAAGCCCAACCATATAGCAATCAAATAGCTGAGCATTATGGGTTACACTTCTTCTTCCTAATTC
>CAYGJP010000097.1:0-7874 GCA_964350175.1 uncultured Candidatus Bathyarchaeia archaeon
GCTGTAGACTACTCCGAGCAAAACCGACACCACCTCAAGCAACCAAAGCCACATCTAATATATACACAACAACAAACAACTTATGAGGAAACCCCAAATGACCAGCAATCCCCCAAGAAGAACCACCCTAATTTCGCTATTCATCGCCATCATGGCTGTTGTAACGTTTTTCATCCCAGTTGTTGCAGGCATAGACGGTTTTGACGGAGGATACGCAATATCCTTTGCCAGTTTGCTGATAGGCTGCGTTGCAGTTGTCGTTGCAATTTTCTATTTCAATTTAGCTAGCAAGTTAGACAGAATTTTGCGCGGCGAAGGATTGCTGGCACATTGGACATACACACCTGAACAATGGACAGAATACAGCCAAAAAGAATACGCCGAAGAAAAAAGCGAGAAAAAAGGCATCTTCCTCATCATCACAGCCTTCGCCCTCTTCTTCGGGATTCTATTTTGGGCATTTGACCCTGAAGCGGGTTTCTACGTTTTCCTCACCATGATAGGCTTAATCGGGTTAGTCGCGTTTGTATGGCAATTTTCCGCCTGGCATAACTACCGACAAAACATGGGCGGAGTCCGAGAAGCTTACATAGGAAAAAGCGGTGTCTACATGAACAAAAAATTCATCAGCTGGCAGGCATATTTTACCAGCTTCGATGGGGTCACGCAAGAAAACAAACGCGGTATGTCCTTACTGGTTTTCAGGTACACCGCCGCCACCAGAACAGGACCGCAAACATACACAACGCGAGTCCCAATCCCGCCAGGGCAAGAGGAAAACGCAAAAAACATCGCCCAGCAAATTAACCAGCAAAACTAACCCACAAAAAACAAGGCAACTTATAGTCCACTTCAAAGTAGACTCTATATATAAGGGGGCTATAGCTTGTTCCAAGCATAAAAGTTCTCAAAAAACAGAAAAAGTAAGAAAGGGAACTCGTGTGAGTTCGTTTGGGTTTAGTTGCAGTTGCCGTTGGTTTCAGGCAGCAGCTTAAGCGCACGCAGGATTTTCTTGAATTCTTCCTCTTTGAGCGATGCACGTCTGCCGTTCGCGTAAATTTCCTTGACTTGCTCCACAACTGTGGCAACCTGCTCATCACTTGGAACCGCACCTGACAGCTCTGTGATTTTGTGTTTTATGCCGCCCTTGCCAGACTGTTTGCCTATGGTTAGGCGCCGTGTGTTGCCCACCAACTCAGGTGGATAAGGCTCGTAAGTTAAGGGGTCATTGATTATGCCGTGTGCGTGAATGCCTGACTCATGCGCGAAACCGTAATCACCCACAATTGCCTTGTTAGGCGGAACCACATAGCCTGTGGCTTTGCCGATGAAATCCGCTATCTGCTTAAGCATCTGAGTTTTACCCTGATACTTCATGACGCCATGATGCAAGTAAAGGTTCAGCAAAACCTTCTCGGTTTCAGCGTTACCAGCACGCTCACCAATACCCAAGTAGGTTGTGCTCAAGTAAATCTTATCCCAAACGCCATCCGCAGCACGCACCGCAGCCATGGTGTTCTCCACAGCGTTCCCAAAATCATCATGCGCATGAATCTCCAACGCCTTAATCCGCGTTTCCGCCTTTAGCGCCTTCACTTTAGCAGGAATACCGTTCACCACAGGAGCAGCAGGATCAGACAAACCAATGCCAACTGTGTCACAAACGCGGTAGCATTCAGCACCAGCATCAGCCACGGCGTTTACCCATTTTTTCTCAAACGTCCAATCTGCACGTGTGCTGTCCTCACCGTGAACAAACACCCGCAACCCATGGTCCTTAGCAGCATACTCAACTACGTCAACAACATTCGCTAACAGCTGGTCGGCAGTTTTATCTGGCCACTTTGCCTGAAAATGAATTTGCGAAACAGGATGAGAAACGCCCACTTCCTGGAAGCCCAAATCTATCGCACTATCTATATCTTCTTTAACTGCTCGGCACCAAGCCGCAACCCTGCAGTCCAACTTTAAATCATGAATCAGCTTGGCTGCTTTCTTGTCAGGTTCCTGATAATGAAACACCTCAAGCCTTTCCACACCGACATCACAAAGAAGCTGCGCAATTTTTGCAGCGTCAGTGGGTTTTGCTGCTAAACCGGGCATTTGGATGCCATCTCGTAGTGTGGTATCGTCTATGATGGGTTCTGTTTTGAGTTTGGGCATTTTAAAATAATAATCTTCTAACTTCATTTTTTTAACGACTCTGTGATTGTTTTGACTTTATTTTTACGTAATGCTAACACACATCGATTCAATTGTTGATAAATGTTTCTGTACAGTTTTTGTAAATTTGTCCAATCAAGAATGTTACTATAATATGAACTGTCTTGTCTTTCAACTGGCAAAAACTTTACATTCGCAAACACAGAACGCGGAAGCAAACCAACAAATAACCAAACAAAAAACACAAACAAAACACGCTAGAAAAGCTGCTTTCAGGCTTTCAACTGCGCACGCAACGCCTTAATCGTGCCTGAAACCGCCAAAACATGCACTGCCGCTTCCTTACCCACAACAGAGGTAATTGAAGCCAACGCAGTCCGCACATTATCCACAGTCACCAAATTCGCACGCAACACAGCCAACTTCTCTTGGGCATCATAATGAATCAAAGCTAAACTGGTCAAACTTGCACCATACTCGCCGTAAAGCTTGGTAATGGCACCCCAAACGGCGTCCATGAACTCTTTCTGGCTGGGCACACACTCCGAATCCAGCTGCAACGCAAGGTAACGACGTTTAACTCTCTTCAACAGTCCTTCCCTTCCTTAACCACACGTATTCCAGGAGCCACAAACTTGCCACTGAGCTTTTCTCTGTTCCGCCGAACAATCGCCAAAGGGTTTTGGGAAACCGCGTCCAACCCAGAAACGCCATCTAAACTGAACAATGAAGCCAAAGCAGCCATCTCCCGTGGCTTTCTCAGCAACAGGGGATTGGAGACTCCGCTGGAAACAACAACAGACATATGAAACTCTTTGGCAACTTGAACTTCTCGCCTAAGACAGGAAAGGAAACGCACTCTTGCAGGTCCCTCCAACACAAGCAACGGTTTAACATCAATTTCCAAGGTGGCAAGGCTGCTGCTGGCAAGTTCTGCTTCTGCCCTGTCAAAGAACCTGTCGCGGTAATCTAACAGGGGAAAATTGAGCAGGTCCACTCGGTGGTCTTTGGCGGCTTGCCTAGCCACTTCTTTACTTTCACAGAGCACGCAGACAACTTCAAATTTGCGCCTGACCTTTCGAAGCAAACTGAGCAACTCATTTTGGTTCCTAGGACGCAAATCTATCCGTGAAACAAAATCTAACCCTGCTTCCTTGCAGACGTTGCGAAGCTGCTCGATTTCTTGAGATTGCGTCTGCGGGTTGCTGGGCACAGAAATTAACGTGTAGCCCAAAGATGCTGCCTTCTGGATTACCCGTGTGGTTGCTGCTGGGTCTTTGCTGTTTAGGCGCAGGTGCAGATCAACAAAGACGCGCTTCATGGAAGAAGCCCTGCTTTTCGGCACAACTCCATTATCTGCTCAGGGGTTTTATTTTTAAAATGTATCTTGAAATGTATCGGGTCGTTTGTCGCCAACTTTAACGTGCCCAAATAGGCGTTTTGCTTGCTAAACCTCAGGTAGAGGTTGTGTTTTTCGATATGCTGCTTGAGTTCCTCATGGAAGGTTTCCTTGTCCAGCGAACTTAGGTCCTGAGCAAATTTCTCAAGGACACCCAACAAAGCGGGTCTATCTGCAAGTTTGGCTTCATAAAACACAATCGGGTTACCGTAGTGCCCTGTAACTTCGTTTTTCGTAAACGTTACATCTGCCGCTAACGCTTCAGGCAGTGTATTACGTACAGCAGTTTGAACTTTTTCAGGGTCTTCAGTAGCATGAGAAAAAACAGTTATAGTTATGTAAGCTATGGGATATTTGGAAGAAGACAAATGGGGCACCGCACATTGAATAATGGCGGTTTTAGTTTTTAGGTTTTTTCTTGCTTTCAACTGCTGGCTTTGGTTTGGCTTCAGTTTTGGCTTTTGCCGCATGCGCTTTGAGAGTGGCAATGTTTTCTTCATGAGCAGTTTTGCGCTTACGGTCTACACGTATGCCAAGTTTGCGTGCGTCCCCAGCGTTCAGCCCTGCTCCTTTGAGTTCGTCTGGGCTGAAGCCTTTGCCTTCGCGTTCTTTGCCGCTTTGGGCAGTGATAATGGGGATTATGTGGTGCATGCTACTTGCCTCCCTTTATTTGGTGGTCGCCGTGAACTCCGGTGTTGCCAAATTTGCGGCTTGGTCGGGTCTTTTCGGAGCCTCTTCCACGGTGATGCAAGCCTCTGACGTTTTTGCCTGCGCTGGTTAAGCTGCGGTGTGCTCGGCGTGTGTGCTGTTTCTCAGTGATCCAGTTAATGGTCTTATCAGACTTGATAACTGGGTGACTGGGATCTACAAGGATGACTTCGAACCATTTGTGTCGCCCATCTTCGCCAACCCAGTAACTGTTCAGAACCTCAGTGTTTGGATATTTGCGACCTGCACGTTCCTCAGCGATTAATCGGAGACTTTTTGCTGGTTTGAATTGCTTAACACCCATGCGTTTGGGTCTGCGTCCTGATTTTGGGCGTAACTTTCGCAAGTTGCCTCTGCGGACGCTTACGCGTGCGACTATGAAGCCTTGTTTGGCTTTGTAACCTAGCTTCCTTGCTCGGTCAAGTCTTAGGGGTCGTTCTACACGGGTTACCGTGTGTTGTTTGCGCCACTCGATCAAGCGTTGGCGCATGAGCTCCTCAACGAAGCTTTTTTCAGGTTTCGCCCATTCTTCGGCGATGTATTTGTATGCCATTTCTAGTTTTCACCTTAATTTTTGTGTGTTTGCTGTTTTGCGGTTCAGCCCTAAGGCCACATCCCATCGGACACTGTGGTCCGCCAACAAATCTGGAAACTAAAGCTTTCTGCTGGAACATAAACCTTTCCAGCTAAGCAATGCAGTATAATGGGTACTCTGTTGCTTGGAGCAGTCTATAGCCCCCTATTTATAGAATCCAACATGGTTTTTGACCTCTGATAGGGGCCCTATCGTTTTGACCTACCCCTACGCTTTTTGTGCCAGCACAACGCTTTGACCTACCCCCTCTATCGTTGCCTAAACATTTCACAGTGGCAGTTTTTGCTAAAACTCTTTTAGGAACAAAACCAAGTAGGTGTTGGGATAAAACATGGACGACTGCGCATTCATTCTAAACGTCGACAAGGCTTTGGCAAATCTAATCTGGAACGGCGTAAAAGACGACCCTAAAACGCAAGCCATGGTATCGAGTGAAAAACAGATTTCGTTTGCTGCCCCAAAAACGGGCGAAGCTGGGTCCAAGAAACTGGCGGTTTTTCTCTACAGCATCGTTGAAGACGCCGCAATGAGGAACAGAGCTCCCGCGGTGGATTCATCTGGAAAACGAATTGCCCAAGCATCTTTCGCACTACGCTATCTCATCACACCCTGCACGGGCAACGAAGAAAGCGACCGCCTTTTGCTGGGAAAAATAATCCAAATTATTGCAAATTCTCCTCTGCTGACAGGTGATGCAGCAGCCAACGGTTCCATAATTAAGGTAATGTCGGATTCGCTTTCGCTGGCTGAACTGAACAATCTTTGGAGTGCCATGGGTGTCCCGCTTAAGCCATCTGCATACTACACTGTTTCTCCGGTAAGCATAAACTGCAGTTACATCACGCAAGAAAAAGCAGAAAGCGTCGCTGTTAACGTCCCGCAGGAAACAACCACCACTAATCGTACATTTGAGCTATATCAGGTTGTGCTGAAAACGTTTGTGGAACAGTCGGATGGCTGGAAGAAGAATTTTTTCAAGAAACAGTATGTGTACCAAGACTTCAAGAAGATAACCGAAATGTCCGTTGACGAGATGCTTACCGCCCTTAACAGTTTAGGCGATAAATTGGAATTGCATATTTCAACCAAGCAGTTCATCAAACCCCTAAACGCTTTAGCCGGATACTATGAGCATCAACGAGATGTATTGAAGGGATTTGAGAAAATTTCGAAAAAGCAGCAGGGAACCCTTGAAATGATTGCAGGCTGGTCCAGAGAAGTAAAAGCCTTAGTGGACGCTTTAAACGCGTAAAAGGCTGAGTTTTCAGCTTAAGTCCAACGCGTTCAGGATTTCGCGGTAAGCTTTCAACGCTGCTGCCTCGTCTTTGACGTTTTTTATGAGCATGCGTCCACCGTTGAACAGGCTAACTTCCAAACCTTTGTAGTCAAACATCAACGCGAGATGTGATTTTACGCGGACATGGAAGCCACGCTGCTGAACCACTTCACACACTTGGTTGAGGGTTAGCTTTAGGGGTTTTTCTGGGTTGATGTTTGCCGTGTTTTGTCCGCACAGCCAAACCAGCTTCTCACGAAGTTCCGCAGGCAAGGTGCCTTTGCAGGAGGGACAGTTGGCGCGTTTCGCTATGTCAATTGTTGTGAAGGACATGTCGTTGAAGTCGCAAATCATCAACTTACTCTTCAGCGGCGTGCCAACACCAGTGAGCATTTTGATGGCTTCGGCGGCTTGCATGGCACCGATGATTCCAGGCGTAACGCCGAGCACTCCACGGGTGTCGCATTTGAGCAGCTCGTTGTCCGACAAGTTAGGCAACACGCATTCTAGGCAGGGTGTGTCTGGTGGAGAGAACACTGAGAGGTTGCCTTCTATGCCTATGGCTGCACCGAAAACGTAGGGTACCTTCATTTTTACGCATGCACGGTTGATTAGGTAGCGGGTTGCCATGTTGTCTAAACCATCCACCACAAGGTCTACGCCAGAGAGTAGCCGTTCAACGTTGCTTGCGTTTACGTTTTCTGAGACAGGTTCAGCCTTCACCAGCGGATTCAGCTTGGTCAGCCGTGTTGCGGCGACTTCGGCTTTTGGGTAGTCTAAGTCGTCGGTGCTGTAGAGGATTTGCCTGTGCAGGTTACGCATCTCCACGATGTCTTGGTCAATCAGCCGCAGATGTCCCACACCAGCTAATGCGAGGTAAAGTGAGGAAACGGTGCCTAATCCGCCTACGCCGACAACCGCAACTTTGGCGTCGCAGAGTTTCTGTTGCCCTTGGCTGCCTAGTTCTTTGAGTATGACTTGGCGGCTGTAGAAGTCTTTGGCGAATGCGTCTTTGTCTTTGAGGTTCATGGCGAGTTGCCTTCTATTCAAGTATTGTAGGGTGGTTTTATATCTGCTTTTTTAGCAAACCGCATAGTGTGTTTTGCAGAAAACGTTGGATGGGAATAAAAAGAGTGTTGGCTGAAAGGGTGCCTGTTTAGAAGGCGCTTTCGAGTTTCGCTTTGACTTCTTTGATTTTCTTGGCTAAGGCTTCAACTTCTGCTGTGTTGCCGAGGGCATTTTGGCAGTCTTTCGCGTAGTCTAATGCGCTAACGCCGAAGCGGTCGAAGCCTTTCGCGAAGCAAATTTCTGAGGATTTCGTGAAGTACTCAATGGCTTTTTCGTACTCTTTTAGGGCAAATGCTGCTTCGCCTGCTTTGTAGTACATGGTTGCGGAGTCGAAGTAGTTTTGGCCTTTGTAGTATAGTTCTGCGGTTCTTTGGAAAAGTTCTTTCGCTTCAGTATACTTGCCAGAGTCCATCAGGGCGTTGGCGTCTTTGTGCATTTTAACATGGTCTTCTTTTTCTTTCTTTTCGCTCATAACTGTCACTCGCAATTGGGTATATTCAGCGATTCACTCGCTTTTAGATTTTCCCCTTTTTCAGGCAGGGTTTCAACTGCGATTTTTTGTCTATACCCCCTCTATTTATAGGTTGAACCGCACAGAGAATTTGGAGTAGAGAAGAGTCTATGCTTCAATGCATTCGCTGCGGCGCACAATTTCCAGCGTACCC
>CAYGJP010000098.1:0-7809 GCA_964350175.1 uncultured Candidatus Bathyarchaeia archaeon
CTCCATAGGAGCGCGCCGTTGTCGGCTTTTAAAGCGTAAAGGTTGTTATCACCTGAACCCACATAAACTACGCCTTGGGAGTATGTGGGTGTGGAAGCCACGGGGCCGTTAGTTCTGTAGCTCCAAATAAGCGAACCATCCAAAGCGTCTAAGGCGTAAACGTTGCTGTCGGTTGAACCTGTAAAAACCATGTAATTGACAACAGTGGCACCTGACCAAACAGGACCCCCAGTTTGGTATTTCCACACTAAAGCACCCGTGGAAGCATTCAAGGCGCAGAGGTTGCTGTCATCGGAACCAATGTAAACCAATCCATTGGCAACTGTGGGTGAAGAAACTATGATGTCGTCTGTGGTGTAGCTCCACAAGAAAGCCCCTGTTGTGGCGTTCATGGCGTGAACTTTTTTGTCTTGTGAACCCACATAAACGGCTCCGTCAGCCACTGCAGGAGAGGAAAGCATGATTTGACCGCCAGTTGCGTAACTCCAAAGCAGCGCGCCGCTGGACGCGTTCAAGGCGTAAATGTTGTTGTCCTCAGATGCCGCGTAGACAACGCCGTTGGAGTAAGCGATGGCAGAGTCCACAAAGTAGCCCGTCCTAAAACTCCAAATGTACTCGCCTGTGGTAGCGTTTAGGGCGTAAACATTGAAGTCCTCTGAGCCCACGTAGACCCTGCCTTCGGCTACTGCCGCAGGAGAAAGCACATTGGCACCTGTGGTGTAGCTCCAAATGAAAGCGCCGTTGGAGGCGTTAAACGCGTAGACTTTGTCGTCTAAGGAGCCGCAGTAGACCACTCCGTCTGAAACGACAGGTGAATCCACGGGACCGCCAGTGTTGAACCGCCACAACGTCTGGTTCGTCTTGGGCGCAGATGCCTCTGAGCTGCCTGTGTGGGCTAAGTCATGGTGGAACATTGGCCACTCATCTGTGCTGGCTTGTTTAGCCGAATCTGCTGGAGAGGTTGCTGCTCCAAAAAATATGTTTCCCGAAAAAACAACAACTAAAAATAAAGTGACCAAAGAGAGGTAAACAGCTTTGTTTCTATTCATTTTTCTTTTCTCGGGCATGTGTTTTCGGTGGTTTAAGAACAATTCTAATAGGATAAAGGGAAATTTAACGTTTTAAACGGTAGGGCATTCGTTATCAAAAATCCTGAGAATAGGAGTTTTCAGCTATTAGCTGAAAGTTGTTTGGACGTTTTCGCGTTAATGCATTATTCATGTTGATTTGTTGCTCGGGGCAGGTTCTACAGTCTTGGGCTTTAACGGAAAAGTCACCGTGAACAATGACCCCTTGCCCAACGTACTTTGTGCTGTGATTGTGCCTCCATGCGCTTCGATGAACCGTTTGCAGATGGCTAAGCCAAAACCCATGCCCTTCGCCTTAGTTGTAAAAAGCGGGGTCCAAAGCTTACTCAACGTCTCTTGGCTCATGCCTGTTCCTGCGTCTTCAAACCTGAAAACAGCATTTCCTTTTGTTTGTTCGCTTTTCAGGGTAAGCCTTCCGCCGCTTGGCATAGCGTCAAGCGCGTTTTTAATTATGCTTACGAATACTCTTTCGATTCTTCCGGTGTCAAGGTTCAATACTGGGTACGTGCTGTTTGTGTTAACAATTTCGATGTTGCTGGGGACTTCAATTTGGTTTAAAGCATTATCCACCATCGATTTCGGATTGGTTTCTGCAAGTTCTAAATGTATCGTTTGGGCATATTCAATTAAATCGTTGATTATCTTGTTGGAACGTGCAATGCAGACTTCGATGTTTTCCAGCATTTCTCTTCCTGCGCCGTCTATGGTTGCGTTGGTTTTGGTTTTAAGGTAGTATGTGGAGGCTGCGATACCTTGTAGGGGATTTCGGAGGTCGTGTCCAATCATGCCTGCTAATTCGCCGATGGTGGCTAGTCTTTCTGCTTTGAGCAGTTTTTCTTGGGCGTTTTTCAGGTTTTCGTTTGCCGCGTCTAATTTTTTCTCCAAAATTACAAAGGACGCCATGCTGACCACGCCGCCCCCGTTTGGGGCTGTAAACATCAAACCTATGAACACAATGCCGAAAAGGGCAAGCATAACAGGTATGTCCTCTGATGACCCCAGTTCCATTGTAACTCCTTGAAACAGGAAGCATAATGTGGCAAGCAAAAATTTCAGATTTAAACTGTCTCTGCTTTTCATGAACAAGTAGGTTAGAATAGGAATCGCGATACCCATGAACGTAACCATCAGCGCCAAACGTAAGCTTTCAAAGGAAAATTGAGTGAGAAAGGCAATAATAGAAAGACCAGTTCCAATTAAGAAAATGGCTAATGGTTTTTCAAAGTTTTTTATTTTGAAGAGGCTAGATAGAGCGGCTATTGAAACGGCAAATGTTATTGGAATTAGCAACCAATTTGCTGAAGGTAAACGTGGTGTACTGCCTATGGATTCCAGCATTAAATTGTAGAATCCGAACGAGGAAAGGAAAAGTCCAATTGCAAATAGGAGTTTGCGTTTGTTTCCATCCTTATAGTACAGGTAAGTTATGATTAGGGATAGGCATAAAGAGGTGATAAAGGGGATGCTTAAAAAAATGGTGCGTTTTAACACTTCATACATTTCTTCAGCATCCTTCAGCCTCATTTGACATTTGTTATTGGTTACCTCATTTTTGGAGTGTACTGTTTTTAGTGTCGCAGTTGTTTTACTGGATGTGGTTTTGCGTCTGGTTTTTGCCCAATCTGTAGCTATGCAAAGCTGTCGGCATTTCAGTTAGCCTATGTACCTTGTTTAACTTTTCCATTTGAAAATTTGTGCGTAAAATAATAAACACTGACAATTTGAGTAAGCCACAATTCAAAGAGTTAGCTTTCATCGGCATTATTAAGTAATAGAACTTATATGTTCCAAACATATCAAACAGGAAATGTTGGTGGTACAGTACGCCTGATAAAGTTCTAGTAACCTCAGCATGGCCCTACATCAACGTGACACCTCACTTGGGCAACTTGGTTGGCTCCGTTCTGTCCGCGGATGTTGCTGCCCGATACTACAGGCTCAGAGGCGACGATGTCCTCATGGTCAGCGGGTCCGACACACATGGCACACCCATCGAAGTGGAAGCCATAAAAGAAGGCATAACGCCCAAAGCGCTCACAGACAGGAACCACGCCAAAGTAGCTGCGCTTTTCCAGAAGTGGAATATTTCTTTTGACAATTACACCAGCACCGAAAGCGTCGTGCACAAGCAGTTCGTCCAAGAGCACCTCATGAAAATCTACAAGAACGGTTACATCTCCAGCCAAGAAACGCAGATGCTGTACTGCGAACATGACCAGCGCTTCTTACCTGACAGGTTCGTGGAAGGCAAATGTCCCTACTGCGGTTACGAACGCGCCCGCGGAGACCAATGCGACAAATGTGGCAGACTCTTAGAAGGGACGTTGGTTGAGCCTCACTGCACAATCTGCGGAAGCACGCCCACGTTCAAAACAACCAAGCATTGGTACATTGACCTGTCACGGTTCTCAGACCAACTAACCGCCTACATTAAAGATAACAAACAGATGCCCAGCAACGCCAAGAACTTCAGCTTAAACTGGATAAAAGAAGGCTTAAAACCCCGAGCCGTCACACGCGACGTGGAATGGGGGATTCCTGCGCCGTTTCCAGGAGCCGAAGGCAAAACCATCTATGTCTGGGTTGACGCCGTCCTAGGCTACGTGTCAGCCACCATCGAGCAGTGCCAACGCCTAGGGGAGCCTGAGAAGTGGCGGGAATTCTGGTTCAACAAAAACGCCAAGACACTTTACTTTGTGGGTAAAGACAACATACCGTTCCACACGATAATTTTGCCTGCGTTGCTGATGGCTTCAGGCGAAGACTACAATCTGCCTTGGGATATTTCGGCAACCGAGTTCTTGCAGTTCAAAGGCGAAAAAGCCAGCAAAAGCCGCAAAATCGGCATCTGGATAGATGAAGCCTTAGAAATGTTCCCTGTGGATTACTGGCGCTTCTTCCTAACCGCCACAAGACCCGAAGCGAAGGATACTGATTTCTCTTGGGAGTTCTTTGTGGGAAAAATCAACGCTGACCTTAACGATACCTACGGCAACTTCATCCACCGCACTTTGACGTTCATTAATTCGAAGTTCAACGGTGAAATCCCGCAGCCGACAAAGCTGGACGCAGACGACGAAAAGGTCCTTAACACCATACGCGAGAAAGTGGAAACCATAGCTAAAGAGATTGAAGCATCTAAGTTGCAGTCAGCCGCCAACACACTCATCAGCTTAAGCCGCGTGGGCAACCAGTACCTCAACGAGAAAGAACCATGGAAGCTCCTTAAAACTGACCCTGCGAAGGCGGGAACCATCTTCTACGTTGCAGCGCAAATCGTTAAAGCTCTCGCAGTAGCTTCAGCACCTTTCATACCGACCACTGCTGAACAGCTGTGGCAGACGCTTGGTTTACAGGGTAGCGTCCACAAAGCACGCTGGGCAGATGCTGTCACGCGTCTGGAAGCAGCGCATAAGATAGGCACGCCGAAGCCGCTGTTTAGCAAAATTGACGCTGACGAGAAAAAGCTTGACGAGATGCTGATGGCGATTCGAGCGAAAAAGAGCGCGCCTTAACATGCCGGTGAAAGCTGACCTCCACGTTCACACTGTTTACTCAGCCGACTCCATAATTACGCCTAAAGAGTTGGTTTTCTACGCTAAAAAACGCGGATTAAACGCGGTTGCAATCACTGACCACAACAAACTGGAAGGCGCCCTGAAAATCGCCAAAGAAACCGACTTTCTCATTATTCCAGGGACTGAGGTTTCAAGCTCAGATGGTCATATAGTCGGGCTTAACGTTACAGAAGTTATTCCCAGAGGGTTAAGCGCAGACGAAACCGTGGAGCGAATCCACAAGGCAGGCGGCATAGCCATAGCGTGTCACCCCTTTGCCTTATTCAAAGGCAGCATAGGAAAACACGTTACCGCCAAATTTGACGCCATCGAAACAATAAACTCTTCAACATTCCCCTTCAGACGCGCCTCACGAAAAGCCAACGAACTCGCTGAACACTTCAAGTTGCCTAAGGTGGCTGGAACCGATGCACATTATGGTCCAGTTATAGGCTGCGCTCACACAGTTATCGATGCCGAGTTAAACGTTGACGCCATAACCAAGGCGATTACGCGGGGGCAATGTCAGCCTTTTGGTGGTCCCTTGCCTTTTTTCATCAGACTTGAAAATCAGGGCAGATTCTTTAAAAAATACTTGCGAGGCAAACAAAACAGCCCCACATAAAAAGGGTAGAATGTTGGCTTTTTTATTTTTGCTTGTTTGCCTGTTTAGTGCATGCATCACTACAATATTTCTTCTTGGCATCAAATGTCATGTAGACTTTTTTGCAAACTGGACATTTCTTTTCCATTTTAATCCCATCCTGTTAAGCATCATATAGTGCAGGTTTGAGCTAAAACCTTTCTCCTTAAGAAATAGCATGTTGGAAAAAACGTAGGGGGGAAGGGGTAGGTCAAAACGATAGGGTCCTATCAGAGGTCAAGAAAAGCCATGTTGGATTCTATATAAAGAGGGGGTATAGACTGTTTCAAGCGCCACAGAGTACCGCGCAGCAGTATGCACTAGAAACGTACACACAGCAACCAGTAGCAACTAACAGCAACTGGCAGCAACCAAATTGCAAAACAACAGAACCAAACGAACCCAGCAAACCGAAAAAGCCTCTCACCCATCAATTCGTCCACTAAACCACAATTTTTCCATCAGAACATACGCAGTTGACAACGTTTAAACTGAGGCTTTTACAATAGCTACAGGCACTCAAAGAGGGAACCAGAAGGATGGTGCTTCCACATCGCGCACGCGGCGTAAAAGTCTTAAAAGCTGTTTCGTCACCGTTGAGGCTGCAAATCCTAAATCTCCTCTTCGACAAAGGCGCACTTTCATACACCGAACTTATGAACGCCTTGAAAATGAACCCAAGCCGCGACGCAGGAAGATTCGCTTATCACCTAAAATTCCTGTTGAAGGCAGGTTTAGTTGAAGCAGATGTGGACGCAAAAAAATACTTCTTAACCGACTTAGGCAAGATGGTCATCGACGTAGCTGACAGGGTTGAAAAAAAAGCCGACAAACCCAAAGGTATGCTTGTGCGCACATCACACTTCACGTTTGAAGAGTTCGATGCAAACAAAATCGCTAACTCCCTCATAAGAGAAGCAAAAATGCCTGCTGATGTGGCGCAGAAAGCCGCCAAAGAAGCAGAAAAACTCATCCTCAAATCCAAAACAAAATACCTAACTGCACCGTTAATCAGGGAAATTGTCAATGCGCTTCTAATCGAAAAGGGACTGGAAGATTACCGCCACAAACTCACAAGACTAGGTTTACCCGTCCACGAGGTTACTGCTTTAATCGAAGCTAAAGACAAAGACCACACAGAAGCCTCTGATTCCACGCTGGTAACAGCGGGAGAAACCGTCTTGCGAGAATACACGTTGCTAAACGTTTTTCCCCGAGACATTGCCGATGCTCACTTGTCAGGAGCACTCCACATCAACGGCTTAAGCACATGGATTCTAAAACCCAACGAAGTGATGCATGACCTCAGCTTCTTTCTTCAAAATGGCTTAAAACTAGACAACTATAATGCACTGCAACATTCCGAGAAGCCACCTGAAAGCTTCGAAGCAGCTTTAACCTTGGCACTCAACGTTCTCCTGCATGCACGCCCAGAAGTAAACCAGACCCAAACCATCGACTACTTCAACCTGTTTCTAGCACCGTACGCAAAAGGCATGGATGCCGCCAGAGTAAAGGAGACTCTGCGTTTATTCATTTTAAACGTGAACCAACATGCAGACGTCACGCTGTCACTGGAGTTATCGATTCCAAAGTATCTCGCTGATAAACCATCCATTGGAGTACAGGGAAAAATAGCGGGCAAATATGGAGACTTCGCTGAGGAAAGCAAACTATTAGCCACGCTGGTGCTTGAAATTTTCTTGGAAGAGAGCACACCAAAGCCGCTTCTTAATCCGAAACTAATAATCAAAGTTAACAGCGAAGCCCTCAAAGACGAAAACGTACAAGCGCTTTTACTGAAAGCTCACAGCGTAGCTGCAGACAAGGGAACTGTGTACTTCGCTAGTACCATGCGAAAAGGAGAGAAAATCTCTGCTTTCTCCGCTTCAGGAATCAAGCTTGAAACCAACTTGACCGAGGACTGGGAAACTGATACGCTACGGACAGGTTGCTTGGGATACGTAACCATAAATCTGCCTAGGATTGTTCATGAAAACGAAAAAGACCGCACCAAATTCTTCAACAGCCTCAAAGAAAGATGTGAACTATCGGCACGCGCTTTAGGCATCAAACATAGAGCACTTAAACAACATGGGAAAACAGTTTTGCCTTTCATGATGCAGAACACCAGCGGCGACATATACTTTAGGCTGGAAAACTGCTCCAGCATCATTAACTTTGCGGGCTTCAAAGAAGCTGTTGAAAGTTTCACGGAGAAAGACTTTAGCCATGAGGAAAGCCTCAAATTTGCTGAAGAAATCGTGCAAACTGTACTGGCGTTTGTTCACAAAATAGGGCGAAAACATGGAAAGCGTATGTTTCCAGCTATCCTGCACAGTCCCGAAGCGTCGGCAAGGCTTGCACATTTGGACATTGAAAAGTACGGCGTTGCGAAAGTAAAGTTTTCTGGAACCAGAGAGAAACCATTCTACTCCACCACTCGAAGACTACAGCTTCAAGAAGGCAACTTTTTGTCTGTGCCATCTGAACAGTTAGAAGTGGAGCGAAAACTGAAGGG
>CAYGJP010000099.1:0-2558 GCA_964350175.1 uncultured Candidatus Bathyarchaeia archaeon
GTCATCCAGTCAGTTGCATGAGTCTTCAGTTCTTGTCTGGAAGATTTTTTTGGCTGCAGACAGCAATTTGCCGTCGTTATTTAATGCCGCATTCCTCAGATGCTCTATAGGAATCTGTGTTATCCTTTCAGTGAGCTCTTTACTGAACCGTTCCAGAATTACTAGTTTCTTTTTATCTGACTCGCCCATTTTGCGTACTGCACGTGCCAGTTCTTTTTTTCGTATGGTTTCTATTGTTCGACAGATTTCAGTGATTAACGGCTGAGCTGCAAGCTTGGCCAGTTCCGCCTCAAAGCGTTCCAATTCGCCTAAAATTATGACTTTCGATTTCTCAGCTTCCGCTTCTCGACTTTTTATGTTCTGAGCTACAAGTTCCTTTATGTCCTCAATTGTTTTGAGGCTTATTCCCTGAAGTGACCCAATTTTTTCTTCAATAGCGCGTGGTTGCGAAATATCAATCATAAGCAAGCGCTTTGGATTACCAATAGCGGCGAAAGAAGCGATTTGTTCTTCTCTAAGAAGTGGTTGTGTAACTGATACTGCGGCAATAACTAAGTCCACATAAGGAATGGTTGATAAAACGTTTTCAAATTGAATTGCCTCTCCAGAAATTTTCTGCGCAAGAACCAGACTTTTATCATAAGTCCTATTAGCAATAATAATTGATAATGACGTTTTGCTTCTAAGCGACTGCGCCGCAAGTGACCCTGCTTCTCCGGCGCCAATTATCAGCGCTTTTCTCTTATCCAAATCTCCCAGCTCTTTTACTGCAAGGTCGATAGCGGCTGAACTTATTGACACTGCCCCCTCATTGATTCTAGTTTCGTTTCTGACAAGTCTGCCCGTGTTTATGGCTTTCATGAACGTCCTGTTGAGGATTGACTTTGTTGCGCCGTTATCTTTTGCTTTGAGCCACGCTGTTCTTACTTGACCAAGAATTTGGTCTTCACCTAAAACAACTGATTCCAGCCCCGCAGTCATAAAGAAAAGATGCTTTAACGCTTCTTTTCCAGAATATTGCTGGATTGATTTCTCTATAATGTCAAGACTTACGCCTGTGATGGTGCTCCAGAGTTTCAATGCCTGTCTAATTGTTTCATCTATAGTGCCATCTGAGGAAACGAAAAAAATCTCGACGCGGTGGCATGTTTGAATCAAAACACATTCTTGGATTACTTTATTCGCCAATAATGCTCGCGTGAACTGGTTCTCGTCGGAAATATTGAGTGCCTCAAGTATGAGTGAACTTACGGTTTTATGGGACACGGAAAGGCAAACTATCATGTACTCTGCACCGTTACAAACCGGTTTGTTAAGTTCCATTACGAAATGACGACTATTCGCTTGAATTTGTTTTCCAATTCCCCTTGAGGAATGAAGACAACTTCGTTGAATGCGATGCCCACTCTTGTCTTAACTTCGTTGATGATTTCTTGTTTGAGCGACTTCTGAAACTGCGCTGGTAAAGCGCTGGCTGTTTCAACTCTCAATGTCGCCTCGTGGCGGGGTGTGCGTTTGTCGACAATTAGCTGGCATTTACCAGTGATTCCGGCGAATTTGTTCAGTAAGAATTCTATGTGGCTTGGAAAAACTGTAACGCCTCGGATTTTAGTCATGGAGTCTTCTCTGTCGATGTTCGCACTAATTGTGGGCGCAGATAATCCACATTCACATTCCTTGAAGCCAAAATAAGTTGTTATATCTCTTGAAAGATACCTCATAAGAGGAAACGCTTCACGTTGCAAGCTGGTTATGACAAGTTCGCCTTTTTCTCCTTCTTTGAGCGGTTCATGGGTTTCGGGGTCTACTACTTCCACAAAGTAGTAATCTGGCCAAACGTGGTGCACATCAAAGTTCTCTGAACAGTTAACTGAAAAACCTGGAAACTCTGTTGCACCGTAGTCTGAAATAATTTTTTTGTATCCGCACTCTTTTTTGAGGATGTTAACTTGTGCTGTTGTCGGTTTTTCAGCAACACATACTGCCATCTTGAGCTTATTCTTGCTTAGGTCTTCTCCTATGGATTTGGCGACTTCAAGGATTCTGAAGTGATAGTTAGTGGCGGCGTAAAGGATTGTGGTTCCAAACTGTTTTATAAGAAGAATTTGCCTTTCGGTGTCTGCAGGTCCAACAGGTATTACACAGATGCCTATCTTTTCTGCACCCCAATGCATTGACCATGCACCCTGCCACAAGCCGTAGGCTGACGTAATTTGAACAACATCATTGGTGGTTGCTCCATGGTATATTAGTCTCCGTGCCGATGCTTCAGCTACGTTTTCTACATCTTTTATAGTGTGTGCAATTTTTAATGGACTGCCAGTAGTTCCGCTTGACATGCGTATGGTTGCGATTTCAGAATGGGGCACGGATAGTATGCTGTTGAAGTTTTTCTCCAGTTCTTCTCTGCTGGTTAAAGGAATTTTGGTAACGTCTTCTAAGCTTTTGATGTCGGAGGGTTTTAGACCGGCTTTATCAAATTTCTCCCGGTAGAATGGGCTTTTCTCGTAATTTCTTTTTACCTGTTTCTGTAGTAGTGATAGCTGTTGTTTCTGTAG
>CAYGJP010000099.1:2568-7586 GCA_964350175.1 uncultured Candidatus Bathyarchaeia archaeon
TTTCTGTAGGGTTTTAATCGAAGATTTTTGGATGGGGTTGTTTAAACGAAGTTCCGTCATACTGTTTACTCCAAAATTTGAATTAAGTCCATAGAAAAAACTCAGGAAAACCGAAGTTTCCTGAAGATTCTTATTTGTGGACAGACGCGAATCAAGCTTTTCCATCCACCTGTTTATACCCAGTTACCTGGGGGCTATCTTTTTTCGCGTTGACCCGTTGCTTCCATTAAGGCTTGTAGATGTGTCACTCTGCAATGGTGATTGTGTCAAAGTAGAAGTTGTCCGCTCCCCATGAGAAAACGCAACCAACGTTAACGCGACCTATGTTACGTGTTCCAGTGTTGATGTTCACCGCGTTTATCATCAGAACGCCGTTAAGCCACGCTTGAATCGCTCCAGTTGAGGCTCCAACGGTTGCACGTACTTCAACGCCATACCATGTGTTTGTGCTAAAAGTAAACGGATTAGATGTGAATATTTGCCCCGTTGCATAGTTGGCCACTTGGAGAACTGCCGCTGTGGAGTTGTAATACCCTATACGTACGTAAAAGAGGTCGTCGCCCCCACCAGGCGTTTGATACGTTATAAGCGCTGGTTGAGTGTTGCTGCTGTATGTCGCGTAGTTGACGTGGGTTTTTGTGTAAACTGTTGCCTTCGCAGAAGGTTGGTTATAGTAAACGCAGGCAAAATCACTGATGGCCGTTGGAGTTGATGGAAGCTACTGGCTACTTATGTAGCCGGTGGCTACTGTGTAGTCGTCTCCGTAGCTGACAAAGTCCGGTGGTGCGCCGCTAGCAGGGTTACCTCCTTGAACTATTGTTGCTGCGTTGGTGAATGTTTGACCTGTAATCGTTACTTTGAGTACGTCGTTAACCCACAGATTCGCTGTGCCTGACATGTCCCGTTCCAACTCTACAAAGATCCATTGGTTAACTGGTATTGCAGAGTGTGTTTTGTAAACGTGTCCGCCGGGAACCCGCAGCAACCAGTAGCTCCCGCTACTGTCTACACCGCATCCACCGTACACCCAGTTATTCCAGGAAGAGTCGTATATGTGAAAGAATGTTATTTCTTGTCCGTTCGCAGGTAAAGCTGGCATTTGAATGAAGCCTGCAAAGAACAAATTACTGTAGCCTTGGCCTAAATCTTTAGTCCAGTCTGAACTTGCTCCTGTCGCCTTAGCTGCATAAGCGCCTCCGTGAACAGGCGATGATACTATAGTTGTTGAACCTTCTGTCCACCAATTCGCGCTAAAGCTTCCGCTTTCAAAGCCATCTTGAAAAATAGTTGCTGAAGCTGTTGGAACAAAATAGGCAGTTAAGCTGTGGGTTACCTCACCTGAATGAGGTGGTAATGTTAGAGGGTTTGCAGTTAAAATGCCCCCGTCAAATAGCCAGTAGCTGAAAAGGTAACCCGTTGCAGGAGTAGCTGTCGCAGTTAATGACCCAGATACAACGTTAACTATCCCAGACGGATTTGTAGAACCCCCCACAGATGGGTTTGAGTTAATTGACACGGTCCAGCTGGAAAATGAGCTGCCTTGAGCCATTTCAGAAACCATAGTCCAATCGAGGCGAGCGGGATTGTTAGAATCCACTATGTCTGAAACAATGTAGCTTGTGCCGGCTATGCCCCGCGCCTTAAACAGGGGCCACGCTGTGGTGTAATCAGTAGCCCAGCCATCATCAAAACTAACTACCACCACCGCCTTTTGGCCATCAAAGCTTGTGTAAGCTTGACGCATCGTTAACACTGTTAAGTTACCGGCATTTTGTTGCGCCACAAGGTAATCGAGAACCAGCCCCAACATCGTCGGAGTACAACCATATGGGTCGGGAGGATTACTTACTCTATGAGTAAACAAGTTCAACAACCCTTTCTGTGAAACCGCAGCATCTACCCACGCTTTATATTGGCTAAAAGTTGTGTCTGCCTGCAAGCACACGCTAGAAAGCGAATACCATTCGGATACAGGATAGGTTTCTGGAAAGTTGCCGCTACCAGCTGTCCTGCCGCTTAATCGATACTGAGAAACGACGCTTATAACTTCACTATTGTAGGCTCCATAAGGGTAAGCGATATGTTGCGGCGCAGGCAAACCATGCGCTTGGAATATAGAATTCATCGTTGTAAGTTCATTTATAATCTGACTACTGCTCAACGTAGTTAATACGTTATGATTAACGGTATGATCTTCAAAATCCCAAGCAGGAACCGCTGTATCGGACTTTACAGTTGGGATTGATGTAGGAAAATAGAGGATGCTGAAGCAAATGAGCAAAACGATAAAAACAACGCTGGTATTTTTGAACTTCATCAAAACTAACACTCTGCCTACACAAACTTCGGTTTGAAACTTTTAAACATGTGTGATTGCTTCACTACAACACTTTTCTATTAACAAGGGCATTAAGGATTAACTTGGCAAGAGAGCTTTTAACAAAGGACTTCAAAACAGCAGTTTAGTTTTATTCACCCTCGGCTTAAAAAGGAGCTTCATTTTTTGCACAGTTTTGGGAAACTTTACAATTAGCACAGCCACGACGGCGGCTATAATTGCGACTAGGATAATTGCTGAAATTTCCACAATCCCATTAATCAGGGAGCTTTGGGTTTTAATGGTGAAGTAAATGCTCCCTGAGTTCGCTGTATTTGCATAAAAGTCGGTTACGTAGACAATTATATTGTGTACGCCATCGGATAATCCATGGAGCATTGTGTTTTCTGAAATTGTCACGTTAGCTTCGCCGTCTAAGCTGTAGCCTATCCATGAAATGAGGCCGCTCATATTTAGTGTCAAGGGGACGTCTTTTGTGGTAAATGTCTCATTTCTAGGTGACAGCAGAGAAATAGCCAATGGTGTAGCAGCAGAAACGGTGGAGTTCCAAAGTGCCGTATAAGTTGCGGGATCACTGGCGGTTATGGTTCTTGGGTTGGCGTTGTCTCCGTCAAGCCACCTCAAAAAAGTGAACTGTGCATTGGAAGATTCAAAAGTAGGTTCAGCGTAAATTTCGTGAACAGAACCTTCAAGCCACTCATATGTTGTCTGGACAGTGATCGGCACTGGCGCATTATCCACATACACTGGTCCCCCGTTGGGCACAACTGAGACAGTGTAAGTTTTAATCTGAGGGCTTGTCTCGACTGTGAAATAGACTATGCCCGAACTCATAAAATTTCCAAGAGCGTCTCTAACAAAAACACTTACATTGTGTGGTCCATCAGCCAACCTTGGAAGGGTAGTGTTGCCTGCAATCGTCACGTTAGCTTTGCCGTCTAGACTATAGCCAACCCATACTTCTGGTCTGCTGACATGTATGGTCAATGGGACATTGTTTTCCGTGAAAGTCTTGTTTGCTGGCGACAGCAACGAAACAGAAACAGGCGCCGAAGCAGCAACAAAATTCCAAAGCCCTGCATAATTCATGGCACCCGTAACCGCTATGATTCTTGGGTTAGCGGTGCTTCCGTCAGACCATTTTGAGAATATAAAACGATTAGCATCAGCAGACTCAAAAGTTGGCTCGGCGTAAATCTTGTGAACCGAGTTTTGGAGCCATTGGTAGTTTGTCCGAACAGTAATTGGCGTTGCCGCATCATCTACGTAAACTTTGCCGCCGTTCGGATCAACAGAAACGGCGTATGATACAACTGGTGTTATGTAGTCATCCGAGTTTGCTATGCAAACAGCTTTGCTGAAGCTTCCCACTGGTGATGGAACGTAGCCTCCATGGACTTCAACGTAGCTGTTTTCCTGCATGGAATCGCCTACCTTGGCTAAAGAGTAATTCCAAGAAACCGTGATAGTGTTGCCTATGTGCAGTTGTCTTGTGGGGTCGGTTGCTATATCCGTGATTGCAACTTGGTAGAAGTCGCCACTGGTTGTTGAATGTTTAACTGAGAGAAGTTTGCCGCTGAATGTGACATAATCTTGTACAACACAGAACATGAAGCTATCTTTACTGTTTTCGTTGTCTACCGACGCGCTAAAATCTACGCGCCAATACCCCGCAGGTACACTGATTACTGAGTTCAAGCTATAGCTCCCTTGATTAATGACGCCGCTCATAAGCGTGGTTACTTTGCCTTCGGGGTTGGTCAGGTCAAGTTCACCTTGGCAATTCTTGTCAACCATATAGGACAAAGGTAGAATCTCGCCGACTTTGTAACTTCCAAGGCAACCCCAAGAGGCGGGTAATTGGCTGTTGTCACCTTTGTCCGTCCAAACGTTTGCACTCAGCGGTTGCGGGGGCAAACCATCCCAAATGGTCAGGTCGTCTACCCATAGTCGGTAAGATGCAGTGTCTTTTTTGTCATGATAAATTTTCGCGATAGTGGTGTACCATGATGTAGAGGTGGAGTTGATGGTGTTGAGACCGCTTCTGTCTATTATTGGCGCGTTCTTCATTGTTGGGTCATCAAGCCAGACTTTTACTGTGCCGCTGCCTGTGTCTCTGTAGAGGTAATATTGGAGACTGAACCATCTTCCTCTTGGCAAATTTATGTTTGAAACACGTTGCAGGGTTGTGGGATTGTGGTTGCTGTCTCGCTGATAGAGTTCTAAGCCAAAAATCGGCTGTGAAGTGCTTTGGATAATCGAAAGACCAACATATGGCAAATGCATAGGGGGGGCATATGTGAATAAGGGGTTGGCTATTTCAAACCAATTGTCCGATGGCATGTGCAATTGGAAGTCAGCAGGAAGGTAAAGCCACACTGAAACAAACAGTTGGTTCCCAACGAGATTTTGCATGTTCATCAGATTAAATTCTGCTCGGTAACCACTGATGACTTCAAGGCAAACATCTTGATTGCCGCTATGGGGAACAGGCGAATTGGCTCTCTGATAACCATCGTCCATAAACATGCCCGCATTTGCGCCATCAAAATCAAAGTAGTTGTATATTTCCATGTTTAAGGAAGTTCGGTCCTTTTTGGTGACGTTTTCAAAATCGGTGAAATACACTTTGCGAGCGGTAGAATCTCCATGGGATAAGCTGAAGAAACAGGCGGAAATG
>CAYGJP010000100.1:0-3346 GCA_964350175.1 uncultured Candidatus Bathyarchaeia archaeon
CATCCAGACAGAAAAGGATAAAACGTGCCTACTTGCGTTTGCGCAGAAACACCGCTGCAACTGCAACAACGACTACTAATGCTGCGGCTGCTGCGGCAATAACGTATAGGTCAGTTGGCGGCGTTGTTTCTGGTTGCTGTGAAGGCGACGTTGTTGGTGTTTCAGTTGGAGTCATGGAAGGTGACGGCGTGGGAGCGGAAGTTTGGCTCGGCGTGGACGTAGGTGTTTGGCTTGGTGGCGGTGTTGGATTTGGCGTAGGCGTGTGTGTAAGAAGCGGAGTAGGTGTTTGGGAGGGTGTTGGTGCTGGCACGGTGGGGTCCTCAAGGGGATTGTATTGCTCAACTTGGTTTTTTTGTTCGACAACCACAAAAGCACCTGTCAATCCACCGAAAGCATATATGACATCATTCACTGCTGCAACGCCCAGACTATAGCGACCTGTTGGCATTGGCGTTCCAAGGCTCCAAGAATCGGTTGCAGGATCATAAATTTGGTTGTAGTTAGCTTCTAAACCACTTTCTCTTCCGCCAATCACATAAATTCTCTGCGGCGCAATCGTACCCGTGGTTGCAGCGCACCCTGCCATGTCTACTGAATACGGCGGAGGCGTACCAAGGCTCCATGAGTCGTTGTCTGGGTTGTATATTTGGGTCAGGGTTTCTGATATGAGGTAGATTTTGTTGTTTACAACTGCGGATGCGTAGTTGTGGACTGCGTTGGGTACTGATGTTTTTGTGGTCCAAGAGTCGGTGGCTGGATCATAAACTTCGGTCACGTTTGTGGCTTCGTATGTGCCTTTGTCATTGGGGAATAGATGGTGCGGGACTAATCCACCTATGAGGTAGATTTTGCCGTTGACAACGTTTGCGTCTAAACTGTGTCTCGGGGTTGGCATTGAAGCCATGGTCTTCCAGGCGTCATTTGCGGGGTCATAGGCTTGGTTTGTTCCCGTTGGGGAGGAGTCGTTAGTTGCTCCACCTATTACATAGATTTTGTTTTGATATGATGCCACGGCAACGTTGTATCGCCAAGTTGGCATGGAGCTTTTGGTTGTCCACATACCTCCCGGGTCATTCTCGTAATTGATTGAGCTTCTGAAAGCGTAAATTTTTCCGTTAGCAACAGCTGCTTCCAGTCCCACAGTGGGTATTGACAGGGATGTTTTTGCTGTCCACGGATTTCCCAAGGAGCTTGCGTACTGGGTGGCAAAAGATGCTAAAGCAACCATAAAAACTAAAGAAACAAAGAAAATTGCCCGTTTCATTTTGTTGACCTTCTGCGGTTTCTCAAAAGAACCACTGCAACTGCGGCAACTGTTACTGCCACAGCAGCACCGAGCACTATCGCATAGATTGCTTCTTCTGGTAACGGCTGATTAGGGTTAGGTGTGCTTGTTGGGTTTGTTGAAGGTGAGGCTGTTGGTGTTGGGCTTGAAGTTGGAGTAGGTGCTGGGGAGGGCGTTGAGTCAGACGGCTCAGTATCAGGCAGTGTTATTTGTGAATTACTTGATGCTTGAGCGGGTACAAAGCGGGCAACTAGTGGATAGTAGTCAATATTTTTTGGGTTAATATGATAAGGAGTATTCCAAACACCTGACCCAGCGATTTCTGTAGCGTTTGGATATCTTTGCTTGAAATCACTCCAGTAGTTTCCTTGAAAGCCATTATCCCAAAAATTGTCTTCAGGATTATCCCTTAACAGCCAGGGGTTAGATATTTGAATCCCAGAAACGTTGTTGTCAATAAAGTTGTTGTGGTAGAAAGTGTTGTTCTGAGCACCCGATAGGCGAACAGCACCCCCATTGTTCTCAACAAAAGTATTCTCCGTAACATTATTTTGGTGACTAGATACCGCGTTAATTCCAATACCGTTATTTGCTATGTAGTTGTTTGAAATTAGGTTATTTTTGGAGGAGGAAAGATGAATTCCGGGTTCGTTTCTTGTTATGTTGTTTTTGCAAATTGTCATATTGGTTGATCCTGCTCCGCCAGCATGGTTTCTGGTTTGACCCGCTGTTGATATGCCAAATTTGCAGGAGTCAATGCTGTTCTCGGCGATGATGATGTTATTGCAGGCAATTGTTCCTATGCCCGAATCGAAATTGGCAGTTACTGTGTTTGCTGTTACGTTGATGTTTTGGCAGTATTTTAGGAAAATACCATTACCGCATTGGTCTACGTGGTTATTTGTTATAATCGAATCGTTGGTGTTGATGAGGGTTATACTGTCGTAGTTTTGGCTGATTTGTAGGTCTTTGACAGTGATGTTTGTACAGCTTCCGAGGGCGACAAAGCCAGCGTTAGATGGGACGGTTTTGTTATGTTCGTTAATCCAGTAATAGATTGGTTTTCCCTCGACAGTGTTTGAACTATCAATATTTTGGATGAATTGTGAGAAGGAATTGTAGCCGAGTTTGAAGTTTTGATTATTACCGTACATTTGATTATTTGTAAGTGTGTTGTTGGGGCAGTAATCGAGAGCAAGACCGACGCCGTTGCCTGTTATAATGTTGCCCGTTATGATGTTGCTAGATGAGCCCGCGTGTACAAGGATGCCATAATCAATGTTTGATGTTATGTTGTTTGATTCTATTTTATTATTAGTTGATGCGCTCACCCAGATGCCAGTTAGCACGCCATAAGGACCGCTACCGCTAAAACCGATTATTTGGTTTCCGTATATGGTGTTGCCTGAAGCTTTATCGAGAAAGAAACCGTATTTGAATCCTTTAATTTCTAAATTCTTTACTGTTACGTTGGTTGTTCCAGGCAGGTCTATTCCGATATTTCCTGCCTTTTGTGTGCTGATAGAAAAGTGGTTTCCATCAATTACGATATTGTCTTTGAGAACCTGAAGGCACGCATAGGTATATTCACCTGAAATTTCAATGTCGCCAGTAAAAGTATAGGTATCTCCTATCCGTTGAATTTTGTCTGTTCCCTCAATTTCTCCGTTTTGCCCAATAATTATGAATCCTGGTATGTAGGGTGAGGGAACCGCAACTGTGGTGATGATTGGGAATGATGCTGTTAGGAAGATAAGAACAAAACCAATTGTGATGCACTTGTTCATAGTCATTTTCCGAGGTTATAGAGAGAAATGTGCTTAATAGTTCTCCCTGAAGAACACCCAAGTTACAATAAAAAATTGGCTTTCAGCTATGCTGGCTTTAGGTTTCCAACGGTTTGCTGCACCACTTTCAGGCATAGTGGATTCTGTTTTTGGTATGAAAAAATCGACCCAGCTTTGGCAAAGGTTAGCCTTGCTCATTGAAACGCCATTTTTTCGTTATTATCGCCATCGCTGGCGGACCTTCCAAAACGTACCTTTGGGCTCTGTGGGCGCC
>CAYGJP010000100.1:3356-7530 GCA_964350175.1 uncultured Candidatus Bathyarchaeia archaeon
GTGGGCGCCTTTGTGTATGAGAACTGGGCCCCTCGTTCTGCGGCATTCGCAGATTATTTGTTCCGCTTCAAGTTGGTCTCCAAGTTCCTTTCCAATCAACTTATCTTCCCTTCTTCCCACAGATTCTTCAAAACCTTCACCGTAAGGTCCAATTCGAGCCTGAGGTCATTGGCAATGTCGAAGGTTTCAGCTTCTTTATGTTCTTTTAAGTAAGCCAAAATCTCGGTTCTAGCATCTTTCAAAGCGACGTTTTGTCTGATTTCAATCACTTTCAAGCCGCCCACTTCTTGAACATACTTTTCAGTTGCTTCTCTGATGAAAGCACTCCTTGATTTTGCACCTAACCGTTTAGTGGCTTGATCAATTTTTCTGAGGTCATCCTTTGAGAAGCGCACTGGAACGATTGTTTCTTTTTCTGGGGCATTAGGCACAGTTTTCTGCGTGTTCAGCCAACTCCACAATACATGTAATACATGTAATACAAGATTTAAAGTTTACCCACCAAACGTCTAATTTAACAGTTGATGTCTCAAAAGCAGTCCTCGAAATGAGCCTTTCCCAGAGCGCTGTTTTGGGGCTCAACAAACTGCTTAATTTGTGTGTTCGGCTGGTCGTAGATTTCCAAATGCGTTCTGCACCACTTCTGGCATGGCGGGGTGTATGTACATGGCTCGCATTATAGATGCGAAGGTTCGCTCTTCCGTGTTCATCGCGTTGACGATTTCCTGTATGAGCATGGAGGCTTCTGGACCGATGATGTGTCCGCCTAAGATTTTGAAGGTCTCCTGTTCCACGATAACTTTGACGAAGCCAGCTGGTTCCCCCATGGCAGCGCCCATAGCAGTGTCCTTGTACAGTGCGGTGCCGACTATGATTTTGTGTCCCTGCTTCGCTTCTGCTTCTTTTAGCCCAACCGAAGCAACCTGCGGGTGAGTGAAAACTGCATGAGGCGCAGCGGTGTAGTCCACTTTGGCTTTGTGGTCGTGCACGGTGTTGTGCCACGCTAAGCCTGCTTCGTAGTTGGCAACGTGCTTGAACATGTATTTGCCGATGGCGTCGCCGAACGCAAAAATGTTCTTTTTGCTTGTTTCAAGGTACTCGTTGACTTTGATGTAGCCGCGCTCATCCAGCTTCACGCCTGTTTTCTGGGGCTTGAGGATATCTGAGTTGGGGACTCTTCCTGTGGCAACCATCAAGGCGTCTGCGGTGAACTCTTTGAGTGTGCCGTCGGCGCGGTTCTTCGCAACCACCGTTGTGGTGTTGCTTTGCTGTTTGACTTCTATGGCTTCGTGACCCGTGAATATGTCCATTCTTTTCTGCAACTCCAGCTTGAGCAAGTCAGAAACCTCAGGTTCCTCTTCAGGCAGGATTCGCTGGGGGCGCTGGATTATGGTGGTTTTTGTGCCTATGCCTGCGAAGAAGTGTCCGTACTCGACGCCGATGTAGCTTCCGCCCATGATGATTAGGCTTTTCGGTGGCTCTTCCAGCTCCAACACGGTGTCGCTGGTGAGGTAGTCTACTTTGTCGATGCCTTGGACTTTGGGCACGCCGAATCTTGCGCCTGAAACAATGAAAATCGTCTTCGCAGTTATGGTGCTATCGCCCACTTTCAGAGTGTAATCTCCGATGAATTCGCCTGTGCCTTTGAACCACTTCATGTCAGGCGTAGCTTCAACCGCGTGCGCTTGCGCTCCTGTGTCTTTCCTAACCAGCGTATGCATCCGCGTCATTATGTTCTTGAAATCAACCGTGTTGATGGTGGCGTTTACGCCTATCTTGGCTGCTTCTCTGATGAGTGCGGTTACGTCTGCGGGATAAATAAGCATCTTTGACGGGACACAGCCGCGGTTTATGCAGGTTCCACCCATGGGTCCATTGTCTACAACTGCGGTTTTGAAGCCGTTGTTCACGGCGGCGGAGGCGACATTCATTCCTGAGCCTGTGCCAATTACAAGTACGTCAAATTGTTCCATAAAACAGCCTCTTTGTTTGATTATAAAAGCGTGGGGAATCCAAATAAACCTTTCAACGCATGCTTGGGTCGGAAATCTTTTATTTTCCCCGCCTCATAATGTTTATTGGTGATTGTTATGGCAGCAGCTAAAAAGAAAGCAGAGGAACAAAAGAAGAAAGAGCAATATTACGCGAAGAAAGAGAAGAAAGCCACAGAAGTCAAGAAAAAATAGCCCACTCATGCCCCCAGAAATCGGGGTATGCACCGCGGGTCGCTGACGGGGTCGAACTTCTCAATCTCCGTTTTCTCCAACGGCAAAACTATTCTAGAAACTAAACCATTCAAACTGTAAGGCAAACGAATAAGACGCATTTCTCCAACGGACACCCACTCGTCAATCTCAAAACCTTCTGCCTTCACGGTTTGTGCAATTTTCTCCCTTTCTTCAGTGCTCAAAGCGTAAGCTTCTTTGTCAAAGACATGGATATGAAAACCTCTGCCTGAATAGACAATCCTCAGCTGCGAAAACTGCTTCTCCAAATACTCAAACAAGCCTAATGTTTGCTGTTTGACAATTTCTAATTCGGCGTCGCAAAAGCTCAGCCCTTGACCACGTTTCAGTTTATCCGCCAAAGTGCCATGGACGGGACAAGTCACGTTTTCAGGGTCCAAATCAAAAGCTAATTCTTGCCCAGTTTTTTGGTTGTTTTGGTCGTAGGTGTTGCGGTCGTAGTATGCGGCTTCAGGCAAAAACTCAGTTATCTGTTCTCTAACGTCGCTTAAACTGCTGTACTCGTCGATGATTATGGTTGTTTCCGCGTCTTCCTTGTACTTTTCTGGGTAGATTTTGGTGTGTTTGCCCATGATGACGGCGAACTTGGGTTTGCATGTTTGCCCTTTGAACCACGCGGCAACTTTTTCCAAGTTAAACTCTGCTGTGTAGAATTGCTTGCGCTCCTCCACCGTAGCGATTCGCATGCCTTCAGGAAAGTGATACTTAGACATTTAGGTCACCTTAGAAGTGCAGGTGGTTACCAAAAACACTTGTGGCTACATCAAGAATGCAGAAAGCCTAATATTTCCGCTTTCCCGAACTATGAATGGTGAAAAATTTTGCCAATAGACCCTGATTTTCAAACCAACCGAAAAGTTGTTGGCGAACACAACGGTCACAAAGTCTGGGGACCCGTAGAACCCCCAAATAAGCATGGTATCCATGGAGAGAACGTGGCGGTAGACTGGGATGTCTGCACAGGCGACGGCGTCTGCATCGACGTTTGCCCCGTGTCGCTCTACGACTGGGGAGAAACGCCTAGTGGCGAGAAGAAATCTGACCCAGTGCGGCAAAACGACTGCATCCAATGCTTGGCATGCGAAACACAGTGTCCCACAGCAGCAATAAAAATAACGATTCCACCATAGAAACTGCTGTAGCGCGCTGACTCTGCTCGGCGCTTTCCTACTTTTCTTATATACAAAAATGTTTTGACAAAAGAAAAAATGGGTTAGGTTTGAGGGTTTATTTTACGAGTTTGAGGACTTTGTTGACGTAGTCCCAGTTGACCACGCTCCAGAAGCCTTCCACGAATTTGCCGCGGTCATTCCTGTAATCCACATAGTACGCATGCTCCCAAACATCCAGAGCCATGAGAATCCGAAAGCCAGGGTAGACGTTGACGTTGTGCTTCTCAACCTGCATAATCAGCGGCCTGTCAACGCATTGCTGCATGGCAAGTACTGCCCAGCCTGAACCTTCCACGCTGGCGGCGGCTTTTGAGAACTCCACTTTGAAGCGCTCAAAACTTCCAAATTCCTTGTTGATGACCTCAGCTATGGCTCCGCTTGGTTTTCCGCCTCCGCCTTTGCCTGGGGGCGCCATGTTCTCCCAGAAGGTGCTGTGCAGGAGGTGCCCGCCGATGTGGAACGAGAGGTCTTTTAACGTGGTTTTTACGTCAAGGTCAGTGTTTTCTTTTCGGGCTTTGTCCAGTTTCTCAAAAATAGCGTTGGCTCCGTTCACGTAGCCTTGGTGGTGTTTGTCGTGGTGCAGTTTGAGTTGTTCCTCGGACATGTAGGGGGCGAGGGCTTTGTAGTCATATTGCAGTTTTGGTAAACTAAAAGATTTTACAGCTTCCATTTTTTCCACCAAAAATTCAACTAGTTCAAGGCGGTTCAGGACTAATATACTTTACTTTTCAAGGCCTCGTGTTCAAGCGATGTGAA
>CAYGJP010000101.1:0-7528 GCA_964350175.1 uncultured Candidatus Bathyarchaeia archaeon
CCAACAAAAGTTATGTACTTACGTATATTTGATGAATATACTTCTTTGGCAAGGTCCTCATATAGTAGCGGAATTTCGACTTTTTTGCCTTGGAACCAAGGGTATGCTTTATCAAAAAGCCGTGAACCTTCTTTTGAGGAAACTATAGCAACGTTAGTATTATGCAGAAGTTTCGCTTCCATATACTCGTTCAAATACAACCAATACTGCTGAAAACCACCGTGAGCACGTTTGTTCTCCACATAAGGTTCATGCGCATGATAAATGAACTTGCTCTTATGTTTTTTACACATATTTGCAATTTTGTGGTTTAAAAGGTGATAATTATGCAGATAAACATGGGTGGGCTTATCTTGAGAAAAAATCTTGTTTATTAATCGCTTATTCTTCATGTTTAAAGTGTCTTTCACCATTGAAGAAATATCAGTTGAGTGCCCAATAAAAATGGTTTTTTCTTTTACTGAGGGAGACAACATCCATTCATACTCATGACTAAAAAGGTATTTTACGGAATAGCCAGATTCCTCGCATGCATTCCCGAAGGCACAACAATGAGACTTGTACACGGGACTGTATTTCAAACTTCCTACGTAAATCAGCAGAATTCCTTCATAACAAGTAATTTAGGGCTTTACGCGGTGTAGCTGCGCTTGAAAGATTTCTTTCACCTGTAACCCAATCGTGTCTATTGATGCCTCGTTTTCAACGTTTTTTCTTCCGTTTTCACCCATTATTTGAGCGCGTTCTGGATTTTGCTTTAACTCCAGCACCGCCTTTGCTAGTGCTTCAGCATCTCCTGAGTCAACAACTAAGCCTGAACAGGTTTCTCCCACGTATATTGAAGGCACTCCCCGGCTACAGGAAATTATTGGTTTACCTACTGCTTGATACTCGTAAATTTTTGATGACATTCCTCGATAGGGGGTGCCTGATTTGTAGAATGGCGCAAGAGGTAAAATTAAGACATCCGCCTGACCCAACAGTTCTGCGACTTCGGCCCTACTCAAAATTTTGTTAATAATCTTCACGTTTTTAACGTTGAGATCATTAACAGATTTATGCATGGAGTCCAAAAGTTCACCTGTGCCCTGGATAACAAATTCGATGTCATCGTCGACTTCTTCAATGATTTTGGCGGCTTGGAATATTTGTTCGAAATTGTAAGCTACGGAAAACGCTCCAGAATACAAAACTACAAACGTCTTTTTTGGTTCCGGTTTGTATACACTTGGTTTGAAAACAGAGAGGTCCACGCCGCTTCTTACAAGATAGAGTCTGTTAGGTTTAACGCAGTACTTCTTAGTCAGTATCTCGAAGTAGCCAGAACTAATGGGAGTTAAAACATCGCCTTTAACGTAAAACAACCGATACACCAGCTCAGCCACTCTGAGAACCAGCGAATGCTTATCGATCATACCGAGATCAACTAGGTCCTCAAGGGTCAAATCGTCCACGTTTAGAGCTAAAGGTTTATTTTTAATTTTGCTGTAGACGTAGCCTGGAATCAAGCTTGACGTCCATACTGCATCAACTTTGCCCACAAAAGGCAATGCGAAAAACGAGGAAACTGCAAAGGCGCCAATTAAGACAAGTCGCTTGAAGAAGCCTTCTGATTTGATGGGTGGCATTAATGTTCGTATTACTTTGATTTTTCCCATCCATTCAACTTTAAGTGGTTTCCATCTATATTCTGCAGGTATGTTGCCGTGTGGATAATGGGGGAAAGCAGCAATTACAGTAACGTTGCATCCGTTTAGGGCTAAACCTTTTGCTAGGTTGTAAGCTCTGGTTGCTGAGCCGCCAAGGTCAGGAGGAAAATACTGAGCTATTACGAGAATATTCAAAGTGAAGTTAACAGCCATTTTTTAGCTTTTTCTTTTGAGGACTTTCGGCAATAGCTTAGCCCTGTAGCTGTCTAGCACTGCGTCAACTTGCTCTTTCGTCACATCTAATTCTTCACAAATCTTCAGTACAGACGGAATTCGGGGGGCATGATCGGACATGCACCTTTTCAGTGCCTCTTCACGTGGAACCTGGCCCTCGCGAATAAGCTTACTATAGTGTTCATCAAACTCGTTGAAGCCAACCAGTCGCAAATACATGTAATCAATCAGCGGATAAGCTGAATCATCCACTCGCCACGTAGCAGTAGTATCCGAAGCACAACTCCAGTCCAGCTCGTTAATTATTGTCGACACAACCTCTTTTTCATTCCAGTAAATATAATCGTAAAATCCGAGTGTATACACATCGTCAGGTTTTTGCATGTTCTCAAAAAAGTACACGAAAGCGCCACCAAAATACTCGCTGAAAACAGACCAGTGATAATTATGACGATTCTTCACAAATTCCCAGCCGAACAGGAAAGACAACTTGAACTTGTCAATTGTAGAGTATAAGCCTCTTTCGTTAGGGAAAACTCCTAAAAAGCCCGTCTTGAAATGTTCCTGCTCAAAAGTGCTGTTCCCAATGTTGTTGCCGCCCAAAACCAACGGAATCTTCTGCTCATGTGCGTACCGGAACATCCGCAAATTCATCTGTTTATCCGCAGCGTTTAAAACAGGCACAATAGTGTTAATCGAAGGCTTTTTCAGCCAAGCACAAAACTTTATTTTGGTGTTATTCTGTGCTGTTTTAATTTGATTTTCATCTTTCAACCACACGTGTTCAACTTCTAAGGCTTTGGTGACTTTTTCTATGTTACGGTAACCTTCAGGCGTTATTGCACCACTGTCCACAGTGATAGCTAAAGACCGCATCCCATATTTCTTAACAATTTGGTATAGAGTGAATGAACTGTCACGCCCGCCACTTATTGGAACTAGGCAATCGTACTTTTCGCCCTTGCCCCTGTATTTTGATAGTTCCTGCTTTAGCGCCTCTTCACCCAAGACGCTTATTTTTGGGTAATCTCGGCAGTAGTTGCATATGCCTTCTTCATCAAAGGTTATTCCAGGGAAAGTCTCAGGCAAAATGCACCTTGTGCAACGCCTCATTGTCTCAAAGTACGCGTCCAAACTACTCCACCGCGACATCCGTAATGATTGCGCCACACACATTTAGAATTTGCGCATTAATTCTATGCCAGACTTGACGACTGCACAATATTCCGCCAATTTTCTGCAAACCACGCATTCATTTACTTCAAGCCTACTTTTGTTAATTAAAATGGGCTCAACCTCTCCCATTTAGAATTCAGTCTAGCAGTCCCTAGAATCAGCTTGACAACTCTCCAAGAAGTATTGCTAATTTCATATTCTTTAGGTATATTTCTGGGAACTTTTCTGTCGAATTCTTCCATAGTTAACCTTATGGCGTCAAGTAAAATATCACTATCTAAACCAGTCAACGTAATCGTACCCGCGTCGAGTGCCTCAGGCCTTTCAGTCGCTTCCCTCATTGTGACAGCCGGGAAACAAAGGATCGCAGACTCCTCGCTGATTGTACCGCTATCAGAGATTGTGCAGCAGGAATTAAGTTCAAGATGGACATAATCGAATAAGCCAAATGGCTTGTGGAATTCAATCTTATTGTCAAACTCAACACTGGCGATCTTCTCCAACCTATTCCTTGTTCGGGGGTGCGTCGAGAAAATTACCCGCTTACCATATTTCTTAGCCAGATTATTCAGGAAATCTAATATTTTTTTAAGGTTCTCTGGGTTGTCCACATTTTCCTCCCGGTGGGCGCTTACAAGGAAATATTCTTTCTTCTGAAGACCAAGTTGCTCCAGTATATTCGATTTTTCAATATTGTCTCTATAGTAGTTAATCACTTCAAAAAGCGGCGATCCTGTTAAGTAGATTTTCCTATGAGGCAAACCCTCCGAAAGGAGATGACGCCTAGCATTCTCGGTATAAACCAGATTGAAATCAGCTGTATGATCTATGATTCTCCGGTTGATCTCCTCAGGGACGTTTAAATCAAAGCACCTGTTTCCAGCCTCCATGTGATATACGGGGATTTTAAGTCTCTTCGCTATAATACAGGCGATGCTGCTATTCGTGTCGCCTAATATGAGAACAGCATCGGGGCACTCTTTTTTCAGCACTTCCTCGCTCTTTATCAAAGTTTCACCAAGAACGTTACCTACAGAGGCTGTGTTAACGCCAAGGAAGTAATCCGGTCGTCTCAACTTTAGATCCTCGAAGAAGACCTCGTTCAACTCATAGTCATAATTCTGACCCGTATGAACTATAACATGATTTACGCATTCATCTAGAAGGGCCATAACTCGCGATAGCCTAATGATCTCGGGGCGGGTTCCAAGTATCGTCATTACTTTTAAAGAACTTTTTTCCATGTCCTATTCCCTATGCATAAGATAACTGAGTGCATTAAACATCCTCGTAGTAAGTATCAGGATCTTCTTTCTTAAACAACTCATTCGCCCAAAAAAGAGTAAGCAAATCCGTTTCGCCAACATTGGCAATGTTATGTGTATAGTAAATTGGAATGTCAACATAGGAAGGTTGATCCCCGTTTAATTTGTATTCAACTATTTGGTTTGAACCGATCTTTCTCAGTTTTAGAGAAGCCAAACCTTTCACAACAAAAAACCTCTCGATTTTCCTACGATGATAGTGGTTTCCACGTGTTTTCCCTGGTTTGGTAAACGAATAAAATATCTGGCCACCAGTTTTTTCCTTTACCACTTCAACTAAATCTCCTCTTTCATCCGATTGAAGTACGCTTTTAATAGGAAAATGGTCAGGGTCAATGTAGGATCTAAAAGTGTTGAATAAGCAAACATTAAAAAGACTATCTAAACTGGGCATGATGTTATTTTTTAGATAAACTTCCTTGAATTCATTTAGTTTTGATAAAATTTCACTCACCCGGATCTCAGCATGCGATTGAGGATAAACCCTGAACTCATTTGGGGGGTCCTTCATAGTATTGTAAATATACTCAACTAAATCGTTGACGTAAATCAACCTCAAGGCGGCATCGATTTCAATCCGTGGCTCCTGGTTATGCGTTAACTGATAACAGAAGGTGGCGACCACCGAATTATAATGCGGCTTACAGAACGACCCAAATACATTTGGGGTGATGAGAGAAGTAAACTTTGCGTTGTTTCTAACAGCCCAATCAATGAATAGATTCGTCGCGTCTTTCTTTGAGCGCCCATATGAGGTTTCCTTTTCTTCTTGAGTTGAGGAAGCAAATATCACATAAGGCGTTGCATGACACTCCTCGAAGGCGTCTACAAGTTGAGAAGCGAGCCGATAATTACAGTCGTAAACTTCTTCTTCCGTCCCTCGATTCATGCCTGCGAGATGAACAACAACGTCGCATTCAAGTATGAAATCTCGAAGCTTCTTAGCATCGGAAAAAAAGGATTTGTCAAATGAAACAAGCTTAAGTTCATCTTTTTTCAAAGATAGATAATTAGCCAGATGGTACCCTATGAAACCCGACTGCCCTGTAATCCCGACTTTCATTTTAATGCGCTCTGAATTTCCTTCAAAGACAAAAGCAGATCCTTGGTCTCCTCTAAGGATAATCTTTGAGTATTTTCAGAGGTGTACCCATCCTTCGGAAAAGCAGAAACCTTCCCTTCGCTAAAGAATTTATTGTAATCAAGTTTCTCGAAGTTCTTTATCCTGAAATAATCCTCGTAATCTTCCGCCTTGATGAGTTCCTCTCTTGTGACGAGGGTTTCATGCATCTTCTCACCCTCCCTTACCCCTATGACCTGTATCCCCTTTCCATAATTGAAAATCTCAATCATAGCTTGAGCCAACGTACTCACAGTGGAAGCAGGCGATTTCCTGATCAGAATATCACCGTTACTACCTCTCTCTAAAGCATGCAAGACAAGATCTACCGCAAGGGGCAAAGGAAGCAAAAACCGAGTCATATCGGGATCCGTCACAGTAAGCTTCTGACCACTCTGCATCTGCTCCAAAAAGAACGGAAGAACAGAACCACGAGAATACATAACATTCCCATATCTGACCCCACAGAAAACGGTGTGGTCATTTGAATTGCGAGCCTTCGCAAGCATGATCTTCTCTAAAAGAGCCTTAGTCAGTCCCATGGCGTTTATCGGGTAAACCGCCTTATCGGTGCTTAACACAACTACCTTTTTAACACCACTCTCTTCAGCGGCATCCAACACGTTGTTGGTCCCAAGAATATTGGTTTTGACAGCTTCCATCGGGAAAAACTCGCACGTAGGGATCTGCTTCAAAGCCGCTGCGTGGAACACGAAATCAACATCATGCATAGCCTTTGAAATAGAATCCTTATCGCGCACATCGCCAATCAAAAATTTCAGAACAGGACTCCTAAGCCTGTTTCTCATATCAAATTGCTTCTTTTCATCGCGACTAAAAATCCTAATTTCTTTTGGATGATAATTAGACAATATTGTCTCAACGGTATCATTCCCAAATGACCCTGTTCCACCGGTGATCAGGATAGTCTTATCATTCAGATTAGTGTGCTTATTCAGCCTAAGCTCAAACATCAGTGTACTTTCCCGGATGTCTTTTCAGAAATTCGAGCAATAGCGTACAGGGTTATGGCTGTTGAAACCATAAAGAACCCTAATAGAATAAACGTGATAGATGCTAAAGCCACATTAGTAACAATTTGACCTGACGCCGCGTACATATCCATCATCCAAACGCCGAACAATGCGCCAACAGCAATAGACACTATGCCGGGTAATCCAAGGTAGTGTAAGGGTCTGTCTTCAACGACAAGCTTGAGTAGGGACATGAGTAGGCCTACGCCGTGACTGAGGGGATTCTTGCTTGAAGTTTTTTCTCCAGTGCTACCTGCGTATTTGCAGGATATGGGAACCTCGCAAACCTTCAAACCGCATTTGTTAACTGCACGCAGGAGTTCGACGCTGGCACCCATGCCATTATCAGATATAGACGCCAAACGCTCCAAAGCAATTTTGCTGTATGCTCTAAAGCCGCTCTGGGCATCGCTGACGCCGTTCTTGCCTGAACCATTAGCCAATTTTGTTATAACTTTTACGCCGAATTGCCTATATGAAGGCATGTGTGCAGTGCCGTTTTTATCTAGGAACCTGCTTCCGAAAACGACCTCGGCAACGCCCTCTTTGATAGGCTGAACTAACCGCGAAATCTCAGCCGGATCATGCTGACCATCCCCATCTAAAGTAACCAGCACATCCGCGTTTAACTCCCGAGCCCGCCTAAACAAACTCTGCAGGGCAGCACCATAGCCAGAGTTGCGCTCGTGCCGAACCACCACAGCACCTAAGTGCTCGGCGATTTCGCCAGTCAAATCCGACGAGCCATCATCACAGACAACAACAGCTGCGTACTTCTGAGCCTCCAACACAACTCGAGCAATAGTCTTCTCCTCGTTAAAAGCTGGAATACCAACAACCACAAAAGGCGTGCACAAAACATCAACTGTCATTTCTAGAATGCCGCTAACTTCCTTAATAGTCGCTACCAAAATTATCACGTACTCTTGCTAAAGTTAATTGCCAAATACCGTGCAAAGCCAAAATCCTCAGCCCACAAGGAGGCTGAAC
>CAYGJP010000102.1:0-7445 GCA_964350175.1 uncultured Candidatus Bathyarchaeia archaeon
AAACTATAAGATTTAACTGCGTAGCAGGCGACAAACCAAACTGGGCCGTCCCCAAAACCGACAGAATAGTTAGCATGATTATGAAAGTTATGGGTGCCATAACCATTAAGGTAACGTAAATTTCAGCCAAAGCAACCATTGATGCCAGAGTTTTCTTCATTTGCTCACGTTTCACAGTGAGAAGACGATTAGTCTCGAAAAGCAGCAGACTCTTCAAATCGCCACTGGTCTTAATGGTGTTTGTAATGCCTACGAGGAGCTTGGCAAATGTTTCTGATGGACTGCGACGTGTTACATCGTCCAACGACGAGGCAACATCTAAACCGAACATCCTAACGTTTGCAGTAACTCTATTCGATAGCTCTTTGATGGCTGGGCGCGATTCTACTTCGGCTACTCTAGTGAAAATCCGCTCAATTGAGACGCCCCCAGATGACAGCACCCCCATGTAACCTACAGTATACACAAGGTTAGCGTCGATTTCTGCTTTTCTTTGGCGCACACGCCACAACGGCTGAGCTATGAAAACAATTGAAACCAACATAACAGAAACAAGTGCCAAGACAGTACTGGCAAAGAGGCTTTGAGAAAGCGGCGCCCCTAAGAGAACGATGTGCACCACTAACCCAACAGCAAACGTTAAAACGAAAGATAAGGTGCAAGCGAAAAACAGAACCGCCACATACGCCTCGTACAGCAATACTAATCCGCTTTTCTGGTAGGTCTGCTTGAAAGTGGCAGAGTGGGGTATCCACCGGCTGAAAATTCGGAAACTCGCGTTAGCCACGTAATCGGCTAACCCTGGGCGCGCCATGTTAAGTGTCAAACCTCGCTTTGTTGTAGATTTCGCCAGGATTAACATAATATCGGCGGATTACGTCGGCTATCTCGTCATAGTTCTTGAGTCCTCGGTGCACCATCCACTTCAAGATTAATTCGCGTTTTTCTAACTCGTCCACTATGTTTTCGATGGGAACGTGCTTTAGATTGGCAACTTTCTGGAGGACAACGCTGTCTGCGAATGATTTGATGCGCATCACAAAAGAGTCATCTATGGGATCCCACTCGAATAATTTTGTGAAAATGGCGCGTTCACCTTTGGGGTCAACACCTGTGATTTCTGAAAGGTCCAGTATTCTTCGGACTACTCGGTCGCGGTATCGTGTTCTGTTAACCAGTGCGATAACGTTCATCATGGGAATGAGCATCGGCGGAATATCCATAGGTTTGGTCAGCAGACGCTTCTCTACAGCCTCCACGTTTTCAGCGTGAATTGTGCACATGCCTCCGTGGCCAACTGATATGCTCTGGAACAGAGTGTATGCTTCTTCACCGCGCACTTCACCCACAATTATCTCGTCAGGTCTTTGTCTTAGCGAAGACTTCAGCAAATCAAAGAGAGTAACTTCTTGGACTCCTGCTTGAAATGATGGTCGCGTCACCATTGGAATCCAGTTATCATGTAACCGAAGTTCCCGCACTTCCTCTATGGTGACCACTTTCATTTCAGGTCTGATGAATGAACAAATAGAGTTAAGCATGGCGGTCTTGCCTGAAGCTGTGGCTCCGGCGACTATAATTGAGCGCAGGTTCTCCACAAGAATCCAGAAATACGCGGCCATGCTGGGTGACGCCGTGCCAAGATTTATCAGGTCAACGATGGTGAAGGGGTTGGCTCTGACTTTTCTTATTGTGAATGTTGCGCCTCGTTTTGAGACTTCCTCAAGGGTTAAGTGTATGCGGAACCCCTCTGGGAGGGCGCCTTCAAGAATGGGGCTGGAGACAGAAATTTGGTGCCCTGCGCGGTATGCTAGCCTTGTGATGAAGGAGTCTAATTCCTCTTTTGTTTTGTATGCAACGTTTGTGGGTAAAGATTCGTGGAGTCTGTGCCACACGTAAATTGGAATGTCAGTGCCGTTACAGCTGATGTCTTCGATGTTCGGGTCGCGAATGAGAACATCTATGATGCCATAGCCTAAGAAGTCTCTTTTAACGTAGTAAACGAATTTTTCCAGTGCCTCCTTTGAAACTTTCAGTTTGAACCTTTTTATCATGCGGTTGATGTTGTCTCGCAGGTACTTCTCGGTCAGTGATGCATCTTTCAAGACCGCTAACGAAAAACCCACTTCTTCCTTCAGCATTGTCTTTAGCATCATGAGGGTTTCTTGCTCGGTTTTATCCATGGTGGGTTCAATAGCCAAGTACACCAATTGTCCAGTTGTCGTTTCCACTTTGATTCCGACGTTCCCAAATGGGGGTGTTACGGGGTAGAAGTCTTTGAAGGTAAACGGCTGGGCTTCTTTAGTTTCACTGATTTCAGTTTTGGTTGGAGGTTGAGCGCCCCGTTTTTTCTTTACCTTAGAAGGCTTCAGGGCAGGGTTTGGCTTTGCTTTGGTATCTTGTTTGGTTGTTTTGTCGCCGCGGCTAAAGATGTTCATTATGGTGCCTCCTGAGTGATGCTTTTTTGCCCGATAGTTGTTCCAACGGACGCGTGCAGCATAAAGATTTCAGAGGAGCCGCTGGTTGATTTTAGGTACAGCTGGTATTCTCCAGCAACGTCCAATGGTACCCACGCTGGATTAGGAATTGATGAATTGTCAACCGCGTTGCGGAATGTTAAGTTGGTGCCATTCCCGTATATGGAAACATAACTGTAGGGTATTGGCGCGCCGCCTGCCGAAGTAGCCTTGACGGTGTACCACTGCCAAGCACCATACGGTACACTTTCCCCGCTGGAGAGGTAGGTTGCATTGGCTGCTATCAAATCTACATTCATCAGGAACTGTGACGAAGTTGTTTTAACCCCTGTAATCTTCACTTTCCAGTGTCCCGAGCTGTTCGTAAAGTCTTCCATGTCGGCAGCGATGTTTTGTGTTTTCAGTTCATAAGTGTTAGGCGTCGCGACGGAAGTGTATGTGAGGTAGCCTTCTCCGCTGGTTACGTAAGCGCCAGCCGTAAAGTTGTAGAATTGTATGGCTACGGAGACTTGCCCTGTGCCCCATGAACTGCTGATGGACCAAGCAAACGATGTCCAGTTCTGCACGTTAGGTGAACCTGTGAACTCCACTTCGGCAGTGTGCTGGTTCGCTATGGTCCAGAGGTGCAAAAGGGAGACATCGATGTTCCAGGTGCTTTGAATGGGGTCGCCTGTTTCTGTTCCGCCGTTGAACCTTATCGTGAAGGTTGATGAAGAGAGGTAACTTGAGATGGACACGTTGTTCCAGCCGCCTGACAAATTTGTGAATACGTTTTGCCATGCTGAACCAGTCCAGACGTCCACGCGGATATTTTCAGCAGCCATTGTTCCGCCGTAAATACATAACCACTCGTTGGTTTGACTGAAATCGACGCTTGTCCATTGAACTTCCAAGTCCAGTTCGTAATTAACTGAAGAGGGCGTGTAAGCAACCAAATCGCCTTGCCAGTTGAACTGCGATGTTGTCGTTTTAACGCCTTTGACTTTCAGCTGCCAGTTGCCGCTCGCATCTTTGAACTGGTTTGGGTTCACTGTTATGGTCTGTGTCTTCGTTACATCGATAGTTCCTATGGTGTCCGTCATGTAGCCGTTACCGCTTGTTGGATAGTTGCCTGCAGTGTAGTTGTAAAGTTGGAAAGTCGCAGTAACGCCTGAAGTTGTAAAACTGCTGTCAATTGCCCACACGAGTTGGGTCCAAGTTTGCGTGTCTGATGTGCCGAAGATTTCTACTTCAACTGTGTATTCGCTGGGGAGCATAACGTTTGCTGCTCTTGTTTGATCAATTGTTGAAAGTGTGTTGTCATCTATTCTCAGGTAGGCATTAGCTCCTGACACGGAGCTTGCAACGTTAACATAGTAGTCTATTTCAAGATGATCGGTCTGATCCACAACAGTGTATGCACCCCATGAATATGTTCCTGAGAGTGTCGTAGCAGTAGATGATAAGGTGCCTGAGTTAGCAACATTTGTGGCAATGCCGCTCCGAATTGTGCCGTCTGACTTTCGAATCAACGCATCGATGCTGCAATATCCAACAGGGCTAACTGGGTTGATGACAACTGCTGAACATACCCAGTTTGGGGCATAGTTTGTTGACCAACTCATAGTAACTGTCCCCGCAGCGACATTGAGTTTATCACTTCCGCTACCTTTGTATAGATACGTCTCTTTTGCCCATCTGTTGTTTTGTCCACTTCCCTCAGTAATCACCCAATCAATAGGTTTTAGGGCAAAGGCTCTTACGCCCCACCGGTCATTATTAGACATGGAGTAGCTTCCGCCTGAAATGGTTCCAGCGGAAGCCATTGTTGCAGTTTGAAGCTGAACAGCGCCGTCCGATCCTGCGGTCGTTGTGAATTCTGGCACTGCCTCCGTCCAGTCTCCGCCGGTTTCTCCAGTAAAACTGTCAACAGCATTATTATCATTAACAAAAACGAAAGAAACAGCAAGACGGTTAGCATCAGTTGTCGTCACCGACTGAGCATAGATTGTTGATTGGGTGCCACTGCCAAAGTCTCCGCCTTCAGTAAAACTTGACAGAGCTACGTTTCTGAAAGAATACATTCTCGCAATCTTGCTACTAGACCCGCCGATAGTAATGGTTATTGTTCCAGATTCCGACCCTGTGGCAAACTTGTAATAAACCCACTGTCTACCTGTTCCAGTAGAATCAGGACCATACAGTAGAGTGAAACCGGTTGGTGTTGTCGGAATATTGTTAGTGTCTCTTACTGTGACTTGGAGTAGAATTAAATCGTTTGTTTGTAGGCCAGATGGGTAATTTGGGATTGGATTTCCAGTGGTACCCGATCCAGTTCCCACAGATTGAAATGTAACCTGATTCGGGAGTCTATGACCAGCTATATGTCCAAAAACAGCTTTTCCAGTGCCAGTTGCAGTTACTAAAACAGAAGGTGAAGCTGACGAACCAGTTGCCGTTGCGGAATTTTGAATAGGTGTGCTTTGGTCTACGTTTGCGTATGTTGTTGCGCCACAAACGTAAAGTGCGGATGCGGCAAAAGTAACTGCAATAGTTCTTGCTCCAGAACTTGGGTTCAACAATTGGAAGACATAGGTTCTAACTTGAGGGTTTGCTCCGGAATAAAGTGCAGTGGTTACCTGAGTGAGAGGCACACCGCCATAAGTGACACTTGCAACATTCGTTGGAGTACCAGTTGCAACATGAACGCTTACAGCAACAACCAACAAGCGGTTACTCGCTGTACCAGTAGTGTGCGACCACGAAACAGATGTTGCAGGCGTTGCCGCTTCCACAGAAGATGCGCTATCAAAGGCAACTGTAGCGGTAGTGGCATCCCGCCATGCTCGATAATTCACTGTCCATGTGCTAGCAGGAATTGATGTCACCCCAGTTAGCGGATACACGAACTTACCCAAAAGTTGCTGCCCAGTTGTTCCCATGGACGTAGACAGTGTTGTGGCTGTTCCGTCAGTGCTTGTGAGCTTTTGAAGATAGTAGGGTGAGCCGCCAATCGTTGTAGTTTCGCTGTGAGCGTACAGCAGTTGACCTGTAGAAGCGGACTGGTAACTTCGGAAGGTCATATACACGCCATTGTTTGTTTGAAGATTCGGCAAAGTGCCTGAAACGAGTTGTGTTGAGCCTAACAAGTTGTAGCTTGAGGGGTTATACGTGTTTGTTGAAGGGGAGCCTGTCTCCGTTAACGTATCATAGATTGCGTCTGGTCCAACCTTTTGGGCTGCGAAGTTGCTGTGCGTTCCTTTTGGTGATGAACCGTCCACGCTCGAAGAGTTTACGTCAACATAATGATTGATGTCCGTTCCAGTTCCAGTATAATAAGAGCGGAAAACTGCAGGATTTGAATCGATACTGGCCAAATTAGCGATTGCCCCGCTGACATATTGAGTGCCGCCCAGAATAGTCCACTGAGAAGGATTGAACGTTGCAGAGCCGTTCTGTCCGGTGATGGTAACTTGTCCTTGGGTGCCTCCGGCGGGTGTAGTGGCGATTGTCACGGTGGATAAAACGAAGTTTCCAACTGGCGCTTTATCATATGTCATGTTGAATGTGACCGTGCCTGTGTTTGTTGCTTGATAAATCCACTTGAAGAAGGCAGTTTCGCCTTTTCTCAGCGATTCTATAGTTAAGGAACTGGGTTGTTCAGTGAGTGTTACCAGTCCCAAAGGTGATACGTGGAGGCTCACAGTTATATTTTGAATTATGTCAACCGCGGTGTCATTGTTTGTGACTGTTAGAAACAGGGTAATTTCGTTTCCTTGGTAGACCGTTGTAGAAGCAGCCACAAGTGTAAGCGCGCAGGTGACTTCGCTTGCAGGATAAAATTTGGAATTAAAAACATTGCCTGCTTCGGTGGCTATTTGGACAACGTACTTTTGTCCTTCGGTTACTATGAAATTGGGTAGAATGCTTGTGGTTTCTGCGGGCTCAATTTGCTCATTCAGGTTGAAAAACCACTGCGCCTCAGGAGTTACTGATTGGTTGAAAAGCCCAAGCCACAATAACCTAGAATAAACAGAGCCTGTATTTGTTACAGTCACATTTAGTTTGTTTTCACTTGTTATTTGAACAGACTGGATGGTTAGTTGTTCGCGGTTTCTGTTCCAGTCCACTTGGCTCATAGAGCTGGCTGTTGCATTGTAGTTGTCAGTAAGGTTTAGGATTAGAGCGTAGAAGGCGATGCCTGAAAGAAGTATGAGCACTAGGAACGTGGCTGCAATTATTGAGCCAAGTCCACGTTTAGCTCGTCTACGCCGTCCAGTAAACAGTCGCCTTGCCTCCTCTCTCTGTTACTACCAAAATCTCGTAAACTGAACCTGACTGGATAACTAGTGGGGAAGTAAATTTTACGCCGACAAGTGTACCTACACCCGTGAAAACGCCCTTGCCGCCCAAAAATTCAGTAACTGCAGTTCCGTTGATGTAAACGGCATTTATGGCTATGTCGATTTTGCCATAGTTCAGAACTGTCACGTTCAACTGGTTTGAAGAAGTATCTCCCCAAACGCGGGGTATTAGAAGTCGTTCACGTAGGCGCTCTTCATTCAGTCGGGTCTGCTGCTGAAAGTGACTGCTTGAAGAGTTAAAAGCGTCCACACTATAAGCGTAAACGGCTACTCCCGCAGTGGTAACTATGAGAATCACGAGTAGGCTACCGATGATTTCGCTTACGCCTCTCTTGTTATGGATGAACCTGCTCAACACTATGTGTAACCTACCCTGCCTTGTGTGGTGATACCAAAAAATGGTGGAGCTGAAAATTTATCTGGCTTCGACGGAAGTGCTACCTGTTGTTCCGTCGGTACAGACAACTTTCACTTCGTAGAAGTTTGATACTGTCATGCTATAGGTTGCATTTAGATACGCCGTACCTTGCACTGCTAAAGTTCCTGTGCCGTTTGCGGTTACGGAAGTGCCCGCAACATATACCTTGTCAAGAACAACAGTATTAGCACCAACGTTTCTTACATA
>CAYGJP010000103.1:0-7438 GCA_964350175.1 uncultured Candidatus Bathyarchaeia archaeon
CCCACTGGGGTGTGGGTTTGTGTTCTTTTGTCAGAGGTTTTCGCATGCCTATTGTTTTTGTGGGGTTACCTGCAACTTTAGAATTTTCATCAACATTTTTGGTAACCACGGCATCGGTCTAATAATGGAATTGTCTCCGACTGTTACGCCTTTAAAAAATAATTTTTAGTTTAAACAAAAAAAGATTAGGGAATTTTGATTTGTGTCCCCTCCCTATATCCTGAAACGTTGATTGCCCTGAGCCTGTTGCATGGTTATCCGTATATGGATATGTTGTCTATCCAGAGCCTATGCAGAGCCATGTCGTCGCGGTTGAAGTAGATGTCTGTGTTGATGTACCACTGTGTGCCCTGAGTGTTGGTGTTTATGCCGCTAACGTTAACCACTTGTACGCCGTCAATCCATGCCTGAACTACTCCGTTTGTGCTTACTGTTTGGTACCATTCAAAACGGAACCATTGGCCTCTTGGAAGGGTAAAGTGACTGTGTAGCATCTGCACGTAGTTGTAGTAGTTGCCCTCAACATTACGTTCTGTGCCAATCTGTCTGCCTGTGTAGTCACGTCCGCCAAACATTAGGGGGAATGTGCCGTCACTGTTCTGTGTGCCAAGCATCAGTCCAAAGATTGGATAGTAGCCTGAGGAATAGCTTCCTTCAAACTGGAATAGCATATAGTATCCGCCCTGTGAGCTTTTAGTCACTGTGAAGTCGCGTGGTAGGTATAGCCATTGTTCGACGAAGATTTTGTCTGTGAGACCAAGGGCGTTTTGGTACAAACATAGTTCAGCTCTGTAAGCACCGTTGCCTGCTTCCATACCTAAACATCTAGTTCCACTGTATGGTGTAACTAGGCTACCAGTTTCAATCCAAATGCCATTCGTACCACTACCTTCTAGGCCTATGTAGTTGCTGACACCTATGCCGCTTAGAGTTGTGCGTGTAGCTGTTGCCGACTCAAATCCTGTTTGGAACTTTAGCGTAAGTCCTGCGGGTCTGTTGCTAGCAGGCTGCGTTAGAGCAGGTGTTGGTGTGGGAGTGGCAGTTGGGGTTGGCGTAGGCGAAGGCGTTGGAGTGGGTGTAGATGCTGCTGTGGTGTATGTCGCGTACATGCTAAACTTTGCAGTTCCCCACGACGTAAAAGTGCCATAACTTGACGACAAAGTACTCGACGATTCTTTACCATTGCCTGCTGACGCACCGAAATCACAAGTCCAATAGATCGTTGAAGTAGGCAGAACAGTTAACCAGTAGTATTGACCCGCAACGATAGGCACTGAAACAGACGCAGTTACCCAACTGTTTCCAGCCGTAGTAACAAAACCACTCTGACCCAGAAGCGCATTGGGCTTTCCATTAAGGTCACTGTAGACACCAAAACGAACCTGAGCATTAGCAGTCTGAATATACATCGATACCGAAGTGATAGTACCAGTCTGCGGCGCTTGATACCTGCACGAGCCCTTGTCACCTACAGGCGTCCTATCAACGTACGAACCAACCTGCACATACCCAAACACGGTAGTTGCGGCTATTGGCGTAGAAGTTGGAGTTGGTGTGGGAGTTGGTGTTGGTGTGGGAGTGGCAGTTGGGGTTGGCGTAGGCGAAGGCGTTGGAGTGGGTGTAGATGCTGCTGTGGTGTATGTCGCGTACATGCTAAACTTTGCAGTTCCCCACGACGTAAAAGTGCCATAACTTGACGACAAAGTACTCGACGATTCTTTACCATTGCCTGCTGACGCACCGAAATCACAAGTCCAATAGATCGTTGAAGTAGGCAGAACAGTTAACCAGTAGTATTGACCCGCAACGATAGGCACTGAAACAGACGCAGTTACCCAACTGTTTCCAGCCGTAGTAACAAAACCACTCTGACCCAGAAGCGCATTGGGCTTTCCATTAAGGTCACTGTAGACACCAAAACGAACCTGAGCATTAGCAGTCTGAATATACATCGATACCGAAGTGATAGTACCAGTCTGCGGCGCTTGATACCTGCACGAGCCCTTGTCACCTACAGGCGTCCTATCAACGTACGAACCAACCTGCACATACCCAAACGTTGCAGTTGCTGCTTTAGCAAATTGCGGCTGTAGAATTGCGGTTGCCGAAAGTATTGTCAAGATAATTAAAGAGATTGCTGCTACTTTGTTCATCGCTTTTTTTATTATCATTGTTTTACCTGTTTCATACTACAACTATGCAGTACTTAGTAAATTTCAGTGTCTATGTGTGTATCACAAAAACAGTTCTAAAGCGAAAAAAATCAGGGCAAATCAGTCGAACAAACCTTTCCAACCATTAAAGACTGAATCCTAAGGGGCAGTATTGTTGTTTTTGAAAAGGAAAATTAGTGTGAAAAGGTAGGGTTTATGGAAAGTTCAATTGTTGCACACTTGATTGGATACCTAAGTTGAAAAGAAGCAAACTTGCCCGTAACAACGACAATCGATATATCGATGTCGTTCTTAATGGGTATGTTCAGAAAACTCATGTAATATAGAGCCCTTAGCTATTTGCGCAAGTTTTTTAAAAAATCAAGCGGTTCAGCATAGACAGATACCGCGACACCGGGAAATCTCAGAAAATGAACTGCAAAAACGCATCAATGCCATTGCAGTATAGCGAGCTTTACATTACGCTGATAGCATGAATTCGTATATCATTTACCAGTCTTATGCAAGCTTTTCAGCAAGCCAATCCGATTCTTCAAGTTTCCAGTTTGCCTGCTTTAGGCAGAATGCTCGTTTCTGCCTTTCGTCCTACCCATTTGTGCATAGATGTTGAAGGGAAACTTCTCTTAGCTGTTTTTCCGAAGTTTCCTGTCGACACCAGTGTTTTGGGTAGAGACCGAATTTTGAAAAGTGTTTCTTTTAGCCTAGTGGAACCTATGTGTCCACGATTTTCGCTGTTTTTCCCAAGTTTTTGGGGCTAGTGGTAATGTGCTGTTTTATATTGCGAATTGTAAAAAGTTTTCCGGATTGTACCTGAGGCTCTGAGTTGCAGGGAAAATTTTGTTCTGTACTGTTTTTTGCTACTTTCGCGTCAACAACAGAGTTGTGTAGGCTTTTGAAGCATTTCTATAAAGCCTATTGTAAAGTATCATTTTCAAATGGTAGAATACCAGTATCAACGGCTTTTACGGTATCTTGTCTTTCCAAAAAGCCTCTTGAGACTGGGCGGAAATGTGTTGTTTTTGACACCCGACGTTTGTATAGCCAACCCATTCTAGATAGCTGGTTTAAGTAGCTGCTCTCGATAGCACGGCAGCGCCCCGTTAGGTTTGATACTTGGACGGTGCTGCACTCGCCTTTTGACAGTACGACCATAAACGTTTTCCTCAGATGGTCTGGCAAAGCCATGAGCTTTGATTCAGGTATCTCTATGGGTTGTGGGTTCCAGCTTGATAAGTTGTTTTCAAGGTCGTCAAGTCGATACCGTATGTTCTGTATTTCTTTGAAGATTTTGTCCAAGATTGATCTTCTAACCATTTCGTTCCCAGCAGTGCCTTTTTAATTCTCTAAGACAGCTTCTTAAAAATTTAACACTTGTTGTCAATAAAAATTCATTGAATTGTCAATTCAGATTTGCAAAGGCACAACAAACTATGGTTCACCTAAGATTCAATCTATTTATAAGGGAGCTATAGTCTGTTCCGAGCACAACAGAGCGCATTATAAAACGATTAACGCCTTCGAAGCCAAAACAGAAAAAACCACAACTACACCAAACAAGACAGCCGATAACACCATGATTCGCAGGGCTTTCATTATGTCGCTTGGTGAAATATGTTCCCCATCGCCTAAAGCGTAATACCCTTGCTTTTCCAGCTGAGTGTTCAGCGCCCCAGCCATGGCGGATATGGTCCACCCAGCGTTTGGGCTGGCTGTTTTATTTTTATCGCGCTGAAGAATACGCCAAGAATTCCGCCAGTTCGCGCCCAACAACCCTGCCGACACAACCATAAACACCGCAGTAAGCCTCGCTGGAACGTAGTTGGTTATGGTGTCCATTTTTGCAGAGAACCACCCGATGTTCACGTTCACGGTATCCTTGTAACCCACCATAGAATCCAACGTATTAATGACTCTAAACGCAAAAGCACCTGGAACGCCGAACAGGGCAAAGAAAAAGAACGGAGAAGTTATCCCGTCCGTGGTGCTTTCCGCTATTGACTCGACTGCTGCAGAGATAATGTGCCGTTCATCCAACTGGTTTGGGTCACGTCTGACAATGTAGTGCAACCATTTTCTTGCTTTATCCAAATCTTTACTCTTTAATGCCTCAGCAATAGGCAATGTGTAGGTACGCATGCATTTGATGGCAATTGTGGTTTTCAGCAAAACCGCGGCAACTACAATGTACAGTAGCCAACCCCAAACGGGTATCTGCCGAATTCCCCACAACAAGAAGTAAACTGGAATAACAAAAAGCGCGATAACCCCAACGCAGAGAAGAATACCGTTCACCTTTTCGATTCTCGGATTTGCATTTTTTATTCTAGGCTTAAACCAAGCTATTACGTTACCCATCCACACAGTCGGATGCGCCCTATCCGGAATTTCCCCGAAAATCACGTCAATCAGGAATGCTAGCGCAAAAATCAGCAGCGAATCAGTGAAAAAAGAAAAGTCTATGGAAAACATTCCCTCAGACTCGCTTTGCCACGGTTTTGTTGAACGCTTCCACTAGTTTTCCGTTCTCTATGCGGGTTTTAACTGAAACCCGTATGTAGTATTCGTCAAGCCCTGCAAATGAGCTACAGTCGCGTATCAACAAGCCGTAGGTGAGCAGTTTCGCCTTAAGTTGAGCTGCCGTAAAACCTGTTTTCCGGATGTCTATGAAAATGAAGTTTGCATCAGGAGGATAAACCCTGAACGATTTAAACTGCGCCAATTCCCGCAGCAAAAACGCCTTTTCAGCTTTAACAAGGTTCAAGGTTTTCTTCAAATGCGCGTCATCATCTAACGCTGTGACAGCAGCAGCTTGACCTAAACAGTTAAGATTCCAAGGTATTTTCGCATTCAACAAAATCCGGGCAATTTCCGTGGAAGCAATCCCGTAGCCAACTCTGAGTCCTGTTAAACCAAAAATCTTCGTGAAAGACCGCAAAACAAACAGATTTGGAAACTCGTTAATCCTGCCAATTAACGAAAGTTCGTCACTTTTGTCCACGAACTCAAGGAAATCCTCATCCAGAAAAACCAGAACATCCTTCTCCAGAGCTTTCTTAACTATCTCAGTCAAATCCTCGGTTCTTGTAAGGGTACTCGTAGGATTATTCGGATTACACAAGAAAACAACTTTTGCTTTTCCAGTCATGGCACGAATAAAACGACTGGGGTCCACACGGAAATCCCTGCTCAGCTGGACATGTTTGGTTTTTTCTCCTGCCCTTCTAACAGCACTCTCATACTCCCCAAAAGTCGGCGCAGGAACCAGCGCCACATCACCCTTCTGCATAAAAGCCTCAGCAAACAAATAGATAAGTTCAGTTGAACCATTGCCCACAACAACGTTGTCTCTGCTTATCCCCTTGTAATGTCTTGCAATTGCCTCTCGAAGCGCAGTGGAGTTTGAGTCGGGATAACTCGGAATCTGCCCAAAACTGGCACTCACCGCTTCAAGTGCCTTCGGGGAAGGACCAAACGGGTTCACGCTGGAACTAAAATCCAAAACATCCTCACGCTTAAGACCAGCTTTACTGGCTGCTTCTAAGACATCAGCACCATGAACACAAGGCTCAAGATTTTGAAAACTCTCTCGCGCCAAGTCTAAAATAGACTTCACCTATCAATCAACCCCAACTTTTCCACCTTACCCACGTCACAAAGCGTCAATACCGTGAAACTCTCCCTAAACTGCGCTTGTTCTGTTGGATGAAAGATGATATAAACATTAGGTTGGATAGTCCATCCAAAGTATGCTTGAAACTCGAAAATCAGTTTTCAACTTTACTCCAGTGTAGGGTAATTCATAAAAGCAGTTTGTCAGTATTACAAATATAGTGTGTGATGAACTTGAAGGTCACCAATGTCCGCTTATCAGGCAAACTTGTTTCAGACATAGATAAACTCGCAAAACGGCACGACCTCAATCGGTCTGAGGTTATTCGGCAGGCGTTAACTGTCTATATTCACTTGGTGGAGAACATGGGAACTATGTTGCGGCCTTTGGCGTTTCAGGTGAAGCCGTCGCAAATTGGGTATATGCGCAGGGGTGATGTGTCGATTTTGAAGGTTCCCACTGGTCATGCCATTGTGGTTGGTTCCACGTCGTCTGGTGCTGTTGGGTCGAAGTCGTTGGATAAGGTTAAGGTTCAGGGTCGTGTTTTGGGGAAGTTTTTGGCGAGGGTTGCGCTGATGGATGTTGCCGCGACAGGTGCGTTTCCTTTGTTGTTGTCGGTTACGTTGGGTGTGGAAAAGGAGCCTACAGGACGCGAAATTCTGGAAGGCATAAGGCGTGAAGCTGCGGTTCTTGGGCTTGAGCCTAACCAAGTTGTGATGGAGAACACTGAGGATAATTTTGAAACGGTGCAGACGGGTGCTGGTTTAACTGTGGTTGGTTTTGCGAATGAGGAAGAACTAAGATTGGGGAAAACAAGACCGGGTGACTTGTTGGTGGCTGTGGGCAAACCAAAAGTTGGCGACGAAGTTATTCCTGCTGAGGCAAAAGGCGAAATTGCAGACCTCAAAAATGTGGCGTGGCTGTCTCAGAAGAAATATGTTCATGATATTGTGCCAGTTGGAACCTTTGGGATTGCTTACGAGGCTAGGATGATGGCGTATGCTGTTGGGCGGCAACTGAAGCTTGTAGAAAAACCGGCTATAGATTTGGAAAAGACTGCTGGGCCTGCCACGGTTGTGCTTGTCACGGTGGATGGCGAAAAGGTTGAGGAGTTGACTTTGCTGCTTGGAAAACCCACCACGGTTGTTGGGGAAATACTCTGAGCAAGTGTTTTACGTTAAGCAGTAACTATTTACTTTTTGTCTTGGAAGTTTTTTTCCATTCCTTTACCCATTCAGCGTTTGTTTCATCCATCATTTGCAGTTCTTCAGGGTCATTTGGATCGTGCGCTTTGTTTACTGGATGGTTTTTTCGGTTCAATGTGATTCCCCTCACTCCACTCATAACGTTTTGGCATGTTGCATATAAGTTTTGAGGATTACAAATTTTGCTTTGTGGAAACTATATCTCCCTATCTGTTGGGGATTGTTTGTTTTAGGGTTGTTTTTTGTTTAGTTGTTGTTGATGGGTGGTTGCTTAGTTTCATCAACTTCTCGGGGTTTGTTTTGTGGGTTGTGTTTTGTTTTTTGGTTGGTTTGCTTTTGCTGTATTGGTTGTGCAGGCAGTGACAAACAGATATGTTTGTGGTTTGTTTGGAAAAACAAATTGGCAATTTCCCGTAACTTTTTGTTTCTTTTGGTACACTCTGTTGCTC
>CAYGJP010000104.1:0-7423 GCA_964350175.1 uncultured Candidatus Bathyarchaeia archaeon
TGCCCAAGTCATCACTGTTTTTGATGGTGGTTCCATTCAAAGCAATTATGATGTCGCCACGTTGCAGCTTGCCCTCTGACGGCCCGCCAGCGGTAACTGTGCCCACATACCGGCCATATGTGACAGTCGCATTCAATTCTTGAGCCAAATCATAACTCAAATCACTCATGCGTGGAGACGAAGCAATCCCAAGGTAAGAGTGAGAAAGATAAGAGCCCGTGGTCACCAAAGACCCTATTTCCTTAAGTATGGTACTTGAGGGTATAGCGAAAACTAAACCTTGCGAGTCATAAACGGTAGCCGTTGTGATTCCCACCACATCACCAACAGCGTTTAGAAGAGGACCACCAGAATTTCCAGGATTAATAGGCGTGCTAGTTTGAATAACGTTAGCTATGGAAAAGCTCGTGTACTCCTCTTGAATTGAACGTCCAAGCGCACTAACAACACCTGTAGTTAGCGAGCCAACAAGACCGTATGGGTTTCCAATGGCAATCACTTGGTCACCAACACGCAACGCAGAGGAACTGACAATCTGAAGAGAAACAAACTCGCCAAGAGGAGCAGCAGGAACTGAAAGCACCGCCAAATCTGCGTACACATCAGAACCTAACACCGTTGCTGCATAGCCCCGTCCACTGGAAAAAGTGACGCTTACACTGGTTGTGTTGTAAATTACGTGAAAGTTTGTTATCACAACCATTCTACCTGAATAGTTGTAAACGAAACCTGACCCCTGAACGTTACCATTACCCACGGTTGCCTGAACCAGCACAACAGAAGCGCTAACTTTCTGATAGAGGTCAGCCAAGGCAGTAGTACCGTTTTGGTAAATCGTAATTGTTTGATTAGTAATGCTCCGATTTTCTGAACTGCTAAGATGCGCTATTTGATTCTGCAAATCTGCAACTTCACTGTTCAAGCTGCTGATTTGTCGATAATTTATGTAGAAGACAGCTAAACTGCCGACAAGCAAACCCATAGCAAACAACAAAGCTAGAAGGCTGGCAGATGCTTTGCGAGAATCAATTACTAAACGAAGCATGGCGTTCAACCTTGTACTCATGCAAGTGAAAAAGCGCTTAGATAAAAGTATCCCCAAATGAAGGGGAAGAAGTTATTTTCTTCGGTCCACGACATCTAAGGCGTCAGGTCCAGTGCCAATCAACGTCACGGGAACGCCTGTGCGCGTTTCAACTTCTGTTATGAACTGCTTAGCCCCAGCGGATAGCTCGTCAAAACGCCTTTTGCCCGTACACTCAGGGAACAGGATATCTAGTTTTGTCAGAGCGGCTTGGGTGGCACCGTTAATCTTTGCAGTTTTCTTAGCTAAGTCAAAATCGAACGGAGCACTGCGCCTGTCTCGGCCTGTGCCTGCGGCTCTTTCAAACCATCCACGCTTTAGAGCTTCGTCCTTGGTTATTTCCCCAGGCAATGGTCCGCCGCCAACGCGGGTTATGAAACTCTTGTAAACAATAATCACATCATCTACTCTTGTGGGACCAACTCCTGCCTCGGAGGCTATGGCGGATGCGCCAGTGTCTCTGCCAGTCACGTAGGGGTAACCACCGCCTAAGAACAGGGAAAGCATGAAGCCTTGGGTGCCTTCCAGCAGAACTTTTTTGCCTTGGTCGATGCCGTCGTTGATTTCCGTCACCGTGTCGACCACGTAGGGTTTCAGTTCGGGGAGGTCTTTGGCGAGTTTCGCGGTTCTCCGCACGCGTTCCTCGATGGCGGGGCCAACACCCCAGCCTGTTGTGCCTATGCCTTTGTTGACGACGCTTGCCTTGTCCTGTGCAGAATGTTTATCCTCAATTATAGACGCTTGCTGGTCTATGCCTATGCGGTTGTGGACTTTGGTAAGTTCCACTTCTTCAAGAAACTTGGCGACGTGGACGTTTGCGCCTGCAGCTATGAACAGGCGGCAGTTTGGGTTTAGGAAAGCCGCTGGAACCATGTGGAGGGCGTATTTTGTGCCTTCAACCCAGACGGTGTGGGCAGCGTTCACTGAGCCTGTGCGCACGCAATAATCCAAGTTGTCTTTCAGGGCGAGGTAGCTGATTATTTTTCCTTTGCCTTCATCTCCCCAGAAGGCGCCAACAATTACAGAGCACGGCATTTTAGTTCACCCTTGAAAGGGGCTGCAAGAATTATTTAAAACTGTTGGCATCTTCCGTGTGTACCTACCGAGTTTTGTGTGGATTCGGAGATGCAAAAAATAGGTGTCAGCAAACTGCCCATGTTTTAGATGTGGGGGCGTGGTTGAGGGTCTACCTTTGGGCTCTAGATTTTTTGTCTTCGTTGATTAGTTGAGCTAAACTGTAGGTGACGTAGGCTGAGAAGCTTCGGATACCCTTGTTTATGGCGTATTCTTCTTTGACTTGGAGCCACTCACGGTAAAGGTAGTCGTAAACTTCAGTCTTTACAGTGATGCTTTTGTAGCCTTGTTTTGGCGTTATGTTCCCCTCGTTCCATGTTGTATTACATGGCGAAAATATTTAAGGTTTAAGGTAACGTAATACATAATACTCGGTGTAACGTTGGGTTTTCTGTAAGGTAGCGCGCCAGTTTTACTTAAGAAATAATCTTTATATTTGGAAGGTACCGTACAGTACGGGAAGAAGGAGAAGAAGCGGGCACCATCTTAACAGATACGGAGGACCAAGAGATAGTTGCCAATTGAAATTATACAATCTAACGGTTACGTAGTTGAAGTCCGCTCTGTCTGCGACTGCTGTGGGAAATTAATCTGGACCCGTCTGATGTTAAAGAAGGATGCTGAGGCAAAAATGAAAACAAAGATTGCCTGCAGCGAATGTAAACAAAAACAGAATAAAGAAAAATAAACGCATAGTCAACTCACGAGCGACCACTTTGGGCTTCGCGGTCAATTTTTTCCAGAAGTTTCAGCACTTTTTTGCCTTTCCGCTTCTTTTCCTGCGCAGTTACCGTTCCGTGGGCGTGGCAGATAGTGTCTGCAACTATACCATGGGCTTCGTCGTAAATAACAGGGTAAACTCGGCATCCTGAAGGGCGCTCAGCGTAGATGTTGCACTGTAGCTTTTCAGGGTTGTAAAAGACGCAGTGTCCTTGGTTATTTCGCATGGTGGCGTATCCTTCTTTGTCGTAGCGCGTGAAGAATTCTTTGGGGTAGCCTTTCTTTTCTAGGCGCAAGATGTCTTCTTTGGAAAGAAGCATTTCGGTTTCTTGGCAGCAGGTTCCGCAGCGTGTGCAGCGCATGAATGTATTTGGCGCGGCGGGTTATTTCAGCGTTTATTAAGAGTTTAGCTGAACGCTTCAATAGGTCTGCTCATGAGGGTAAGGTTTAGCAGTTCGGCGTAGGCTACGTTTCTTAGGGGTATGCGTGCGAGTTTTTGGTTGCCGTAGGGGACGTATTCGACTTGGTTTCCTTTTCCTAGGTTGCTGCCTTTTTGGATGTTGGTCAGCTGAACGTTTATTATAACTGAACCGTCTTTGAGGTGTAGGTTTACGTTCTTTCCTAGGAAGGATTTGGCGCTGTTTATGCTAAAGTTTTCCATGTTTGATTCACCATTCCTTTTCCGTGTCGGCTATGTGGGTCCAGCATTGTTTACAGATGGGCAGCGTTTCGCCCTTAACCATGATGTATAGTTTGATGTTTTCGCTGTGGCAACTATTTTTCCAAGGGTTTTTACAGTGTTCCAATTTTGTAACCTCTAACGTTTACGTTTTAGCTTCTTTAGTTGAAGGCGCTTTTAAGACTCGTTTAGAAACAACTTGTTGGTGCAGTGGGGAGAGGTAGGTTAAAGTGAAAATCTTTTATCCGTAAACTGAGTAGTATATTCTATGGATTACTATACGCTTGCTGCAACGGTTAGCCTTATTTTTCAAGTTGGGGTTTTTGGTTTGCTTTTGGGGAGCTTAATCCTTAAAGCGAAGCAGAAGATGTGGCTACACGGCATCACCATGCTATTTGGTTTGCTACTGCACTTCATATCCATAGGAGCGATTATGTTGCCTTCTTTTGTCGGGGGCATCATTCCATTTGCGGCATCCTCACCTACGGATGCAACTGTGGTACTTTCTTTTGTTCACGCAGCTACAGGAATCATTGCACCTATCCTCGCGGTTTGGATAATTGCCACATGGCGGCTACGCAAGTCACTGGAGTATTGTATGCCGAAAAAGAAGTGGATGAAAGCCACGTTTGCGGTTTGGTTGGTTGCGTTGCTTTCAGGGTTTGTTCTGTACCTCAGCTTTTACTGGACGCTACTGTTTGGATAGAAAGTTAAACCTGAACTATTTCAGGCGTTATTGATTCCTTAGTTATCTTCAGCAACGCCACAGTAGGCTTGTTGAGAAAGGGCGGTTCAGGGTTTGTGGGGCTTCCAGGGTTAATGTAGAGTGTTTTGCCCTCCCATTTTATGCTGGAATTATGCGTGTGCCCATAAACGAAAACGTTAAAGCCGTTTTGCTTGACGAGTTCACGCATCTTACCCATCCCAAACGCTGTGCTGGGGTCGTGCATAACGCCGATTTTCCAGTCAAAAAGTTTTAACGTGTTAAGTTTGGGTAGCGCTCCGCTGACTGATGGCCCATCCATGTTGCCGTGAACCGCCAAAACAGGGGCAAGCTGTTCCAGTTCATCTAAGACGGCTAACTCCACGAGGTCACCTGCGTGGATTATGTAGTCAACGTCTTGGAAAATTTGGAAAACAGTTTTTGGGATGCATCTTGCTCTGGCGGGAACATGGGTATCCGATATTAAACCCACGGTTTTTTCTGGTTTGAGCTTGGGTAATGTTTTAGGAATCTGTGCTTGTTCGTTTGCCATAGGTCTGCCCTCAGCGAAGGATGATGTATGCTTTCCAAGTAGAGGCTATAGATAATAAAGATTTTATTCGCTCTAAAACTAGTCGAATAGGTAAACGATTCTGTTTGGCTTTTGGACAGTTGGCTAATGCCGCATTAAACTTAAAAGTTGACAGAACATATGGTATGTGGGGATTTGTTTGGGCGTCACAGATGCTGAACGGGTAAAGAAACCTAAACTGCCTAAGAAGCGACTTTTGAAAAAGCAAATAAAAGGCAAAGGTCGGCGTTGACGTATGCCAAATGATGAAACACCCAACAAATCTCAGAAGAAAAAAAAGCGAACATTCAAGTTTTGTCCAAAGTGCGGGTCAACAGATGTTTTTTGGGCGCAGGGTATGCCGCAGTTCTGGTCGCTGTGGCAGTGCAGTAACTGTGGTTACCGTGGAGCATTCATCTTGGAAAATGGAAATCTCGCCTTGAAACTTCAGGAAGAATGGAAAAAGAGGGTTACCCATTAACGCGCTTCTGTAAAAAATTGGAAGCGGTTGGGTTTATGCTACTTTGATTTTGCCACGTACTTTAGGTGGAACGGTTTTATAGCCAATTCTGATTTCAGGTCTGCTTGGAAACTTTGGCTTTCCACAATCAGGTCTGAAAGCTCTGATTCTTGGGTTCGCGTGAACTTGGCAAAATCTGTGTAGTTCTCATGGAGAGATACGCAGATTGTGTCCCAGCCCATTCCTTGTCCTTCTTTAACCAAGATAACGTTTGGCTGTTTCATGTACCAGTCTCTGAGTTTTTTGGTAGCTTCTTCTTTTTCTTGACCTTGCAGGTGATTAAGCTTGGTTTTAAGGAAGGTGAACGCAGTGAGTTCAAATCCGATTTCCCCGAATTTAGGTACAACAGTGTACCCGTCGATGATGTTGTCTTCAAGCATTGCTCTTCTTCGGGTTACGGTGGGTTGAGAGATGCCTAATGCTTTGGCTAGTTGCCTGTCGCTCCGATGAGAATCTTTCATTAGCTCGAACAGGAGTTGATAATCCAAGGGTTTTAGTTCTTTCATGTTGTTTGCGCCTACTGGGGTATTGCAGTTTTAACTTTCCTATATAAACTTCATTGTAGACTAAATGAATTTGTTCCCTAATTAATCCCAAATCTACCAAAAATTGAAAAATGCAAGCAGGAAAATCTTAAGAGCCCAACAGGCCTTTGTAAATAAAACGTGACTCTGCAATGACGGATCCACTAATTAAGGAAGTTGAAGAGGAAGTTACAAACCTCCTAAGCGAACTCGTACGCATCGACACAACTAATCCACCTGGAAACGAAACCAAAGCAGCCAAATACCTCGCTGAAAACCTTGGCAAAGACGACTTTGCATGTGAGATTTTTGAGTCTGCTCCGCAAAGGGGCAGCGTCATTACGCGGTTAAAGGGCACAGGTGAAAAGCCAAGTTTGCTTTTGCTGTCGCATTTAGATGTGGTAGCGGCTAATCCAGCGGAGTGGAGTGTGGACCCGTTTGGCGGTGTGGTCAAGGATGGTTTTGTTTGGGGTCGCGGCACGTTGGACATGAAGGGCATGACCGCGATTGAAGCCATGGCTCTAAAACTCTTGAAACGGAACAACGTGAAGCTCAAGGGCGATGTGATTTTGGCTGCGACGGCTGACGAGGAGATGGGTGGTTCAAGTGGAGCCGATTATCTGCTGCGGAATTACCCTGAGAAGATTTTTGCCCCTTACGTCTTGAACGAGGGCGGTGGCTGGGCAATTTCCACGCGAAACAAGAACGTGTACACCGTGCAGACGGCAGAGAAGGGGTTGCTCTGGTTCAAAGTCAAAGCTAAAGGCACCCCTGGACACGGGTCCATGCCTGACGCCGCAGATAACGCCATCATGCGTATGCACAAGGTCATAGAGAAACTCGGGAATTACCGTGGACCCCCGTCGTATGTGCCGACTGTGAAGCAGTTTCTAGGCGAAATGGCGAAAGATGATGAAAGTTTGCGAGAGCCAGTTTCCCGATTGCTGGCGAATCCCGAGTCAAGTGACGCGGTGTTGGATGAGTTGGCGAAAACCATGCCTGCCATCGCGGATGAGATTCGCCCCAGAATCCGCATGACCATCACGCCAACCATAATTCATGGGGGAGTTAAAGAGAACATCATTCCGTCGGAGTGTGAAGCAGTTTTTGACTGCCGCGTACTGCCCGAGCAGACTATAGGGCAAGCGCAAGCGTTAATCAGGCAGATGCTTGCGCGAGTTGGCTTAGAAAAGTTGTCAGTTGAAACCATACAGGCACAGGAGCCTTCCGCTTCACCTGTTGAAACACCACTGTACGGCGTCATCTCAGGGGTTCTTGGGGAGTTTGAGCCTGGTTGTGGGGTGGCGCCGTTACTCATGACGGGCGGGACAGACTCGAGGTTCTTTAGGCGGATGGGGAGTGTATGCTACGGTTTTCACCCAATGAAAAGCGAGACGCGTTATGGTGTGAAGGTGACTAGGCGCGAGCATGGCATAGATGAGCGGATTTCGGTGGAGAACTTGGTTTTTGGATCAAGCGTGCTGTACGAGACAATTAAAAGGTTCATGACCTAAGTTTTGACCTCTGATAGGACCCTATCGTTTTGAC
>CAYGJP010000105.1:0-7418 GCA_964350175.1 uncultured Candidatus Bathyarchaeia archaeon
CCACAGGCTCATCCAGCGGCTTTATGAAAATCTGCTCCTCCAGCGGCACCAACTCCAACGTCGCATAACCATAAGTCACCAGAAAACTGGTCAAGTAAGCCCGATGAACCGTCTCCTCATACGAATCCGCACCCACAAAATCCATATAAAACAATTTTCCGTCCACGCCTTTCTCTTTCACTTGGTTTTTGAGCTGCACCCAAAACCGCTCCAACTCAGCGCTGAAAGCTTCATCACGCAAAATACTTTCGTCAATTAACTCATCCCGCGTAACCGAACCAGACGCAACCTCAGGCACCACAACTTCCGGCCACCTGTCTTTCAACGGCGTCAACGCAGCCCAATACCGCAACGCCAAACCCAAACTCTCCAAACCAACCTGCTCCAACTCAACCAACGGATGCCACGCACCCAAAAACGCCGCAACAATCTCCCCACCAGACCGCTGCAAAACCTTCTCCTCCAACAAAAACGGATCCGTATACAAAGACGTGCTCCGCTGCTTCACCCATTCACTCTGCAACTTTACAACACAAGCCAAATGATGAATCGCCGCAGCATCCAAATTCAACTCCTCAGCCTCATCCCACTGCGGGAAGTACTCGTGAATTATGCGAATTATCTCATCAACATTTAGCAAAAACGGGTCAACCTTGTGGGCTTCAATGTTGCTCATCATTTCAATGACGCGCTGCAACTTTTCTTTACCCAGCTTCTTCTCCTGCTGCCCACCAACCTTCGACGCCAACATCAAACAACCTCACGAACCGCAGACTTACCCTCAACATTCTGCACCGTAATGATGCTCGCATTCTCCTGCGCAAACGTCACCTGACTCGGCGTAATCACCACATACTGAGCACTCGCATCCGCCATATGCGCAATTAGAATCTTCGCAATCATCTCACGATTCCTAGGATCCATATGAACATCATACTCATCCACAGCACGAAACGGCGAACGTACATGCGCCTGCAACGCCAAAAGAAAACTCATTGTGGCTGTTGTTCTTTCTCCGCCGCTCTGCGTGTAAGCATCCAACGCCACAGGCTTCCCACCCTTAAAACCAACCAAAATCTCCAACCCCGCAGTCTCAACATCCTCAGCATTACTCAACCGCACCTCGCCAACTGCACGCGTTTGACCCATAATCTTCTGATACTCCAAATTCACACGCTCCAAAAGACTTTGCATAACGCTGCGCCACGACTGCAACCGCGCAGAAACCTCCTCCAACGCCTTCAACCGATTCTCAGACACCAACTGCGCCTTCTCCTTCAATTCCAAGAAAAGTTTGCTGTACGATTCATATTGCCGTTCGATGTCCTCAGAAACACCCGCCAAAGCCGCCAAATGCCCATCCGTAACCCGAATCTCATCAAGAACCTCACCCGCGCTTTTAACCACAGCAATTCGCGCACCATACTCCTGCGCCTTCACCATTACGGCGTCCAAACTGGCTTTAGCCGTCTTAATCAACGAATCCGTCTTGTCCAGGTCTGCAACGGCTTTTTCCCTGCGGTACTCCAACAGGGCAATTTTAATTCGGCAATCCACAATTTTGCCCGTGAGCTTGTCGGTTGAATCTTCCAAGGTCAGCATTTTGGATTGGTTTTCCTTCACCTTATCGCCGTTGAGCTGAAGTTGCCTGCGGGAATTCTCCGCAAGAACCTTCAACTTTTGAACTGCCCCATCTAAAACCGCGGCTTCTTTGAGCAACTGCTCACACAGCAACATAGTTGCTTCATCCTTAGCGCTTTCCCGCTCAAAACTCAACCGTTCCCCAAAAAGCGCCTTCACCTCAGCCTTTAACTTCTCTTGCTGGTCAAACTCCTTCTGCAACTCATCCTTGGCAGCTTTAGCTTCTTCTTCAATGCGGCTAAGCGTTTTCTGTACCTTCTGCCTGTCAACTTCCAACTCTTTGACCGCGTTTTCTCTGCGTTCAACTTCTGCCCAAGCAAGCTCCCGCTCTAGGAACCGCCGTTTAGTTTGCAGCTGCTTCTTTTCCTGATACTTCTCGTACTGCTCACGCCAATAGTTCAGCGTCTGCTCAGCGGACTCCAAAAGCTTACTCACAGACTCTTCTTGGCTGAGAATACGCGTTAGTTTCTGCTGGGCTTGCACCACATTCTCGCGGAAAGGCTCCAAACCCACAGCCGCTTCCACCATCCGCAACTTCTCCAAGTTGCTTAAAACAGAAAATTGCTCCACCATGTTCTGATGCATGATTATTAGCATGTTGTCAGGGTCCACACCGAACCTGCCCAAAACATACTGCACATTCTGCTTGTTAGCCGCCCGATTTTCCAGCTCAAACCAGTAAGTGCCATCACGCCGCAGGACACGCGTGAGGAAAATTTGGTCTTTGGCATATTTCGGAACAGGACGTTTGCCCCCTCGTTTGCTGTTATCCAAAATTAATGTGACTCGGGCTTGGTCTTGACCCCACCGAATAAGATTGCTCAACTTTTTAGAGCGCTCCGTGTACGACTGTCCCAACCCAACGCTGATTGCCAAAAGCAGCGAGCTTTTTCCCGCGCCGTTAGGTCCAACAATCAAGTTGACACCGGGCCTGAAAGCTACTCTAGCGTACTCGTAGCTCATGAAATTCTCCAGAATAACCTCGGTTATCAACATCTGAGCATTTTGCCTCTATTCAAAGTGCGATTTATAGGTGAAAACGCCTTATTAAAACAGTTTGACACGTTTGCGCCACATTTTTTCATCAATCAACCATAAAATGCTGGCTTTTCTGTTACATCCAAACCTCAAATAACATCAACAAAACCCCAAAAAACCAAACCGTCAATACACATGTTTTATATTACTTGAAATACCACAATACACCACCATAATATCACTCGGAGAAAACAAACATGGTAACCCTAAGAGCATTAGCCCCCTCACTAACCCGCATAACCATCGCAGGCGCAGTAGGCGCAGCACTCCACATCGGACAAGGCAACTGCGACCTCATAGACGACCAAGCCGTAGAATTCTCACGTGCCATACTCCAACAAACAGACATCGAAGGCGAAGTCATCTGCTGCGAAGGCCCCAAAGACAACGCGCCAAGTTTTGCTTACCGTGAGAAAGTCGGCACAGGAAGAGGACCAAAAGTCGAGTTCGTCATCGACCCCGTAGACGGCACAACAGCTGCCAGCAAAGGCAGAAAAGACGCTATAAGCGCATTAGCCTGTGCACCAGCAGGATGCTTCCAAGTCCTGCCTGATGACGGCTACTACTTCAAAATCGCCACTGACCACCACAGCATAGGCAAAATCTCCCTAGACATGACCGTCGAAGAAATCGTCCGCGCCGTAGCCAAAGCCAAAGAACTTCCCCTTGCAAACTTCACAGTCATTATGCTGGAACGTGAACGTCACATAGATATCCTTGCGCAGCTCCGAAAACTCGGTGTTCGCATTATACTCATCCCCGATGGCGACATTGCAGGCGCAGTGGTCAGCTGCATACCCAACTCAGGCGTAGATTTACTCATAGGCGCAGGTGCAGGTCCCGAAGCCACCATCGCAGCAACAGCCTTGAAATGTCTAGGTGGAACCATGCTCGTTAAAGTCTGGAAAGACAAAAAAGACGACCCAAACCGTTTAGACCGCCTAACAAAAGGAGGCGTTGACGTTAACAAAACTTACAATCAAGATGAACTGGCAAAGGGCAACGAACTGGTTTTCGCGGCTTCAGGCGTCACCAAAGGCGAACTCTTAAATGGCGTAACCTTAATTCCAGATGGCGCGATTGTGCGCTCAATCTGCATGCGTTTGCCCAGCGGGACCGTGGAAAAATCTGAAACAACACTGCGCTTCAAAGGGCACCCTGTGTACAAGCAGTTTCTGCCACCCTAAACGGCGCAAAAACGGCACTCTCTTTCTTTCATTTACCCGAATTCTGCAACAATTATAAAAGCAAAAACATGACTCAAACTATGTTATGACGCACCATTGGGGTTACGTTGGCGCAGTTGCGTCTGCCATCCTGTTCGGCATAGGAGCCACACTAAACAAAATCGTTCTATCAGATGTCCACCCAACTGTGGTGGCAGGCTTAACGTACCTCTTCGCAGGTGTTGCATTGGCAGCCATCCGTTTTTCTCCCGCTCGCAGCCGAATCATGCGGTTGCTAAAAACACCCACCAAAACCGAGCAAACCTTCTGCCGAAAAGACACCCTTATCCTCGTGTTGGTGGTGCTTTCAGGTTCAACAGTTGCACCTTTCCTGTTTCTCAACGGACTCAACGGCACCACAGCTGTTAATGCTTCGCTGTTGCAGAATGCTGAGGCGCTTTTCACTGTGCTAATCGCGGTAGTTTTCCTGCGAGAACGTGCGCATAGGCGAGACTGGTTTGGCGTGTTCTTCCTTGTTATAGGTGCAGTGTTTTTGACTACCAACGCTGAGTTTGGCAGCTTAAGTTTAACTCAAAGCCTCCTTGGTAACGTGTTAATTGTGGGTGCTTGTCTTTTCTGGGGTATAGACAACAATTTGAGCAAGCTTTTGTGCTTTAAGGAAGATTTGATTCTGGTGACCGCTTCAAAATGTCTGCTTGGCGGAAGCACCCTGCTGCTGTTAGCGTACGTGTTTAAATTAAGTTTCTCAGTTCCCCTGTTGGCTTTGCCGTACTTGTTGGTGATTGGCGTCTTCAGCATAGGCTTTTCCATTCTGTTTTTCATGTTGGGCTTGAGGGAAATTGGGTCGCTGCGAACTGGCGTTATCTTTTCCACTTCTTCCCTTTTCGGCGCAGTTTTTGCTTTTGTAGTTCTAAGGGAAGGTTTCACGGTGATACAGGTTTTAGCGGGGTTGCTGATGCTTCTGGGTGTTTATGTTCTCTACAGAAAATAACACAGCTACATTAAACAAGCCAACAAATTCTTCTATACACTACATTAATATCGCTTTTAAACTCTCTTCCTTATCATGAGCGCAATGGCCTGCGAAGAAAAACCTGAACGCACAGAAGAAGAAACTGAAAAGCGAGTGATGGTTTTTCTTGCCCTAACCTTAGGCGTAACAATTCTTGTTGCGGGCTTGCTGGACCTTTTTGCTAATGGCGTTCAACTGGGCTTCACACTGCCTGTCCTGAACGTGGAAGCCACAATCTCCGTAATCATATATTACATTTCGGTGTTTTCAGCAGCAGCCTACATCGGATTCATGGGCATCAAAGAGCTCGTGGTGGAACGCCGCTTCTCCGTGGAATTTCTCATGGCAGTTGCCGCGTTAGGCGCGGTTTACCTGCAATTTTTCTTTGAAGCAGCAACCGTGCTTTTTCTCTACTGTTTAGCAGAATACTTTGAAAGCTACATCCAAACACGCGCTAGAAAAACCGTGGAGAAACTGTCCAAGTTCATGCCTGAAAAAGCCAGAGTCATCGAAAACGGAGCAGAACGCAGCGTAAACGTTAGCGAAGTTACAGTGGGCATGACGGTTTTGGTGAAGCCTGGCGAACGAATCCCTGTTGACGGAACAATTTTGGAGGGTTTTTCGCAGGTTGACCAAGCCTTGGTTACGGGTGAATCTGTGCCTGTGACGAAAACGGTGAATGATTGTGTTTTCGCTGGAACCCTGAGTAACAGTGGTGTTTTGAAAATTGCCGTCACCAAACAGGCGGATGAAACTTTAGTTTCGAGAATCGTGAAGCTCGTCACGGAATCCGGCAAACGCAAAGCGTCAATAGAGAAGCTGGTTGATAGGTTCGCGAAAATCTACGTACCCATAGTCATTGCCCTTGCAGTTTTCACGGCGACTGTTTTGCCGCAGGTTCTGGGCGGAACTTTCGAGACTTGGCTTTACCGTTCCCTCATACTGCTTGTGGTTTCGTGTCCAAGCGCGTTCATCATTTCGGTTCCTGCCACCGTTTTCATAGCCATCACAATAGCTGCGCGCAGAGGCGTAATCATCAAAGGTGGAGTTTACGTGGAAAAACTCAGCCGCATCAAAACGGTTGTTTTCGACAAAACAGGCACTTTGACGTTGGGTAAGCCTGCTGTGCATGAGATAAGGTCAGTTGAGCGTCCTCAGGAGGAAGCGTTGGCTTACGCTGCGGCGTTGGATCAGTTTAGTAATCATCCTGTGGCTAGGGCGATTGTGCGTAGAGCCGCTGAAAAAGGCATAGACATCAGCAAGTTTAAGGTGACTGATGTGTCGGAGGTTGCGGGGAAGGGAATTGTGGGCTACGTTGACGGCAACTTTGTGGCAGTAGGCAACATAGAGCTCATGAAAGAATTCGGTTGCGACTGCAAAGAAGCGTTTGCCATTAGCGAAGATGATACGCACACTGCGGTTTGCGTTAGCGTTGGCAAGGCAGGGTTGGCTTCGGTGTGTGTTGTGGATGAGGTTCGTGAGGATGCGCTTAGGGCTGTTGGTTCTTTGAAGAAAGCTGGGATTAAAACTGCTATGCTAACTGGCGACAGATTAAAAATTGCTCAGGAAATTGCTGGTGAACTGGGGATTGATGAGGTGCATGCGGAGCTTTTTCCCGAGGATAAACTGCGTATAGTGGAAGCGTTGAAGGGTAAGGGTGGAGGGTTGGTGGCTATGGTGGGTGATGGTGTTAATGATGCTCCTGCGTTGGCGGCTTCGGATGTGGGCATTGCGATGGGTGCTGGCGGGGTGGATGTGGCTTTGGAGTCTGCGGATGTGGTGCTCGTCAAGGATGAGTTAGCTATGGTTCCGTATCTGGTTAGGTTAAGCGAGAAAACCATGAAGATTGCCAAGCAGAACATCGCGGTTTCGTTGGTGGTTAAGATGGTTTTGGGCGCTTTGGGTTTGATGGGTTTGGTGCCTTTGTGGTTCACAGTGGCTTCAGGCGATGATGGCGTGACCATGCTGTTGCTGCTGAACACGTTGCGGTTGGAAAAGGTGCGGTGAGTTTTATTTTTGGATGCCCAGTTTCCTAAGAACGTACTTTGAGAGTAGTATGGTGCATACAAGCACGGTGACGGCGATGGCTAAGGGATAATCGCCTATGCCTGCGGTTAAGCCGATGGCTGCGGTTGCCCAGAGGCTTGCGGCAGTGGTTATGCCTTTGACTTTGTCTTTTTCTGCCCAGATGGTTCCTGCGCCGATGAATCCGATTCCTGCGACGATGCCTGCTGCGATGCGCGCTGGGTCTGTGCTGAAGTTTATGGAGACGATGGTGAAGAGGCATGAGCCTAGTGAGACGAGCATATGGGTTCTTAGTCCTGCTGGTCGGTGTGCCAGTTCTCGTTCTATTCCGACGATGGCGCCAAGAACTACGGATAGGATTAGGCTTAGGAGGGTTTCGAGGGTGAGTGCGGTTTGCATGGCTTTTGTTTATGCGGTTTTGACTATAAAAATTGGAAGGTTCTGTGCAGAATTGTTGGCTGCTTGTGATGATTATGGGTGTATGGCAGTAAACATGGTTTTTGACCTCTGATAGG
>CAYGJP010000106.1:0-7411 GCA_964350175.1 uncultured Candidatus Bathyarchaeia archaeon
TTGTTGCGGGGCTAAAAGGTTTTGCTGTGGTTGTTGGTTTGGTTGGTTTTTGTGTGTTTTGTTGATGCTTTTGTATACGGCGTTGTTTGGGTGACTCTGTTGCTCGGCAAAACTATAGCCCCTTATATATAGATTAAACTTTGAAGAGAATCAATAATGTAAAAATAAGGTTCAACTCAGGGGTTTGGCGTTATTTTGAGTGCTCGGAAACCCCGCGCCACAGGATTTAACATTTCCACAATGTTGACTTCATTTAAAACACTGTTGATGTCTTCGGCGTAGCCTCTAACGTCATGTTCATCCGCTATGAGCGAGTGCAAGTAAACCTTCCCATCCGCCACCCTATGCTGGCACTTCACGGGCAAACCCAGCAGAAGCGGCTCTCCTGTTTCCAAGGCCTTCTCGCATGTGTAAAGTATCGCCTCGGAACCCGCTGTTAACTCCGCAATCCTCACAGGGATGCTCTCTTTGCCTATGGCCCGCATTTCTATCCCGTGTTTTCTTTGAATTTCGCATGCAATTTTCCGCAGTTTCGGCAAAATTTTCAGCAGATTCTTTCTAGCCCAAATGGAGAGTTTCATATTGGAAAGTTGCACAGGCGACAGCTCCTCAACCAGTAAGCCTCCTAAAGTCGTGTCCAAATGCACCACGTCGGCTTTGACTGTTTCCAGCAGGCTCAGGCATAACTCGGCTTCGTGAACTATCACTTCGGATCCGTCTTCGACTTCTCTGAAGATGGGTTCAGCCAAACGCGTATGCGCTTCCCTGTAGGGTGGCTCAACAAGCACTGCGGCAGAGGCAACTAGACGTAGTGGCGTGAATTTCTCATCCAGTATTGCTGCTGCGGAATCCGCTGAGATAACTCTCAAATCTGTAATCCCCTATGAAAATGGTTTTTCTGGGAAAATTAGCTTTGCCCTTCAGAAGCCGTCTCGGGCACTTTCAAGCCTAATGCCAAAAGGTACATTTCGCTGCTTTTAGATCGGCTTGCTGGCGGTTTGACTAATTTGACTTCTTCAAAGTTTTGTTGGAGAGTTGTGGTGAAGTCTTTGAGTAGTTCGCCTTCGAAGACTTTTACGAAAAAGTTTCCGTTTGGACGCATAATTTTCTTTGCGGTCTCTAGCGCTTTTGTTGCCAGGTCCATTTGTCTTGCGTGGTCAACTTCCCAGACGCCTGAAATGTTCGGCGACATGTCAGAAAGCACCACGTCGGCTTTTCGCGGCAGAAAACTCAAAATCTGATCTATGGTTTCGGGCTCCGTCATGTCGCCCACAATTGTTCGGATGTAGAGCTGCACAAACGGGTCAATCGGTTTAAGGTCTACACCTAAAACGAAGCCTTTTTTCCCCACAACCTTCCTAGCTGATTGAATCCAACCGCCAGGAGCAGCACCCAAATCAACGACTACATCGCCGTACTTTATGAATTTATACTTGGTTATGGTCTGGGCCAACTTGTAAGTTGCCCGTGAACGGTAGTTTTCGTCTTTAGCTTTCTTGTAATAATATTCATTTTTTCTTTCTTTAATCCAGCCCTTTTTCTTAGTCACTAAAACAGTCACCTATACCGTCGATGGGTCTGGGACAGCTGTTTCTTTGTATAAAGAAATAATCCAGACGGTGAGTTTTTCGCAGCTTTTCGGCGAAATCGCCGTTGTTGGGTCGCATCTAGCATTGTCAGCGCACATCAGGCAGGGACAGTCAACTATGGTTTCTATGCTTGCAGGCATCCTCTTTGGGTAAAGCCTGTAGGTCCATCTTCCGCCTTCAAGTTCTTTTTCTCTGCGGATTAAGCCTTTCTCTTCAAGTTTTATAGCTACTCTTGAGCCTTCTCTGCTGCTGGCGCTCAGTTCACGCCACAACTCCGATTGAAGCACGCCTTGGTAACCCGTGTTAACCACAAAATGGAGCGCTTTCTGTTCTAGGTCGTTACGTTTAGGCATGTTATATCAGTTCCACATTTAGCACTATATATTCGTCATGCGCGAGATAAAAATATGTGCCCATGAATATGTTTAATTAGCCGTGAAGGAAACGACGAAAAATGGACGCGCGCAAAACAAGTGAACGTTACTGTTTAGGTATCGAATCCACAGCAGACGACTTCGGCGTGGGCGTGTCAACCTTTAACGGAAAAATCCTCGCAAACATCTCAAACGGCTACATACCTGAAGAGGGCGGGATACACCCAAGGGAAGCGGCACGGCACCACGCAGAAGTAGCCGACGCTGTACTATCCGAAGCTCTCGCCAAAGCAGAAGTTAAAGCGAAAGACTTGACGTTGATTGCTTTTTCTCAAGGTCCCGGATTAGGACCCTGTCTTCGCACAGGAGCAACCGTCGCCCGCGCCTTAGCTTCGTACCTAAACATTCCACTGGTGGGTGTGAACCACTCCGTGGGGCACATAGAAATAGGCAAACTCGAAACAGGCGCAAAAGACCCTTTGACGTTGTATGTTTCAGGCGGCAACACCATGGTCACCGCGTATGCGTCGGGGCGGTATCGGGTTTTCGGGGAAACCTTAGACATTGCGCTTGGCAACTGCCTAGACGTTTTCGCGCGCGAAGCAGGCCTCAAACACAAGAAAGGCGTACCGCTTGGCGCTGCCGTGGAACAGTTAGCCCAGCATGGGAAGGAGCTTGTTTTGCTACCGTACGTGGTGAAGGGCATGGACCTGTCCCTGAGCGGGTTACTCACCTCCGCCGTCACAGCCCTAAAAAAGGGCAACTGTAGTCTAGAGGATTTGTGTTATAGCCTTCAAGAGCACGCGTTTTCCATGGTTACCGAAGTCACGGAGAGGGCGTTGGCGCACACGGAAAAGAAAGAAGTTCTCCTCACAGGAGGCGTCGCCGCCAACAAACGATTACAAGACATGCTCAAGTTCATCGCGGGTGAGCATGACGCAAAGTTCAACGTGGTGCCCCGCGCGTTTGCAGCAGACAACGGCGCCATGATTGCTTGGACAGGAGTTTTAGCTTACACACATGGCGTGGTTACGCCTGTTGAAGAAAGCTTTGTGCGTTTAAAGTGGCGGGTTGACAAGGTGGATGTCCCATGGGTGAAGTAACCTTGCCGAAACTGCTAAAGAAAGGCGCCGAAGCCAGCCTCTTCCTCGCCGACTGGCACGGGAGGCGCGTGGTGGTTAAGACGCGTTTGCCCAAGAAGTACCGTCCTGAAAAACTGGATTTAACCATCCGAAGCTACCGCACCATCCATGAGCCGCAGCTGATGCATGAAGCCAAAGCCGCAGGGGTGCCGACGCCTGCAATTTTCATGGTGGACGTGAAGAACGCTGCAATAACTATGGAGTTTGTGGAGGGGCAACAGGTGAAGCAGCTGCTGGATGGTATCCCGAAGAAGGAGCGGGATGACTTATGCGTTGAAATCGGCGAGTTAATAGCGAAACTGCACTCACATGGCGTGATTCACGGTGACTTAACCACCTCCAACATGATACTAAGCAGCGAAGGCAGACTTTTCATGGTGGACTTTGGCTTAGGCGACAAATCAACCGAACTGGAAGCCCAAGGGGTGGATCTGCACCTCCTGAAGCGGGCTCTACAAAGCACCCATTACCAGTTTGCCGACGAATGCTTCCACGCTGTCCTTAAAGGTTACATGGCAGTTTTGGGCGCATCTGCTACGGAAAGGATTTTAGAGAAAGTTAAGGAAATAGAGAAAAGAGGACGCTACATTGCAGACCGCAAACAAGACTCCTGAAACGGATTTCAAGCTGAAAGGCAAAGTGGTTTTTTTCGCCACAAACAACATCAACAAGTTCAACGAAGCCCGCAAAGTGCTCTCAAAACACAAAGTAGCCGTGGGTATGCTGCGGGTGAAAGCACTGGAAATCCAAAGCGACAGCCTAAGCGAAATAGCAAAAGCCAGCGCCACAGACGCGTTTAACCGATGCCACCTGCCCATTATAGTGGAAGACGCTGGACTCTTTGTAGACGCGCTGAATGTTTTTCCAGGTCCATACGCCGCTTATGTTTACAAGACGCTGGGCAACGCAGGGCTGCTGAAGTTGATGGAGCACGCGAAGAGCAGGACAGCAACGTTCCAATCTACCATAGCCTACTGCGACAATACATACACTGCACCGTTGTGTTTTGAAGGCGAATCAGTCGGCGAGATAACCCCTGAAGAGCGCAAGGGCAATGCGCGGTCGAGTTTCGGGTTTGACCCCATCTTCCAGCCGCGTGGAAGTGCACGAACTTTTGCTGAGATGAATATAGAGGAGAAGAATGGTTTTTCACATCGAGCAGAGGCTATTGGCAAGTTCGCCAAGTGGTACAAAACACTGGGGTAACGTGGATCAGCTTTTTGTTTATATACTCACAGGCAGCGCTGCTTTAAAACTGGTTAAACTCTGACTTCTTCTTTTCTGTATATTTAATGCAAAACGTTATATACACAATGCAGCTACAAGGGCTATCACGGAAAATTCGTGCGAGAGATGAATGAAAATCCTTAGGGACAAACCGTTAGTTGCTACCTCTTTAACCCTTTCTAATTAATCACAAAACTAATGTCCTGTCCCCTCCTCCTATTTTTCAACTTATACACCACAAGCTGCTTTAGCTGCGGGTCTACCCTGTCAACTGCATCCCGACGTTTGAGTTCTCATTTTTGACGAATTTTGTCTGAATTTTGGTTTCTTCCTCAGGCGTTAGCTTTACCAGTTTTAGGCAAAAACTTATTACTGTGATGTTCCCAGTCATTTGATACGGAAAATGGAGAGAAAACCAATATGAAATCTTTTAAGAAACAAGTGTTAACTATCGTTGCACTACTTCTGATATTATCAACAACTCTCATGGCAGGCATGATGCAATTCTCTAGCGCACAAGTCGACCGCGGACAAATCAAAGTCTTCGCATACATCAGCGCATATCCAAACCCAATCGGTGTTAATCAACAGGCTATTGTTACTTATCGCGTTGACCAGCCCGCAGCAGGCGCATTGGTGCGCTCAGGACTGTTCAACGGAACCTCAGTGACAATCACCAAGCCCGATGGCACCACCGAGACTAGGCAGAACTTGGAAATGGATTCAACCAGTTCAGGCTGGTTCTTATACACTCCAACCCAGACTGGTACATACTACTTCCAGATGTTCTTCCCACAACAAGGTCCTTACTTGAGCACTGTTGACGGAGGAGGCTTCGGAGTACCCGCAGGCATCTACACCTATCTAGCTGACGAAAGCACAAAAGTTCCACTTACGGTCCAAGCAAACGCCATTGCAGGTTATGACCGGTCTCCACCATTGCCAACTGGTTACTGGACTCGCCCAATTAATGCTGAGAACAAAAACTGGTGGCAAGTAGGAGACAACTGGCTAATGCGAGGATATGACAAAACAAGCAGAAGCTTCGCTGGTACACCCGCTTTTGCCCCATACACTTCAGGCCCCGACAGTGCACACATACTATGGACAAAACCAATAGTTCCTGGCGGCATCGTTGGAGGCGCACGCGGTGACACAGTCTACTACCACGGTATATCCTACGAGCAGTTCTTTGAAGCCATGGTTCTTCAAGGCACAGTCTTCTTCACTGAACACGGCTTAACTAGCACAATGCAAACCTATGGCACACGCTTCATGGACCTCTACACTGGCAAAGATTATCCTTTGATGTACATGAACAACACCAACATCCAGTTCGCAGCGACAATAAACATTGATACGCCAAACGAGCACGGTGTACTAGAATACTTGATTGTTTCAAGAAGTGCAGCTGGCCAGACGTACTGGGACTTCTACGAAGTACTTCCTGACATGCAACAAACCCCAAGACTACAGTTCAGCCTCATCATGACAGGTCTCACTGCAGGTCAAACAAAGTTTGGTCCAAACGGTGAAATCCTCATCTACAACATAGGCGGACCCGCAACAAACCGATACATGACAATGTTCAACTCCACCAAAGCTGTTCTCGGCGTTCGTTATTCAGGCATTGATGTCTGGAGTCCTACTGGAACAATAAACGCTTCCCGTAAAGTGAACGAAGCTCCAAACCAAGCGCCAGCTTCTGAAGTAGAATACTGGGAATCGGTAAGTCATTCACCCTATGTAGGCATTGAATGGAACGTATCCCTCCCCGCTATCCCCGGAGTCACGGCAGGCGTTAGAGAAGTCAACGTTGAAGAAGGTCTGCTACTAGCTACGGTGAGAGACTTTAGCAAGTTACCCAACGTCTACAGTGATGTTGGCTACGACCTAAATCAAATGAAGAGAGGCTATGACGGAACATACCCAAGCGTGCTCAATCATCTGTTTGCTGCAAACCGCACAATGATCAACGACATCCACGACCGAGTCAGCAACCACATCCGCGACGGCAAATACGTCAGATACGACGAAGGCGAAGAAGTATACTACTGCTTTAGCATGCGCACAGGTCAACTGCTATGGCAGACTCAACCGCTAAACAACGCGTGGGCACTGTTCGCAAGAACCTACGAAATAGCTTACGGCAAACTAGTAACCCATGGCTTCGAGGGCATCGTACGTTGCTATGATATGAACAACGGCAACTTGCTCTGGTCTTACGACAAGGGTAGTGCTGGTTTTGAGAATGCTTACGGCGGATACCCAGAATACGCAGGCTTAGCAATTGCTGACGGCGTCGTTTACTCAACCTCTGATGAACACTCTTCCGACGGTGTCATGTGGAGAGGCTCACAACTGTGGGCTATCGACATAAACACTGGCGAGTTAGTCTTCAAAGTCAACGGCATGTACCGTCACCCAGTTGTCGCTGACGGCATCGTCATCGCACTAAACAGCTATGATGGTCAAGTGTATGCTTTCGGCAAAGGCACAAGCAAAACCACCGTATCAGCACCCCAAGTTGCAGTAGCTAAAGGCACAGCGGTCATGATAACCGGCACAGTTACTGACCAAACACCCGCAGCAAAAGATACTCCGGCAATTTCTGACGCAGACATGAGCGAATGGATGGAATACAAGTACATGCAGAAAGTCATGCCACAAAACGCAAAAGGCGTTGAAGTGACATTGACAGCAGTTGACCCTAACGGCAACACGCAAGAAATCGGTGCAGTCACAAGCGACATGGCAGGCAACTTCGGTTTCGCATGGACTCCACCCGTTGAAGGCACATACAAGGTCATGGCAACATTCGAAGGCTCTAACTCATACGGTGGCTCATACGCAACAGCCTACTTTGTAGTTAGCCCAGCCCCAGCAGCACCAGAACCAACCGCAGCACCAGCTACACCTGAACCAACAGCAGCACCAACCGCAGCTCCAACAGCGTCACCCTCAGTCGCACCACCACCAGAAGCAGCACCCTCAACTGACATCTACATCATAGCAGCAGCCGCAGCAGTCATCATAGTCGTAGCAGCAGCCGCAGCAGTCTTCCTTAAAAAACGCAAGT
>CAYGJP010000107.1:0-7403 GCA_964350175.1 uncultured Candidatus Bathyarchaeia archaeon
GAATTTTCCCTCTTGGGCGATTTTGGTGGTTTAAGTTATTAACGGTCATGAATTATAATTACTTATCCCAACCTGACAGGGCAAAACGTCATCAAAGCCCTTATAACCCGCTTGGAACACAATCTTTTTTGGTGAACCGTGTTATGTGTGAATTTAACGTTCTCCTCAACGGGAAAACCGTCTTCAAAGACGTAGTCTACGCGAAAACTGATGAAAAAGGCAATGTAACGGTTAAAAACGTGCTGGGCGAAACAAAACAATTTCCAAACTGCAAAATCGTGGAAGTTGACGTGAACGCCACAAAGCTTGTTTTGGCAGCAAAGTAGGCTGGTTTAAACTCTAATTAGCTTGGGCAGTCTTTAGTCCCATCATTTGTAGAATTCAACATGGCGGGTTTTTTGACCTCTGATAGGACCCTATAGTTTTCTCTACCCCTTCCCCTCCCGTTTTTTCTGTTCGGGAGTATGTTTTGACCTGTCCCCTATAGGTTTCTGCAATGAATTCTCTTTATGGCACTAAATCGCAGTACCAGAAGCGGTTTTCCCTCAGAACCACTTCACCCTTCGCGAACGATAATGGCTTGCTGAATATGGGTCCATCGTAGACAAAGGAGTGAAATTCTCCGTTTTCGCCGCACGGGTCCACGCCTGCTGGCAGGTCGGCAAGGAATTGTTTATCGTAGTCTTTTCCCGCGAACTCTCTGCCCAGAACGTTTGAGTCAACCACGGTAATCACGGTTTTGAAGCCTAAGTCTATGAATTTGTGGGCAAGTTCGCGCGTGTCCTTTTTCCACAGCGGATAGACTCCGTGCATGCCGATTTTGGCGAGCATGTCGTCGCGGTACTTCTTCACGTCTTCCAAGAAGATGTCCCCGTACAGCACATGGTGGACGCCGTTGCCTTCGAATTTTTTGAGAATCTTAACCAGCGCCGCCTCGTAATCAACATCAGATGCGCCTTTGTGGATAAGCATCTTTTCCAGCGGCAAACCCAACGCCTCTGCCTGCTGCTCAAGTAACACGCGCTGCACGCCGTGTATGCTGATGCGGTCGTAATCCTGCGTTATCGTGGTGAGCAAAGCTGCAACATCGTAACTCTTGGCTTTCAGAACTTCGTAGAGTGCGAAGGCGCTGTCTTTGCCTCCGCTCCAACCCACAACCAGCTTCTCCTTCATGGCCACAATCATCATTCGGGCTCTTTTTTAAGTTTCACAGGCGGAAACCCAGTAATATCCAAGGTCGCAGACGCAATCTTGACTTTCTCCATCTTCGCAATCTCCGCAAGAATCAACCTACTCAGCTTATCATGTAACACTCTGCGCTGCCGAACCTCCGCCACGTATCGAATGTCAAACGTTATCCAGTTATCCGTCAACGTCAAGAAAATGGCAGGTTGCAACGAGCGTTTTGTCACATAATACTTCTCTTCAATCTGTGCCATGTTCTTCTCCGCGTTATCCACAATCTCCTTCGTCTCCCGCCTCACAATATCCAAAATCATGGCGTTTGCTGCATTCCAGTCGCTGTCGTACGTGATGGGCACTGAAATTTCATCCCAGATAAACTCAAAATCTCGCGTATAATTCTGAACCACACCCGACAAAACCACGCCGTTCGGCACAACACTCAAACGCCCAGTCGCCTGGTCACCCGACACCCACTCGCGCGTCTCCATCAGCGTAGTGTAAAAAAGCCCCACGTCTATGACATCGCCAAATTTGCCATTAACTTCTACGCGGTCACCCACATGGTAAACCCCATTCACAAAGAGCATAATTCCCCCGACGAAATTCTTAAAAACATCCTGAACCGCAATCGCCACGCCTGCACCCACCAACCCAAACGTAATCAAGATGTTCTGCGTCTCCCCAATCCAGACGCTCACAAACGCGACCAAAAACGTCGCCAAACTCAAAATCGAAACAACCTTGCGCAGCGAATACCGCGTTTTGGACTCCTTAACCCTCTTTCGGATAACTTCTGCAAAAACAACCTCAAACACACAATAAATCACCGCCGAAGCCAAAGCAGTGTAAAATGTCTTTTCAGCATAATAGCTTGGATAGTTGCAGTTAACAAACCAAAGCAGAACCGAAACAACTACCAAAACCGCAAGAACCGCCAGCCTAGAACGCTTAACCACCCTTCGAGCCTCAATAAAACTGTATCAAACAGACCATATTTAACCTTCGCATCTCCAAATAACCTACCCAAAAAACAAACTGTAGTCGACATAGTGGCGGGCCCGCTGGGATTTGAACCCAGGGTCTTCGGCTCCGGAGGCCGACGCCTTAATCCGTGCTCGGCTACAGGCCCAACCGTTCAAACAAACAGTTTTCTAAATTTAAGGTAATCGCTACTCTTCTTGGATTAGCTCCTCGTTTATCCACCACGCCTTCTTCTTCCCCGATTTTTCTCCGCCATAGTAGTCTATGACTGCTTTGCCGTACTGCTTCTTTGAGGCTCTCTGAATCTTCCGCAACCGGTTCAGCACCAACCAGCGGTTGATTTTCAGGTACTCCGCCAACTCAGGCGTCGTGGCACCCTTATAATGCATCAAGTAATCCACAATCTTATGGTCCAAATCGTCAATGCAGAACGCATGCGGGTTAACCTTCTGGTGCCCAAACGTAAGCAACTCCAAATCCGCAAGACACTTCCGCACCCCAGCAAGCTCACCTTCAAGCTTACCCATTCGCTCCTCCAACTCCAAAACCTTATCCGCCCTAGGAGTCTTCTGGAGCTTCTCCAGTATGGCTTCCCGGATAAAATCGCTCCTGTCTCCTTCGGGAACCCTCAAAATCATCTCTTTGTAAACTTCTTCAGGAACCTTCGCTGAAACCACACGGACATCACCCACAGCAATCACCTTACCCAACAAGATATGCGCTTTTACTATTTCATGATTTCTTCAAAAGCCTTCCTGCAACAAAGTAAAAACTTAAATCCAATGCCAACAGAAGTCAATATGGGTTGTTTGTGCCCAAAAAAACCACAGTTTCCCTAATCAAATGTGATGTCGGCTCGTTAGCCGGCCACCATGTTGTCCCCTCACCTATTTTTAAAATAGCTGAAAGAAAACTCAGAGAAGCCGCAGAAAAGGGTTTAATCAACAACTTTTACGTCTTCAACGCAGGCGACGACCTAGAGCTCCTTATGGTTCACGAGAAAGGCGAACAGAACCACATGATTCACGAACTTGCTTGGAATACCTTCCGAGAAGCCGCTAACAAAGCCTTAGAACTTAAACTGTACGGTGCAGGACAAGACCTCCTCAAAACGGCTTTCAGCGGGAACGTTTGCGGCATGGGTCCAGGCGTGGCAGAAATGGAGTTTGAAGAACGCGGCGCTGACCCGATTGTTGTTTTCGCGGCAGACAAAACCAGCGCGGGCGGCTTTAATTATCCGCTGTTTCGCATGTTCGCTGACCCCATGAACACTGCGGGGCTCGTTATTGACCCTCATATGCTGTGTGGCTTCAAGTTTGAAGTCGTTGACACCTTAGAAAACAAAGCCATTACCCTGAAATGTCCTGAGGAAATGTACGAGCTCCTCGCGTTGATAGGCACCGTGGGCAGATACGCCATCTCCCGCATACGCCGCGCAGACGACGACATGATATGCGCCTCAAGCAGCGTATCTAAGCTTTCGTTAATCGCAGGCAAATACGTCGGAAAAGACGACCCTGTCATGGTGACTCGCGCCCAACACGGCTTACCTGCAGTAGGCGAACTTCTATCACCCTTCATGCACACCTACTTCGTCCAAGGATGGATGCGAGGCAGTCACTGGGGACCCATAATGCCTGTTGGACTTAAAGATTCCAAATGCACCGCCTTCGACGGTCCACCCCGAATCGTAGCCTTAGGCTTCCAAGTAGGCAACGGCAAAATCTCCTGCGACGACGATGGAAAACCCATGATTGCAGATTTGTTCGACGACCCTGCTTTCGCTTTGGCACGCCATGAAGCCATCCAGAGCGGTGCGGCACTTCGGCGCATGGGTGAATTTGAACCCGCGCGCTTAGGTCCCGAAGAACTAGAGTACACGTCGATGACGCAGGTTCTGGAAAAACTCGGCAAACGCTTCGTGCCCGTGCAAGAAACGGAATAACCAAAAATCACGTGGGTGGAGCAGCCGATTCTCCCACTATTTTAGACAACGCTGTGCATCTTCCCTCGGCAACTTCGCGGAGTCTCCTGTGCAGTTCCTCACCTTTCAGTTTTTTCTGTTTAAGCAAAACTGTCTTCTTAGCTAACTCTGCATCGCCAAGGCTAGCAAACCAAGATTCGAAGTCTCCGCGGTTCACATGGAACTCCACCGAATCCACTTTTATCTTAGCGAGTTTGTCACAAAACTCCAAGAGGTCATTTGCGTAGAGGTTCAGCGGCTTTCCTACTCCAGCGTAGAAGTGAAATCCTTTTTCCCACTGTGTTTGTGCCAAAATCTCCAGTGCTCTCTCTCTGGTGACTTCGGGCAAGCCCAGCGCCTTTTTGCCTTCCTCGGAGATAACATAGCGTCCTTTTTCAGGTGAAACCGCATAGCCCATACGTGTTAAGCCTAGTAGGTGCATCATAACGGGCGGAAAATCTTTTCCCATTTCCTTAGCTAACTGCACCGCTTTCATGGGCTTGTCGTGCAGGAAGAGGGCTTCAAGTATTTCATGTTTGACTGGTGACAAATCCATCGCAGATGCACTTCAAACATATATGTGCGTGGGGGCTAATCAAACTTTCCCAGCAATTGCGTAGTAAGCTATATGAAACTACTTAAGCAAAGCTTTAGTAGAAACAATAACCATTCCTAAACTGGAACAGTGGACCCTGAATGAAAATCGCAGTGCTTGTTTATGAATACCCTCCAAAAATAGTTGGCGGCTTAGGAACTTACGCGGCTGAAATCACCCGCAAATTCGTCCTCATGGACCACGACGTCACGGTCTTCACCATGAACGATGACGAAGGTACAATGCCCACTAGGGAAATTTGGCGCGGCATCGAAATCCACCGTCCTCTACACCTTGACGTTTCCGATTCGCTGCCCGACGTCATTGCAGAGGACATACGGAAATGGGGCAGAGGTATACACTTTTTCGGCAAACTTTTAGTCTACAATTACCTGACCGCGGCGAAGCTGGTTAATGACCTCATCAAGAAGGAAAGCATGAAATACGACCTTGTTGTGGCTCACGATTGGCTTTCCGTGATAGGCGGAATCACCGTGAAAAAAGAAAGCGGGTTGCCCTTAGCTTTCCACGTTCACTCCACCGAGCAGGGACGCACCTTAGGCAACGGCTCAGGCGTGGTGGGTAACATTGAACTGCGCGGAGGTAAAATAGCCGACATGGTAGTAACCGTTTCCCACGCTATGAAAGACGAACTCATACAACTTGGTTTCCCACGAGAAAAAATCCAAGTCAGCTACAACGGCGTGGATCCGCAAAAATATGACCCTGCAGGCATATCCAAAGAACAAACAAAGAAAATCAGAGAAGCCTACGGTCTAAAAGAAGACGACCTCATGATTCTTTTCCTTGGCAGACTCGTCGGAGTCAAAGGCGTCGACAAACTCATCATGGCAATGCCGCATATCCTGCCAAAGTTTCCCAACGCCCGCCTAGTCATCGTTGGCGTAGGCGACCTGCAAGAGTACCTGCAAAACTTAGTCAAAACAATACGCATGGACAAGTACGTGCGGTTCCGCTTCGACTTCATCCCTGAAGAAGAACGCATCCTACATTATGCGGCATGCGACCTCGCCGTGTTTCCGAGTCTCTACGAACCCTTCGGCATAGTTGCCATAGAAGCCATGGCTATGGAAAAACCCGTTGTCGTAGGCGCCGCTGGCGTTAGTGGAATGCGCGAAATCGTCATCTGTTGCGGAGAAGATCAATGCGGCTACCATGTGGACCCAAACAACCCCTCTGACATCGCATGGGGCATGACCAGCGCGCTGGAAAGCCCTGAGAGACGGAAATGGCTGGGCAAAAACGGCAGAAAACGGGTGCTTGAAGAGTTCACGTGGAGTAGCATAGCTGAAAAAACCGTGGGTCTCTACGAGAAAATGCTTAAACGCTGACTTAGCCAGCGACTGGTGAAGCATGAACTCTAACTCCTCAAGCGTACGGCAAAAAATCGCAAGAGAAGCTGCTACGCTGCTGTATTTTGGGTTGGAAAAAGAGTACAAGCAAGCCAAATTGAAAGCCGCAGCTAACATCGGGGTTCATGTTCTTCCCACGAATCTCGAAGTTGCCCTAGAACTTGACCAAATTGCTGAAGAAAACGAAGGCGCCGCCCGAACTGAGCGGTTAATTCAGATGCGCACTGAAGCGCTGAAAATTATGAAGCTCCTCAAGGCATACTGTCCTGTGCTTATTGGGAGTGTTTGGCGGGGAACCATCCGCCGCGGAAGCGACATCGACATAGCCGTGTACAGTGATGAACCTGAAGAAGTCGTGGCAATCCTCAGGGAGCATGGGTTAAAAATTTCGCGAGTTGAGCGGGTGACAGTGGCAAAGCATGGAAAACCAGCGTCTTCTCTCCACATTCACGTTGCAACTTGGGACAGGCAAAACGCTGAAATTGTTGTCCGCGACGCCGAAGAAGCTGGCAAAAAACGAGTTTGCGAGACCTTCGGAGATGAAATTAAGGGTCTGCGCGTTCTGGAACTTGAGAAATTGCTCAAGGAGAACCCTGCTCAACGGTTTATTCCATCATGAACTTTGCAGTTTTAGTGTGATATGCTCTTTTTTGAGCAAAAAAGAACTTAAAGCTGCACTCCATAAGAAACACATACTGGCAGGGTGCTCTCATGGAAGACAAAAAAGCCCTCAAAAAAATGTTCCCCAACCTACTCAAAGAACTCGAAGGCGACGAAAACAAAGTCAACATAGACGCGGTACGCAAAGACCCCGAAACCGCCGAAGAAGCAGTTGAAGGTGTCGAGGAGACGCTGCCTGAACCTGACAAATTCCGACACTACAACCCTGGAGTTGCCGATTTCCTGCGTCGATGCGACACCGAAAAGCAGGCGGAAGAAATAATCACGTACATGCAGAAACGTGGCGAACTAACAAAAGAGATAGCTTGTGAGTTGAAGGCGCAACTCAAGAAGGAAGGCGTGCGAAGTTTTGGTCCAAAAAAAGAAGAGAACTACTACTTCAAACAAGGCGGCATCTGCTAGAGCACACAAACATATCGTTGAAATATTTCCAGCTGCCAGCGCTCCAGCAAACCCTTTTTCAAAACAAAACAAACCAAGAAAACACACGTAGATGCCTGTCACAACTTGCACAACCAAAACACAACCCAAAACAGACCCCAACAACAAAACACAACCAACAAAACAAAGCCCCAGAAGAAGTAGTGAAACACAAAAACCACCCACAACAACAACTAAACAAAAA
>CAYGJP010000108.1:0-7367 GCA_964350175.1 uncultured Candidatus Bathyarchaeia archaeon
GCATGCAGTCGTCTGAACATGGCTTCTTGCTGGGCGGCTTGGTTTCTCAGAAAACTAAACGTGTCTATACGGCTGATGTTGCGGGTTTGATTGCGAAGATTGAGAATCCGTGGGACAAGTCTAAACGCGTCATAGTGCTGGCGGGAAACAAAGCCGTTGGTACCAAAGCGTGCGTTTTGGCGTTGACTAACTTTTGGAAGAAAACCCTGCAAAACTACCACGGAGACAACGGTTTCGCAGCGGTGATTCAGGGTTTTGACTTGGACGGAGACGGCAAAGTTGACTCCATAGAGGTCTCCGAGTAAAATTGCCCAAAACCACATTAACGGAGACCATTGTCGGGTACGGGCACGAGAACATTTTAGCTACGCATCGGGCAACGCTTGAGTTCACAAAAGATACACATGTGTCGAAGAATGGGGACTGTATACTCGTAGTATCCGCAGACAAGGCGCCAACCGATTTAAGCCCTGAGTTTAAAGAGAAACTACGGCAGCCCCACGCCAAACTAACCATAACCATCGAAGTTGACGATGTAAAAGAGCAGGTGCAAGCCAGCGGCAGCCCACATCTGACTCTGGAGCATCCTGTGGAGATGGTTATTCGGAAAAGCGACTACGCCTCGGACAGGACGCTGGCAATTCATGCGGATAAAGCCGCCAAAGACCTCTCCCGAGAGCTAGTGGAGAAGCTGAAGAATCCAGCGCAGAAAGCCAAAATCACCCTAACTGTTATTGCTTGATTCAAAACTGTTTTTCTTTCAGTCTAATTTACACGCAACTGTTCTAGCACTTCGTGCACTCGTGTTTGTAGTTTAGGGTCATCTAACATTGCATATAACTTTTTTGTAAGTGTCCTACGATAATTATCATCATTGAATGCACGTAAACATGAAATTATATTACTGGAAAAACGTGTCCATTTTTCATTACTCGTTTCTTGAATAGCTTTAAAGGCGAAATCTATGACCAACGGATTCTTTGTTTCTTCAAGAGCACTAAATGCGCTTTCTCTCACCAGCATGTCTTCGTCTTCAAGAGATATTTGACCAATTTTCTCAAAAAAGGTTGCTGCGAAAGCTTGTTTGTGTTCTTCGTCTTCCACTCTTAGAATTATTTTTATTATTCCAAGGAATTCCCTGCGAATAATGCTTTCCGGATCATCTAATGACGCCCCAATTATTTCTACAACTCGTGTATCATGAATAATGCGCTTATTAAAACTAAGTAAATACATATCCTTTGCGCCTTCGTAGCGTTTGGTATAGTTATTGCTTTTTATAGCTTCAAGAACCAGTTCAAGGTCTTCGGAATTTGCTTCTGTAAGCTGCTTCTCTTCACCACGTTTTAATGTTGGACATATTTTTTCAAGATATGTACGTAGACCTTTTGAGAATTGTGCTCTCAACTCTTTTTGATTAGAGTATTCAATCCTCTCAAGTGCTGTGATATCTGTTGGCAAATGAGTCTGTGTTTTTGGAGCTATTGCTTTGTTTTGAAGTATAAACACGGGCTTTTGATTGCCAAGAATTAATCCAAATTCAAGCATTACGTTTGGGTTCTTCTCGGTAAGTTCTATGACCCCGAATGTCGAGGAAAGTATTCTCTCGCAAATCTTGCAAAAGATGTCTTTTCCAGCAGTGACATCTTCGTCAGCAACGTATGGAAAAATACCGTTCTCATTGAGAATTTCCTTTATAGTTTCACGACTATCATACCACTGACTACTTGAAGGAATTGCGATGAAGCAAAAAGGAACTGTTGATTGAATTTTGGACTCAACAGGACATTGTATGTCTCTAACTGGGCAATAGCGTTTACTTGTCAAGGAACATCAAAGCTACTAATGTGGGTTTTGAATAAAAAGATATACTGTTTTTTTACTATCGTGCCTTTTTTATGGAAGAGAGCCTAATTTTGGAATCTATCACAGAGAGGGAAGGACACAAAAAAATAGTCTTAAAAAAAGTTAATATCAGGCACTACTGGATTTTTGCGTCTAGTACGGCTTGGCACTCGTGAGGCGCAGTTTCGCGCACGGTTTTCGCGTAGGAAAACGATTCCAATTTTCTTCCTGCTTTTTCAACTGCTCCTGTGAAGTGCTGCTGCATGTCTTCCATGGTTTCGGCTAGGCGGATGAAGCCGTAAAAGTGAATCGTGCCGCCTGAGGGTTTGACGGCTTTGCATGCGGTGTCGATGAATTCGTTGGCGGTCTCAGGCAAATTCATAATCACCCTGTCCGCTACGCCGTGAAGTTTCTCGTCGACTACTTGGCGGGCGTCGCCTACAATTGGGTAGACTCTGTTTTCCACGCGGTTAAGCCGAGCATTCTTTTCAAGTAGCGTTACGGCGTCGGGGTTTATGTCCACCCCGTAGACTTTCACGTCTGGGTGTTTTTTGGCTATGAGCACCGCGAAGGGACCAACGCCCGCAAACAAGTCCACCACCGTTTCGCCGTTTTGGACCAAAGATGCAACGCGGTCGTGTTCGTGCGAGAGCCGCGGACTAAAATATGCCTTGGCAACGTCAACGTAGTAGCTGCACCCATACTCCTTGTAAAAGGTGGCTGTTTTGTGTTCTCCAGCGATGAAGTCGAAGTCGCGTAGGCGGTAGGTTCCGCTGACTGCGCCAGCCTTCGCAAGCACGGTTCGCACGTTTCTGTGTGTTTTGAGGATGGCTTCGCCGACTGTGTTTTTGTGGGCTTCCAGCGTGGGTGGAATCTCGATTATGGCTATGTCGCCTACAATGTCCAAAGCTCTGGGCAGGGCATACAGCAGGTTGGGAGACAACTGGTTTTCGAGAACTTCTGCGAGTGTTTTGGGCGGTTGGTTTTTTTCTGCAAAAACTTCTGTCGCCAACTGGAACTGTGGCGTCTGTGCCTTAAAGAGAGCTAATTCGTTTTCTTCGGGTTCTCGCGTAAGCGGGATACAGAGCAAGTCGGCAAGGTCTTTTTGGATAATGAGCTTCTTGTCGGTTAAGTCGAGTTTGTTGGCTAACACAAGCGTTTTTTCGCCGTCTACTTTTGGAACTTTGAGGCAGGGTGCTTCTTTGGGCATAGGGTTAGCCAACTTTTTCAATCCTATAGAGGGCATCGGCTTTTTTAATGTTAAACCGCGCGTTAAGCATTTTTTCCGCCAGCCAAATGTTCGCTTCTATGTGGGGGGATGCTTTCCGCGTTAAGTACGCTGAGGTGCCTTCAGATAGTGCCATGTAGGGAATCAGCATATCCGCCAAGTACACATCAACCGTGGGCACCGCAGAAAGTTCTGTGCTAAGTTTTTGGGCTGCCGATGTGCCGACAGCTTCGCTGGTCTTTTCAAGTTCGCCGATGGCGTCAGCGCCCAAGATGGCGCCGCTGTCGGTTTGTGCCCACAGGGCGATGCTGCTGCCTTTCTGCAGAGGATTTGAAGTGTCGTTTACTACGAGTATGTCAGCGCCTATGCCTTTGGCTGCAAGGTATTCTTTGGCTGCTTTGGCTTGGCGCTCCGCCACTTTTTTGTCCGCGAGGCAGGTGCAGACTGAAACGCCCTTCACACTCTGAAGTTTGCCAAAGTTCTCCAAACGGATAGGTTGCAGTTTGCCTTTGGGCTTCACGGTTAGAGTAGCTTCGCCCATGCCCTTCGGATAATAACCATAGCGCTGCACCTCTATCTCAGCTTCCACGCCCATACGCTTTAGCGACGGCAAGAAAACATGACGCAAATAGTTTATGGTTGGAGCATGCAGAGTATCTGTACCGCCCTTCACCACATGCAAACGCACCGTGTCTTTGGCGAACAGGCAAATGGGCAAAACCGTCATGAACAGCATGGGGATGCTTCCTGCGGTTCCGATTTGCGCTTCGATGCCTCCGCTTTTTATTGTGTTGGGTTTAAAGTAGACTTCTCGGCTACCTAACGTTGCGCCTTGCAGTTCGGCGTTGCAGAGCCGCGCCGCGGTTAAGACGGCTTCCAGATGTTGCGGTTTCAAGCCTGCCTGTGGTCTGCTATGTCTTATGTTGTAGATGTGCAGGGGTTCGCCTGTTATGGCTGCTATCGCCACGGCTAGGCGCAGGATGGTGCCGCTTCCGCTTTTTTGGCTTCCGTCAATCTCAAACAACAGGTAAACCTCACAGTGTATGGTGGTTTAATGGTAAGTTTCAAATAATTAATAAGCGCCTTAAGTACTTTAGAGACAAACGGGGAAAATGCGATGAGCACCGACAAAGAGAAATTAGACCAACTTATGGGTCGAATAGATGATATTCTTTCAGTTTTGAAGGATGTTTCCGAAGACCTCAAAACCGTTTCCGCATCCATAAAGTCCCTTGCAGTGGGCCAAATCACCAGCAAACCTGCACCAGCGCCTGCGCCTAAAGTTTCCGCGCCCATTCCAAGTGAGGCAGCTAAAAGTTCGAGTTCCTCGCTGGAGGATACACGTATGATGTTTCCCCCAGACCTAGATAGCCTGCTTATTTTTGAAGATAAAAACGACTACATCGTAATTAAGCCGAAGCAGTTTTTGGGTTCAGAGAACTTTGCAAAAATCGCTTCCACCGTGCGGGGTATAGGCGGCGAGTACATCAGCGCAGGACGCGACAGCCACTTCAGAGTCTACAAGAAAAAGGCGTAGCAAACACCCAGTTCTTTTTTGAGGTTACTTTAAAGCGGAATCCGACAGTTTAATATCGCAAGATAACCCCTGTACTGTTCAAGGGGTTGCCAATGAGAAAACGTGAGTGTGCTCTTGCCATCCTCATCGCCATTCTAATAACCCAACCATACGTTTTATCACGTGTGTTGTATGTAAACGCGAGTTCATCCACGGATGACTGGCCAATGTTCCACCACGACCCAGCACACACAGGCTACACAACAAGTACTGCACCCACAACAACACCCGAAGTAATATGGGCCTCACTGAAAGGCGGAGGTTCTCCTGTCATAGCCGACGGTTACCTAGCAAAAACGAGTGCCGGAACTGTTGAGTGCCTTAACGCTTCAAACGGAAACCACTTATGGACGCAACGCTTGCCTAACATAGCTGGGAACGCAGCCATCTACAACGGCTACGTATACACATCATCCGGCGCTTTCAACGTTTCAACAGGAGAAATTATGTTAAACTACACAAACAACCTTGGATTTACTACGCCCAACATTGTTGAAAGCATAATTTACATAGGTTCCTGCATTCGAGGCGGCGTTTTCGCTTTAAATGCTACGACTGGAGCTAACATATGGGATTTTGCTTCAGACCCTGTGTATTCTTTTCCTGCTGTTGCCAACGGCATTGTCTACTTTGCGTCGGGGGGTAATTTTTATGCCTTAAACGCTTCAACAGGAGCCAAAATATGGAACTACATAGGGTTGAGCGGCCACGATTCTTCTTCTCCTGCTGTCGCTAACGGGCACGTCTACATAGGCACGACTTATGGCGATAACGGAAAAGTTGTCTGTTTGGATGCTCTAAACGGGACAGAAATTTGGAAATACCCACTAGCCACTGGAATGTCTTCTCCCGCAGTTGCATACGGGTGCGTTTACATCGTGTCAAACAGTAATGTTTACTCGCTTAACGCTTCCACGGGCTCACTCATATGGAATGCAACTGGAGGCGGAGGACAATCCCCAGCAGTCGCAGACGGCACCGTTTACGTAAGCTGTTCCTACAACATCTACGCGCTTAACGCTTTCACAGGAGCCAAAATATGGAACTACACCTTCCCCACACCTGACAACTATATTTCTACTTCTCCAGCAATTGCAAACGGCGTAATCTACGTCGACGCGGGTTACTCACTTTATGCCTTCGGCACACCCACGCCCACTCCATCACCCACCTTAACACCTTTGCCGTCGCCGACCATACCGGAGTTCCCCAACCAAACAGTAGGAACTTTGCTAATTGTTTCGCTACTCCTTGCTACTTCTGTAGTTGCAATCGTAAAAAGAGCCAAAATAAAGAACGCTCAGTGAAACGTGGGAGCAAATATTTTGCTACTTCAGGGTCTTCCCCAGTTCAAAGGCTGCCTTGAGCACTTCAGGCTGCTTTGCCACTTCAGCCTTCTCGTAGGCTTTAACCAGAACCTTCCCCACAAAATCCATCCCTAAATACTCGAATGATAATTCGAAGGCGCCCACCATGAAACGGCAGGCTTCGGCGTCCTCTGCAGACGAGATAACCAGTATGGCTTGTTTGCCTTTCAGCTTCTTTGATTCTACATAGGGGCGGAGCCTGTCAATTAAGAGCTTCATTTGTGCCGTGGGTCCATACCAGTACAGCGGCGAACCAAACACGATAACATCGGCGCTTTCCAGTTTTGGGTAGACTGTTTGCAGGTCGTCTTTGATTACACATTGCGGCTTTGCGGTTTTGCAGGCGCGGCAGTCCACGCAGGGCGCGATGTTTAGGCCGTATAGGTAGAGTTTTTCGGTTTGGTTGCTGCTATCTTGTGTGCCTTTCAAAATTTGGGTGACTGTTAAGTCGGTGTTGCTGTTTTTTCGTGGGCTGCCAACTAAACCGAGAACCTTCAACTGGACCTGTGCCTCACCAGAGAAAACTGCTGTTGGCTTAATTTACCCTTTCCCACGCGGCGTTCACTCGCAACAACAACATTATGGGTCACTATTTTACTGTGAAACTCCTGAATTCTCCAGAATACACTCCCCAAACCAAATCCATGTTGGAAACCTTGGCTCTGGGTGGACCAAACTTAACAAAGTCCACTATCATTTTGACTGTGTCTTCTTCGCCCTCAAAAACCGCCTCCACCCTGCCGTCGGGCAAGTTGCAAACCCAACCCTTCACGCCTAAGCTGTCGGCTTCCCGTTTGGTGGTTTGCCTAAAGAAGACGCCTTGAACTTTGCCGCTTATGAATGCGTGCGCGCGTGTTTTCACGTTTCCACCTTTCAGGTTAGCTCGGTGAATCTAACGTTTCGGGTGGCTTATGAGGCTTCACTTTAACTGACCTCCCCCACCTGTGCATGGGAGTCGTTCACGCACGCGTCTTAAAAGCGTTCTGCGGCAATCATGCTACTGGTGGAAAACATATGCTCAGAAACGACTCAGGCAAACTGATGGTTTACGCCTCAAACGTTTCCTCGCCTAAACAACGGTTGCGGTCAGTGCGAACTGCAACTGAAAAAATGGCGAAAGAACTGAACCTAGATTTCGAAATGGTGCCCCAGCAAAAAGGCTGCACGCCGATTTACGTTTACTACGAGCATGGCGAAGACGAGCCCATACCGATTTACTGTGACGAGGGCAAATCGGGTGATTTGCAGGAGATTGTGGCGCGCTTGAAAAACATGATGTTTGTGTTGTCTTTTCACCCAAAACATACAGCACTGGCGCAGGTACGTAACTCGATTATGAAACTTTCGTGAA
>CAYGJP010000109.1:0-7233 GCA_964350175.1 uncultured Candidatus Bathyarchaeia archaeon
CAAAGGAGCTTCAGATGAAAAAAAGAAACGCGTTTTAGTAGCAGTAGCCCAAAACGACGAAGCAACAGTTGCCCGCATTTCAGGTCAAGTCTTCAATGTTCCCTCAAACGAAGACGCATACCGCATAAACAGCCTCACCATGCTAAACGGAGTTAGCCCCATTATAGCCAGCGTCATACTCGCGTTTTTTGACCCCAAACAATACGGCGTCTTTGACGTGCAAGTGTGGAGAGCACTGCTTGGCAACGAACCGCCCAACCTGTTCACATCCCAGAACTACCTAAAGCTCTTGGCAGCGCTGAGAAAAACGGCAAGCAAAAACAACCTTGACGCGCGGACCGTTGAAAAAGCGTTTTGCAAGAAAAAACTCGGCGAATCCAACTAATCTCAGTTTAAGGGTTTGCGGGCAGCGCCAACTCAAACCGATACGTATAGTCAATTTCGATGGTGGCGTTTCTAACAATGCAATCCAGCAAGTGCCCGCCCGCGCCTTCATCATCAGTGATGAAGTGGAAATGGTATCCTGCTACGTTGACGCCATCCATGTAGGTTGGAAGCCGAAAACCAACAGTAGTTCCTGTAACGTTGTTCAACGTGAAGATAGACTGGTTTCTTATGACCTCCGTGAGTGTCGGGTACGGTTCGGTTTGCATGGGTACGCTTCGGGTTTTCGCGTAATCATAAACACCGTGAATCTTTATCGCGTACATGGCACTTTCAGGGGCAAGAATCTGGTCAATATAAGCCGTCAACTCCGAATAGTTCAAGGCGCCAGCAAAGTAGAGAGTTTGGTCTGCCTCAAAGAAAGTGACAGACGCAAAAGGCGTTTCTGCCTCAGGGTTTATTTGTCGGGGTTTACCGTCGGTTGGAATCTGGTAGAACACACCGTTTAACGCGACCATTTCTCCGTCTAAGCCGTTAAAGGTGCCTATTCCGAAGTCGCCATGCTTTGCCAACTCGGCGTAGGTTGTGGTGCCCTCATAATCCCCTTGGGCAAACGTTTTGAACGAGGCAACCTGAAACAGCGTTTCCCTGTTCGCGGCTGCATTCATGTTTAGTTGGGAATGCCCTGCAGAGTACAGTGCAACAAAAGAAGCAACAGCGATTAAGGTCAATAATGCAATGGTATCCACCTAATTTTCAGCATACCTTCGTCGCGCTCCAACAACCAATAATTGCATGTTTCACTTCGTCCTCAAGTAAATGCTTTTCCTCTGGAAACAAGAACAGTTAAACACTTAATTTGCTATACAGAATACTTGTAGGAGCAAACTGACATGGCAAAAACAATAACCTTACCCGACGCGGTATACGAGGACTTGGAGTCCGCCTCAAAAGAATTAACCCTTTTGGCTGGAAAACCAGTATCCCTCAGCATGACAGTGTATCTCTTGACGGCGGTTTACCGTGCACATGTGAGTGAACCCTGCGCCCGCGACGCATTTAGGCAGCGACTGGCAAATTCAGATATTATGTCTCCTGAAGAATTCGAAAAAACATGGGACAAACCACAGCCCGAACCGTAGCTTAAGCAAAAGAAAGCGTAGCAAACGCCTCAAGCTCCACTTAAGTCAAATTTCGCTATCCGCAATATCTTGTTTTTTTGACATGAATGTTTGACGTAGCCAATTGGAGCCCATTAGAAATAGCCTGCAGCGACCTAGAGGTCACCTACTCGGTATTGGCGTTTTCCCAGTCAAGGGCAGTTTGGATAACAGAAAAAACGGAGGGGGAAGGGGTAGGTCAAAACGATAGGGACCTATCAGAGGTCAAAAAACATACAACACAAAGAGCAGGTTCATCAGCGCATTATTGGTTCTCATTTATCTAAATCTTCACAATGTTTATATCAAACATCAAGGTAGGGAAATAGTGATTTTAGAGAGAAGAAGGAAAACCCAAAACTTTCCATAGCTGCTACCACTTAACTTCCATCCATGTCTAAACATGGATAACTTTTTTTATATTGAGAACAAAGTTTTTCACAGGCTACCTTTTTATGTGATGAATCAGTAACTGGTGACTATGACGTTCGATTTCCAGTTCAGTTCAAGCTGGTACATACTCTTCGCAGCTTTCCTCTTAGGCTGGCTCACCATAACCATCATCAGAAGAAGACACATACACAAAAAAGAAGTCAAACAGCAGCTCCTCTTGGCCGTTTTTGGAATGCTTGCCTTGGCGTCTATGGAGCTCTTCTCAGTCGCTATGAACCTGTGGAATTACCTTCCTGCAAACTGGCCAGTGATTTTGTGGCCGACTTATTTCGCCGCGATTCTTTTCGGATATCAACTACTCAGGCTCGTAGAGAAAATAACAGCTTAACCCCAAATTTTTTGTTGACGGCAACAGGGAACTACAGGGGAGTTCCCATAAAAATCAAATAAAAGGACTTTTGGCTAAGAAATTGCTTATGGTTTGTCAGGCAGCAAGGGGATAACTTCCCTTATTGATAACGCAATTTCTATCTGCTCAATGCCCGTTGACCTTATGTCTTTTAGTATTTTGTCAAGGTGCTTCACGTCTTTCGCTATAGCCAGAGTGAACAAATCAAAATCTCCAATGATCCCAGAAGTAGCAATCACGTTTGGAAGACGAGAAATTCTGTCTATTACGACTGATTTATCTTCCTTTCTTGAAATCTTCAGCATAAGAAAAACTTTGCATTGATACCCAAATTTTGCAAGATCAATGTCAACTGTACATATCCCAATTATTTTTGTTTCCTGCATTTTTTGGAATCGGTTTTTGACGGTACCGGGGGAAACACCGAGTTTTTCTGCGATCGCTGTAAAGGGTATCCGTGAATCTTTAAACAATTCATCTATTATCGTTCGGTCAAGTTGGTCTATCATGATTATCTTTCTCGGGTAGGTGTTAATTCGACATTTTCAAGAGTCAACAACTGTTTATCAGACCATATGTTAACGACAATTTCTCTGAACCACTCTTGCTTTTTTAATTTCTGCAGCATCTCTTCTAACTTCTGAATGTTCTTTGTTGTACAATACGCAACTATATCGTAGCTCCCTACACATCGAAAAATATTAAAAAAACCATCTTGTTTTCGCAGGAATTCTACAGCTTCAGTTTCATGTGTCAAATCAATATTTATCCAAATAGTTGAAAAACTTTTGTAATCACCCATGACCTCGGGGGAAAAAAAAAGCGAATACCCGCGTATTACACCGCTTTTTTCTAAATGTTTAATGCGCTTAAATATTGCGTTGGGTGAAACGTCGCAGTCTTTGGCAATATCTTTCAAATTGGTTCGTGCATCTCTTATTAGGTGCTTTAATATTTTCACGTCAATTTCGTCAACTTCAACTTTAGAGCGCATCTTCGCCACACCCAGGTCTACTTCGATATAGCGTACCGTCATAGTAGATAAACTTCTTGATTACATCCAACTTTTTTCCCATAAACAGGTTATGGCCAATTTAAATGACGTAACTAACCCAAAAACATAAAAAAAGCTAAAAATCATCAACAATCCCCTTGTTTATTGCAAAAAGTTAAATAGCCTCCCCCGTGAAACATCTTTACAGCAAAATGGCGAGATGATGCGTCATCGCCTCTGTAGCCGCAGTCATAATGGCTGCGTAGTCGTCGCAGGACCAGCAAAAGAAACAAACAGGCAAACCAAATCGCTCTCGCCGCTATTGGTTGCATTGCAGATGAATGGGGCTGAGTGGGCTTTGGCGGTTAAACTCAAAAGCGGTAGCAGCTAAGAGTTTAAACGGGTTTTCATTCTCTCTCCAAGAATATTTCTCGCCGTCAAAGCCCCAGCAAACCCGCCTTTAACAGGCAAACTAAGAGACCGCATTCAATTTGCTATTCGCGATAGTCTGCTCCAAGCATTAGAGCACAAGAAATCAGCAAAAACCCGCAGAAGCCAACCCAACCCAGTTTTACCGCAAAGTATATCTCCCGTGCCAAAACTGCTTAAGCAGCCTCAAGTAGCAAACGCGTGAGATGAATCTTCATGGTTATAAAAGCTGTCATATTCGACCTTGACGGAACAATCACAGCCTTCAACTTAGACTACAAAACCGTCCGCGGAGAAGCCAGAAGCTACCTCCTCAACATGGGTGTTCCAGCATCCTTGCTGAAAGTGAACGAAAACATTTTTGAGATGCTCAAAAAAACAGAGATATACATAAAAAACCAAGGCAAAACCGCAGACGCCATGGCGGAAATCCGCAAAGAAACCCTTAGAATCGCTGAAAAATACGAACTGGAAGCCGCTAAACAAACGAACTTGCTTTCGGGCGCATTTGAGACTCTGAAAACGCTAAAGAGAGCAGGCTTGAAAATTGGGTTATGCACCATAAACAGCGAAAAATCCACCACCTACATCCTGCAACGCTTTAAACTCGACGAGTACTTCGATGTAACCGTATCCCGCGATAGTGTGGGCAACGTGAAACCTGACCCTGAACACCTCCAAAATGTCTTGAAAAAACTAAAAATCGATGCAGGCGAAACGGTGGTTGTTGGCGACAGCATCACAGACATGCAAGGTGCCAAAGAACTCAAAGCCATAGCCGTTGGATTACCCTCAGGAGTCTCCACACATCAACAGCTAATCAGCCACGGCGCAAACTACATCATAACCTCAATAACCGACTTGCCTGTCCTCATCGAGAGACTAAACAAACCTGAGTCCCCGAGCAACGAAGGGCTTTGCTAATTTAGTTTTTTCACTTCTAAAGCAACAGTTTTGTGACAGTTAATACACCGCGTAACAACCAACTCAAACCCATACAAGATGTCAAACCGCCGCTGCGTATACCACCGCTGCTTCGCATGTTCACAATTAACCTGACGAACAAACAACAAACTATCCTCTTCCATTCTCCCTTCCCCAAATCACTTTCTATTAGTCTCCCCACATAACTCTTGCGGAAAAACCTCTAACCCCACAACACAAAGCTTCACACAAAACCAAAATGCCGCCAAAACCGCCGTCAAAACAACGAAACATTTGATTTGTTAATGGGCGCGGCGTGCACCCGCCCATTTTTTGGGAGGAGAGAGGGGAGGAAGAGAACTTTTGAGTGCACGCCACACGTTTAGGAATGACTTCCAAGTTGGTCAAGATTGAATGCGGTGACCAATTTTGTCTTCACTTTTTTGCGAGTGCTGCTTTTTCTGGTTGGTTTGAGTTTTTGTGCGCCTTTGCTTGTGATGAAAACTGATTCTCCGTGTTCCAAGTGTTCCTGTACGGTATTGAAATCCACTAGTTTGACCTCGTGGACTTCAACTTCTTGACTAGAATCATTCCGCAGGAACAACACTTGGAACTTCTGCGGCTTTATCTCTTTGATGTTGAGCACTTCTCCTAACATAGCCTTCTCACAACGATTACGACTTTCAAAATACGCACAACTTATTGCTGCACCATATGTTTGTCCGTGAAAAGTCTTAAAGATATGTGACTGTCACAACACAGCAACACTATGGCATTTAGAGTGTGAATATTGCTTATTCAAGGATGAACTTTAAAATCGCGTCTTTTTCCCTCAACGAATCAACAATTAAGTCTGGGTTCGCTTTTTTAAGCTCATTTCGGGAGTAAACACCTGTAAGAACCGCAATGCAGCCCATTTTCGCGGACTTGGCGGCTTCAACCCCGAAAATAGAATCCTCCACAACCACGCAGCCTTCAGGTTTGGTTTCCAGCTTCAGGGCGCATTTGAGGAAAATTTCTGGATTAGGCTTTGGCTTGGCGGCTTCTTCCGCTGTGACAACAACATCAAAGAACCTCATGGTGCCCGTGGTTCTAAGCAAATGGTCAAGAACTCGCCTGTTATTCATCGATGCCAAACCCAGCTTGACCTTGCCCTTCAATGACTCCAAAAGCTTAGCTGCTCCTGCAAACAGTTTTATTTCGCCGCTCAGGTCGATTTCAGCTTGAATCTTCAAGTCCACTAATTTCCTGATTAACGCGTCATCGAAGCGTACGTTTTGGGCTCTTAGTATTTCCCTGAAGGTCTCGGCTGCACCTATCCCGATGCGTCGCTCAATGAACTCGTCACTTACGTCGCAATGGGCTTCGCTTAGGGCTTTGTGGAAAGAAACAAGTATGGCTTTTCTGGTGTCGGCGAGAGTTCCGTCCCAGTCAAAGATAACAGTTTCGAACATTTAGAGCCCTATCAGTGCAGCGCCTGAGTGTTACTTGGCGGTTTCGAGGATTTTTTCTCTTATAAGCTGGCTTTTTTTGGCTGCTTCCTCAATTGCCTGCATCAGCGCCTGGCGGATTTGGCTGCCTTCAAGCACATGTATGGCTTCGATGGTTGTTCCGCCTGGAGTCGTCACCATGTCGCGTATTTTTGCTGGGTGCTCATTCAGTTCCAGCACTAGTTTTCCTGTGCCCAAAACCGTTTGCGCTGCCGCGTTTAGGGCTACGTTTCGAGGTAAGCCCAGTTTTAAGCCAGCGTACATCATGGCTTCCACTATTATGGAGAGGTATCCTGGCCCGCTGCCGCTAAGTCCCGTAATGGCGTCCATGTATTTTTCGTCAATTTCCTCACATGTTCCCATAATGTTGAGTAAGGTTTTGATTTTCTCTTTGTCTTTCTGGGTTACGTCTGCTTCGCAGCAGTACGCCGTGTAGGATGCCTGCACCAAGATGGCGAGGTTGGGCATTATCCTGATGAATTTTGCTTCGGGAACCGTTTTTTTCAGAAATGCCAGTGGTAGTGTGGCGGCTGTGGAAACCACAAGTTTTCCCTTGATTTCTTTGCTTATTTCCTTCAAAAGTTTCTTCACATCGCCTGGTTTAACACAGACAAATATTATGTCCGCGTCTGCGGCTGCTTTGCGGTTATCTGTGGTGGCAGAGGCGCCCAGTTCCTCCATTTCTTTGACTTTTTCAGCCACGAAATCTGCAGCGGTTATGCTGCCTTTGTAGCCGCTTTTGAGGAGGCTTTTGGTTATGGCGCCGCCAATCATTCCTGCGCCTAGAACTGCTATTCTATCCGTCATACACGGTTCACCCTTTTCGTTTTATCTACTTACGGTTTGGTCTCTTAAACTTTTATTGCCCAGCCGCTACGAGTTGCCGCATAAGCTTCTGCACTTCCATGGCAGATGCGTCGGTTCTTACGCCTCGCGAATTAAAATGCGTTGGAACCGCTAAGTAGTCGTTGTCGCGGAGAGTTTTGAGGAAAATGGCTACCGAAGGCACGGGTAAACCAAGATTCTGGCTAACTTGGTCAAGAACTTGAT
>CAYGJP010000110.1:0-7211 GCA_964350175.1 uncultured Candidatus Bathyarchaeia archaeon
GTCTTTGCTACTACCACTTTGTAAAGTGGAACCGCCAGAGCCCACTCAGCCCCTGATTTGTCCATGCAACTAAAGAAAAAAAGAAAAGAGGGTAGATTTTTTGTGTTTACTTGCGTTTTTTAAGGAACACTGCTGCGGCTGCTGCTACGACTATGATGACTGCTGCTGCGGCTGCGATGATGTAGATGTCAGTTGAGGGTGCTGCTTCTGGTGGTGGCGCAACTGAAGGTGACACTGTAGGAGCTGCGGTTGGTGCTGCGGTTGGTTCAGGTGTAGCTGGTGCTGCAGTTGGTTGTGGTGAAGCTACTGGTGCTGGATCTACGGCTAGGTATGCTGTGTTGTATGATGACCAGTAGGATTCTGAGCCTTCGAAAGTCGCGGTGATTTTGTATTGACCTTCAACTGGTGGAGTCCACATCATGCCGTAGTTGCCTTTGAGGTCGGTTGTGACTTCTCCGATGTTTTGCGTGTTGCCGTTGGGGTCTATGGCTGTTAGTTTTACTGTGACGCCTTTTGCGTTAACTGGAAGCGGCTGTTGCTGGTAGAGGTATTCCATCCATTGAGTCATGTATTGGTCGGATACTGCTGCTGCGCCTTTGGCGCCTGGTGATTTGTCTATGACTGTACCAGTTATCATTACGCTTGAGCCTTTGGTTGCTGATAGCTGTGGTGCATTGACTGTTGTTTCGCTTGGGCCCTTGCCGATGCAGTAGATTTGGCTGTCATACATGTTGTAGAAGACTAGTTTGCCGTCGGCAACGTAGATGTTAGCGGCGCCTTCACCTAAGCCAGTTGCTGACATTGCGGTCAGGTTCCAGACTTCTGCTCCGGTGTATGCGTCAATTGCGTATAGTTTTTCGTTCTTGTAGAGTGGAGTGTTTGGTGAGTGTTCTCCGCCCGCCGCGAAGACTTTTCCGTCAGCCATCATTGATACGAATGTGGGTATCATTCCCCAGTTGGATTCTAAGCCGTGGCTTGTGTCGTTGAAGTTCCATAGCTGAGTTCCATTTTTCATGCTGATAGCAAATACTTCTCCGCCGTATCCACCGTTGATAAATTGGCCGTAAGCAACTTGTCCTGATCTGCTGCTAAAGTATTGGAAAGCGTTACCGATTGAGAATGGCGTGCCGACTGGTCCCCAAAGTTTTTGGCCAGTGTCAAGACTGTAGCCTAAACGTTCTCCAGTTTCAAAGTACGACATAGTGAATACGCGGTTGACGCTGTCTATTGGCTGATAACTGAACATTTGTGACATGTTGCCGGCTGGTGCTGGGTAGCTTTGTTTCCAAAGTATTGATCCGCGGTTGCTTGCCTTGTCGCTGATTGCCCAAATTGTCCAGGGATCTTCAGTTCCTCTCCATACTGATGTGATTGCAACGCTGCTGCTTCTGCCAAGGATTACGTCTCCAGGAAGTACACCAACTATGGAAGGACTAGTTGATCCTGACAAATCGCCTATTGTTACGTTCCATTCGTAGTTTTTGCTCATGTCAGCGTTCTTACCAAGTGCTCTGTACTGATAGGCGTCGGTGGTCGTTCCAGGAGTAAGCACAATCGGACTGTCTGGCAAAGCTGCTGTAGTCCATTTTGCTAGCCAGCCAGATTTGGCTGTAGCGTTGTAGTTTAGGACATAGCGTGCAATTGCACCGTTCTGCTCGAGTACCTGAGTGCCTGAAGGGACGTTGGTTAAGTTGTACATCGGAACTCCGGTGAATGGGTCATAAGCCCTCCATGTGCTGCCGACAGTTTGATACAGAGCACCGCTTGGGATTACGCCGTGTTGGTTTGGTGATTCATATTCGTAGAGTTGTCCAAAAGTTGGTGCGATTCCTGCTACTTGCCACACTATTTCTCCGGTGGCTAAGTCAATGCAAGTGTATGGTCCAGAGTTTGCGCTATTGTGCAGTGGCATGTTGAAGTAAAGTCTGCCCCACATGATTAATGCGTTGGTGAAACGCACCTCGTAGGACATACCAGTGTAGAAGCCTGTCTCTGGCACTTCAGTGTTTAATCCGCCTAAGATGCCTCCGAACTCAATTGGTTTTGTCCAAAGTATGTGAGCGCTGTTTGGTGCTAAACCGTCATCTTGGACACGACGTGTTTGATAAAGACCTAGCCAGTTCGAGGCTATTCTTGCCCATTCGGAGTTTTCCATAAATATGGGTCTTGTCCAGTATTCGGTTGGCAAGGGAGAAGCGGGAATTTTGTCTATCGGTGTTTGCTGCACGGTAAGGGTACAAGACGCGTCGCTAGGCATAAAGTAGTCGCCGATATAGGCGCTGTTTGAGCCTGGGACACCAGTAATGGGGTTGTTTAAGCTTAGGGTTTGTCCTGGGAAGTGTAGATCAAATCTGTATGTGCCCGTCTGTGTTGGGGTATAGAGCGCATAAGATCCACCGGTTGGGTCAGAAGTGTATGGTCCAAGGTTTTCTGTTGTTCCGTCGGGTCTTGTTACTTTTATTGTGTATCCTTGCCATCGGTCGCCGCCTGCTCCGGCTGCTGTTGGTGGGGGTATATCGATTGTCCAGACAAGGAATGCCTGTTGTCCTACGCCTACAGGGTTAGGTTGCGCGGTAAGGTAAATGTAGGTTGGTACGTTCCATGCCGGCGTGTGTGCATTAGTGAGGGGAAGAATAGCAAAGAACGTCGCCGTTGAAAGCAAAAGTACAGCAATTAGAGTTATCACTTTATTTTTACGGGTTTTCATTTGTTCATCTCCAATTTTATGTTGGATAGAAAGTATTGAAACGTTTTTATATGTTAGCAAGAAGTATGTCTTCTGTCACGCCAAAATAACAGCGTGATAAAATTAGCTCAAAGGTAAACTTTATGTTTCAGGACCAAGATGTTGAAACATTAACTTGCTTGGGACTTACCGTTTTACAGGCAAAGGTATACCTGGCGCTAACGATTTTGGAAAGGGCAACCATAAAAGCGATTGCAAAAACCACAGAAATAGCCCGCCAAGACATCTACCGAATAACCTCAGAACTCCAAGAACTAAGCCTGATTGAAAAAATAATAACCACACCAACTGAGTACAGAGCCATCCCTATGCAAGACGGGGTCAACATTCTAATTAAACGCAAAAACACAGAAAACACTGAAATGCTAATAAAAACTAGGAAACTGCTGCAACGACACAAGACACAAAAACTTAATTTTGCAATTCTAGAACAAAACCTCCAATTCAGCATCATTCCCAAAAATGAACCAGTTATCCTAAAGATGATAAAAATAATAGGAACAACGCAAAAAAGCTTAGACACTATTGTTTCATGGAAAAGGTATGCACAGGGATTAGAATACGTATATGGAGAGGTCGAAAAAGCCCTGCAAAGAGGCGTAGAGATGCGAGTCATCGTGGAGCAACCAAAAGAAGTAAACTCATGGCCAAAAACTGCACTAACGTTATTGAAAAACCCTTCATACAAAGTGAGAACCATTCCGGAACCGCCCACTGCCATACTCGGCATATATGATAAAAAAGAAGCAATCATTGCAACATCAGCCACTGGCACAATCGCAGAATTTCCTGCGTTATGGTCAAGCAATCCAAGCCTCATCGCAATATTCCACGATTATTTTGAATTGATGTGGCGTCATTCAAAAAGCAAATAGCACAAGTTACGGAAAAGCAAAGCGGTAATGCCTCACAGAAGGCATCCCGAAATAGTTTGCAACCAAAAAGCACATTTACAATTAAAAAGCACCAAGAATTTTTGCTATAAGTTACCGACAAATTCCTTTGAGGAGCAGATAGCACTGTGCTTAGCAGTAACTTTTGGTCTACTTGAAAGTAGAATCTATAAATAGAGGGGGTATAGACAAAAAATCGCGACAGATAGCAACACATCGTGCCATGCCGATTTCAGCAAAACAAAAAGAAGCCAAATCAGAGTGTCTAATGTGAAAACATAAATACCGTTTGAGTCCTAATTGGAAGTGGTGTCCCAGTGCCTGTACCACAAGTAAGCGTCTTCTTAGACAATAGACCAGGATCACTCTCCGAAGTGATGTCCCATCTGGACAAAAACCAAATCAAAATATACGCTCTGTCAATTGCAGAAGCCGGAGAATTCGGCTTAATCAGGATGGTCACAGAGAATCCCCAGAAAGCTTCACAGATTCTGGAAAACGCAGACTTCAACCTCGCAAAGTCCAAAAAAAACACCGAAGTCACAGCCATACTGATAACCGAGAAAAACCCCCTCGCCCAAATCACAAAGATTCTAGGAGAACACGACCTAAACATCGAATACGCCTATTCATCCGCAGTGCACTTCGACGGCAAATTCGTGTTGGTCCTAAGACCAAAAGAAGCCGAAGAAGCCGAAAAAACCCTAAAAGACAAAGGCATCACCATTTTGTCCCTTGAAGAAATCAAACAACACTTTCAATAGCCAAACTTAAGAGGGCTAAAAACAGAACCATAGTGAAATTTAAAAGCTAACACATAGACAAGTATACTGTAGGAACGGTTTTGGGATGGACAAAGTACGCATACTTCTAACACTCATCACAGTAGCCATAGTTGTAGGTCCTCTAGTTGTAGAGGTAGTTATTTACAAAGACAACCTATCGGGACTGATTATTCCACCCGAAATAAACAACCTGATGAACACAACAGGCGGAAACGGAAGCCTCCTAGAAACCTCAATAGAAGTACCCCAAATGGTAAGCTCAGAATACGATCCCATCTCAAGAACAGTAAACTTTTCCTTCAACTTCACAAACCCATTTAACTTCAACCTAACGCTAAGGTCTATGTCCGCAAGCGTAGTATGTACACAACACGATTTCTCACTAGGAAAAGTCGCACTCGTAAACCCAATCCAACTAAGAGGCGGTGAAACCGCACTTATTCCTGTAACAGGCACATGGACAGAAGACGCCGTAAACCACTTCACCACCGAACACTCAGGAGCACAAAAAATCAGCGTTGACCTAACAGGAATGAACGTAGACATAAGCGGCATCACCCTCGACTTAACCCAAAGAATTCACGTAGGAGAAATCCCATTAACATAGGTGAAAAAACATGACACCAAAACTGAACTGGTTTGGCTTAGCAGGTGGCGCATTAACAATCGCCCTAGTAGCTGTTTCCCTGTTCACCCCATGGTGGCAACTAACAGCAGGCGAAAACTTGGTCCAAGCAAACATATCACCCTTCAACATGGGCTTTAGCCTATTCGGCACAGCATTCACCATTCCACTGATTTGGGCACTCAACCTAACAAGCATACTCACTTTCGCCATAGCAGGAATCGTAATGCTGATTTACTCAGTTCTCCCAACAAAACCCTACGCAAAACACCTTCTAGGCTTTAGCTACTACAAACCACTAGCCAGCCTGCTATTCTTCGTAGTCATCCTTTTCGGCTTAACCGCCGTCATGCAAGCCATAGTCAACCTGAACATCCCCCTATCAGGCTCAACAACCAGCACACTACCCACAACTATGACCCAAGGCGTAACCGTAAGCGTCATGGTTTCCACAGCATTCCAATGGCCATTCTGGCTAGCCGCAGTCGCAGCAGGACTATGCATAGCCGCAAGGCTGTACCACCGAAAAATCGCCTAACCCACAACCTCAACTTTTAACCAGACAGGTTAACGCAGATACAACACCAAACACTTAAACAAAGCCCAAAAAATCCTCAAATTAGCCTTCACGACACCACCAATTCGCGGCTTTGACCGCCTCGGTGGAGCTACATACAACACTTCAGCTATCTTCAGATGATTCTTTTTGGCAATTACCAAAAATTCAGCCCCAAACGTTTCCCCACCCTTCAGAGTTAACAATGGAACAATATCCTTCTTGAAAGCTCTATAGTTTGAAAAAGAATCGCTAACGCCAAACAGCTTACCTAAAGTTTTGGAAGCAAACCTCTCAGAAACCCGCGGAATTTTGCTTCGGGAAGCCACCACAACATCAAACTCGTCAAGCTTCTCTGCCAACGCAGGTATGAGTTCAGGGCTGTTCTCAAGGTCCGCATCAATCGTAACTATAACAGGGTACTGGGCAAGTTTCATCCCGTAAAGCAAACCTTTAGTTTGACCCTCCCGAGGCTTCGCCACAACGACATCAGCAAAACATTTTGCAACTTCCACAGTCCCGTCAGACGAACTGTCATCAACAACAATTATTTCATGCGGATAATGCTTTAGGACCGCACGCGTTGCCAGAATTAGTTTTTGGATGTTTTCCTGCTCGTTCCAAGTTGTCGTAACAACGGATATACCATTTAGAGCCAAGTTTTACACCTCAAAGAACATGCTGAGGTTACCGCCTTTTAGATAAATTCCGCTAAATGCTATGCTGTCATATTTTGAGGATATTCATCAGTTTTTCAAGTATGTTTAAGAGGCGATTGAGCAATCCACTGATTGGTCCTATTGAGCTAAACATTTCGCGCAAGTTTCGTATGTCTTCCCTGTCGATGGTTCTCGTCAGCAATGTTACCAATATGAAGGATAGTACGAAAACAACTACACCAATACCTAGCCGCATCCAACTGGCAAAACTCAGCTGATTTACTAGAACATAGGTTAGGGCTGCTGCTAAGGCTGATGAAAAAAGTATTTTTGCAGACGAACGCCACTCCACAGTTACGCCATAGCGCTTTTTTATCCACCTCAACGAAATGAAGAGGCTTGGAAGTCCCGTTACCAGTACTGTGCTGATGAGACCCAAGACGCCAAACTGCATAATCAGTATGAAACCCATGGGGAATCCTATGGCGGCTGTGATGAGGGTTAGTTTTAGGTTGTATTTTGTGTCGCCTTGGCTGTTAATGAGGTTGCCCGTGCTTAGGCTACCGAAGGCTGTGTACACGTAGGTTATGGAGAGTAACGCCAAGAACAAAGGTGCCCTGACATATTTATCGTCAAAGAGCGTTGAAACTGCGGGTTCGGATAAAGACATGACAAGTGCCGCTACAGGCACAACCAACAACGCTGCATACTTGACTGAGAACTGGAAAACGTTTTGTAGTGTTTCTTTGTCTTTTTTGTGATCGAGTTTGGAGAAAGCGGGGAAAAGCATAGTTGTTATTGGCATAGCGAAGAAGGTTATGAGGACAACGAAAGTGGTGGCTATGCCGTAGTTACCAATTATAGTGTTGTCTGTAGCGTAGTATATTGGCAACAGGAAAGCGTAGAACTGTGCTTGAAAGCCAAGTATGATTGTAGAAAGAGACAGG
>CAYGJP010000111.1:0-7167 GCA_964350175.1 uncultured Candidatus Bathyarchaeia archaeon
AAAGAGAACTATTCAACATAAAAAAAGAAAAATGAAGAAGGTAAGTATGCCGCGCGGAAGGCTTTACTTCTTCTTTGCTGGTGCTTTCTTCGCATCTTTCTTTGCTGGTGCTTTCTTAGCCACGATGTTAACCTCGGGATTCTACATATGTTAACATTCCATATTTAAAATTTGCTAAAGCCTCGCTTTGTGACTGGGGCGGTTAACCCAGTTTGAAACGAGCCTGTACGCACAAAACAAAGAGATTTCCCACTCGGATTAGGATACGAGGCTAAAAAACGGCTAATTTACCTATTTTTTACCCCTGTGGACGCCTCAACTGACTATTTTTCACCGAAGTAGAAAGTTGCCGCGTGGAAATTAGTTATCCACAATAACGCACCAGTTTTTTGGATTATAATGGCGGCAAAGATACCAAGGAAATAAAAGAAGGATTACCAAATTAATGTAAAAACGGTTGAGATAAAAATGACCGGCAGCACCTCCGACAGCAAAAAAGGGTTCGTAGTTCTTAACAACGTGACAAAAAACTACGGCAACTTCCGCGCCTTAGACAAAATTTCTTTTGAAATCAAAGAGGGAGAAATCTTTGGCTACATAGGTCCAAATGGCGCTGGAAAAACAACCACCATGAAAATTTTGACGGGTTTGCTTAGCAATTTCCAAGGTGAAGTCCGTATAGGCGATTACCAAGTGCCTAAACAAAAGAGTGAGGTGCATAAACTGCTGGGTTATCTGCCCCAAAACGTTGCGTTCCAAGACTGGCGCACCGTAAACCATGCTTTGAAAACTTTTGGAAAACTTTCAGGTCTAAGCGAGGCTGAAGTTGAGAGACGCATCCCCGAAATCTTGAACCTAGTCGGGCTGTCCGATGTGCGGCACAAAAAAATTTCCCAGCTGTCAGGCGGGATGATACAGAAGGTAGGCTTAGCCCAAGCGCTTCTTCATGACCCGAAACTGCTGGTTTTAGATGAGCCACTGGGTGGACTTGACCCCCTGAGTCGAAACCAATTTAAGGACATTGTGTTGAAGCTTGGAAAGAGGGGCACAACCATCCTGTTTTCCTCTCACATCCTAAGCGATGTCCAAGACGTTGCCGACCGCATAGGTATAATAAATCATGGGCAAATCAAGCAGATTGGCACATTAAACGAGTTAAAATCCCGTTTATCTGGGCAAAAAGTTGTCGAGGTACTCTTGGCGTACGCCAGCGACAAATGGCAAGAATTCAAAGCCATCAAAAACGTGCAAAACGTGGAGCAGCCTTCAGTAGGCAGAGTTCTCGTGAGCCTTTCAGATGGCGCTGACGCAGACCAAGTTGTCAACGACATCGTCCACAGCATAGTGAAACTGAAGATGCAGATACGCGGCATCACATTACTGACGCCTAGACTGGACGAAATATACCTAAACTATGTACGAGAAGGTGAAAACGCATGAAGCTGCCATTACTCTTTGTTGATGAGTTAAGAGGATTCTACAAGTCCAAAGTCATGTTGTTCCTGTGGATAGGCTTACCCGTAATCGCCATCCTGTTCCGCTTCGTGCAGTCCAGCACAACAGGCCAAGACATACCCTTCACAGTCATCTCCACACTGGTAGTTTCCAGCCTAGCTGGAACGTTAGCTTCCGTTATGCTTGCAGTCTCCATAATTAACGAAAAAAACAAAAACGTCTACGAGTTATTCCTGATTAGACCGCTAAAAAGGCGGGACTTGGTTCTTGCAAAGTTCCTTTCCGTGTACCTCTGCGTTGTGGTGGCAAGCATGATTTCGGTTCTTGTGGGAGTGACCACGGACTACTTAACCACAGGCGTACTGGCAGCCACAATCTTGGACAGCACAGTTCAATCCTTGACCACAAGTTTGTCCATGTTGGCTGTGGCGTGCTCTGCAGGGGTACTTATCGGAGTTGCTTCGCCAAGCGTCATGGTGGGAGCAATACTAGTCATATATGGAGGAAACCAGATATCCGCCCTTCCGCTAATACCAACCATACTGAACATATCCTACGCAGCCTTGTTCACCATGGGGCTGTCACTGCTGACCTGTGTTTTGCTTTTGGGGTTAGCGGTTGTTCTGTTTGAAAGAAAACAATTCTAAAAAACATGCCAGCAGATTAGGAAAATGAGGTTAAAATAAGAAAGAGGAAAAGATTGAGGTTACGCTGGCACTACTTCTTCCAGCGTTTGAGCAGGTTCTCAAGCATGGGTTTCAGCTTGGCGTTTTCAGCCTGTATCTTCTCTTTGCCCAGCGCCTTCATGTCCGCATCAATTTCTTTGATGACTTCGGCGTAGTGGATGCCTTCAGCTGCTGAAACGTACTCCACACGGAACCGCTCAGGACTCATGCCGAGTTTGGTGAGCATGCCTTTGAGGGCGTCGGTGCGTGCTTTCATCTTGTAGTTCCCGTTGATGTAGTGGCAGTCGTAGGGCAAGTGGCAAGCGCCAACCATCACCATGCCTGCGCCTAAGCGGAGGGCTTCAAGGATGAATTCTCGGTCAACTCTGCCAGAGCACATGACGCGTATGGCGCGTACGCTGGCTGGGTATTCGAATCTGCTTGTGCCCGCTAAGTCTGCGCCTGCGTAGCTGCACCAGTTGCACAGGATAGCTAAGATTTTTTCTTCAGGTTTATCTTCAAGGGCTGAACGTATCTGCGCCATGATTTGGGCGTCGGTGAAGTGCATCTGAGTAATTGCGTGTTGTGGACATTCGGCAACGCATGTTCCGCAGCCGTGGCAGCTGGCAGTGATGATGTTTGCAGCTTTGTTGGGTTCAATTCTGATGGCGCCGTAGGGGCATTTGTCAACGCAAACTCCGCATTTGGCAGTTTTGTTTCGGCATTTGCTTTCGTCAACTATAGAGACGATGGGTTCAATTTTCACCTTAGGCTTTGAGATGATTGTTGCTGCGCGTGAGGCTGCACCGCTGCCTTGCGAAACACTGAACGGGATGTCTTTGAGTCCTTGGCAGGCGCCAGCGTAGAATACGCCGTCAGTTGGTGCGTCCATTGGTTTGAGTTTTGGGTGGCTTTCCATGAAGAAGCCGTCTGCGCCGCGAGACAGGTTGAGTATGCGCGCGATTTCGTCAGAGCCTTTCTTGGGTATCGAGGCGGTTGCCAAAACAACCATTTCAGCTTCAACTTCGATGGGTTGACCAAGGTTAGCGTCTTCACTGTGCAGGATAAGATTGTGAGTTTTAGGGTCTTCGTCTATGCGGCTTACCCGTCCGCGGATGAAGTTTGCGCCTCGTTCGCGTGCGCGGTCATAGAATTCCTCGTAGCCTTTGCCCGGAGTCCTCATGTCCATGTAGAACACGTAAACTTCAACGTCTTCTTTGTACTTCTCCTTGAGCTGAACAACATGTTTGAGGGTGTACATGCAGCAGTAGTTGGAGCAGTAGGGGTACTTGTTTTTGTCACGGGAGCCAACGCACTGGATAAACGCTACTGAGTGGGGTTTGTGACCGTCTGATTGCCGTATGACTTTGCCGCCTGTTGGACCCGCAGCGAGGATGAGCCTTTCGAACTCCATGGAGGTGATGACGTTGGGGTACTTCCCGTAGCCTAAAAGGGGCATATCGTATGGCAGATAAACATCGAAGCCCGTGGAAACTATGATGGCACCTACTTCTATATCGACTTCTTCAGCCTTCTGGTCAAAGTCTATAGCTTGTCTTGCACCGCAAACATCAGTGCATTTGAAGCATTCGATGCAGTAATCCTTGTTAATGGCGTAAATTAGTGGCACAGCTTGGTCAAACGGAACGGATATGGCTTTTCTTGTGCCCAAGTTCATGTCCCAATCGTTCGGATACTCGATGGGGCAAACATCTCGGCATTCTCCGCAGCCTGTGCACCTTTCAGGTATCACGTAACGGGGGTTCTTGCGAATTTTCACTTTGAAGTTGCCAATGTAACCATCCACCTTAACAAGGTCCGAGTTAGCGAAGATTTTGATGTTCGGGTGGCGACCGCAGTCCACCATTTTTGGACCTTCAATGCAGATGCTGCAATCGAGCGTTGGGAAAGTTTTGTCTAACGCGGCCATGTGTCCGCCGATGCTTTGGGTGTTTTCCAGCAGGTAAACTTTGAAGCCCATTTCGGCAAGGTCTAACGCAGCGTTCATGCCTGCGATGCCTCCGCCGATGACTAAGGCTTTGTTGGTGACTGGGACTTCTATGGTCTGCAGCGGCATCATTAATCGTGCTTTCGCCACTGCCATGCGCACTGCGTCTTTGGCGCGTTCCGTAGCTTCTTGGGGAGTGTTTGGGTGGCACCATGAAGCGAATTCGCGGATGTTAGCCATCTCGTAAAGGAACGGGTTTAGTCCTGCTTCTGAAACGGTGCGTCTAAATGTTGGTTCATGCATTCTGGGTGAGCATGCTGCGACGACGACACGGTTCAGTTTTTGTTCTTTTATGGCTTTGCGGATTTCTTCTTGACCAGGGTCAGCGCAGGTATAGCGGTTCTCTTTAACGAATACGACGTCAGGTATGGTTTTAGCGTACTCGACCACTTGTTTGATGTCCACAGTGCCTGCAATGTTCAAACCGCAGTGGCATACGAAGACGCCTACGCGCAGGTCGTCCTTTGTTGGTTGTGCGTTTGGAGTTGGAGTTTGTGGTTGACTCATCGTATAACCTCTTCACTAACAAATCGTTTGCTTACCATGTCTCTAGCTTTTTTGTTGCTTATGGCCTTCAATTCTTTAACGGTGCAAACAGGGGAAGTTATCCGTTCCAGCGCTTTGTTCCAAGTTCCCGAATGAACAGGCGTGTGAAGCACCTTTGTTCGCTTAACGGTCAAGGCATCGTCCACAGGGCAGACAACTTTGCAGGCGCCACAGTAAACACAGGTTGATTCGTTAACCTGAACTTTTCCGTCAGCAACCGTCAAAGTGCCAGTTATTGGACAAACATCCACGCAATCCTGACAGCCTTCAGGACATTTAGCTTGGTCGATGGCGATTTTTCCCTCGAAAGTTTTGCGCATTTTGATTACGCCAGGAGGACACTTGTACTCGCAAGCCCTGCAAGTGGGGCACTTCTCTTTGGGAATGTCAACGCTTACCACCACATGCCTTCTCTGGCTGGGAGACAGAGCTTCCAAGTTCTCTACGGGTTTCCCGTCGTAGGTTACTTTAGATATCTTGAGTTGTTCAAGCGGACAAGCTTCGACGCATGCAACACAATCTTTGGGGCAGTTACGGGTATCGATTTTGATGTCGCGGATAAGTTCGGGAAAGCTCTCTTTTGCCACCACGCTGAGGTTGTGGTCACCGTTTAACGTGACTTTCACTGCGCCGTATGGACAGGTGATATCGCAGATTCCGCAGAAAATACATTTCGCCAAGTCAATGTCCACTTTAGCCTTCTTCGCCTTTTCGCCTTGAACTTTCGGCTGCTTCTCCAGCTTAATTGCCTCTTTGGGGCAGGCTAAACTGCAAATTTGGCAGCCTACGCAGCGGGTTTTGTCGAGGGCTAACTTGTAATGCTTAGTTTGTAAAATCCACTCTAACGTGAGGGCTTCTGCCGTGTCGCGTTTTTGAGTTTTTAACGGCATGTGTCATGTTCCACCATATAGACTTAGATGCGCTGAAACAGACCGTTCAACGCCCTATAACTGTCTATTGCAAATTTGAGTGCAGTTTTATTGATATAAATATTGCTTGAAAATAGAGCCCATTCATACGTCTAATGCTGGAAAAGCAGAAGGCTACATGAAAACTTAAAAAACCATCATTTTCACGCCTGAACAGCCACCACTACATGACACTGAAGAGCATCATCATTTCGAAGCGAAACCGCCAGCAGCCCCGCATGCTCCAACCATCCCCCGAGAACCTCCAAATCGACGGCGCGCTTCAAACCCGTAACCACAATAGAAGCCTCAAGCCCTGCAACCTGCTTAATCTCCTTGAGTGTCTCCACGGGTTTGGGCATGTTCTGAAGCACCGTGAAAGCGAAAACAAAACTGAAAAAACCCTGCTTGAAAGGCAAATGGTCAGCATCAGCTTGAACCACAAAAACATTGTCGTAACCTCGGGCGCGCTCTTTCGCCTGAAGCAACAACCCACGAGAAACATCCACACCCACCACCGCCTCAGCTTTGAGGGCTACGTGGCTGAAAAACAAACCTGACCCACACCCAACATCCAACACGACGCCGCTTCGGGTTATGGTTAAGCCTTCGAGGGCGACTTTATACTTGGCTTCCTGCTCCTCACAGTACCGCTGGTCATACATCTGAGCCGTTAAGTCGTAACGCCGCATCACTGAACGCTTCTGCTTCCACCTGCTCATATGGTTGCCCTTCAACAATTTTTATGTACATGACACATCTAAAACTATTGCTGAACAACCTTGCAGGAACCTAACAAGCTAACCGTTCTTAAGAACCCAAAACTCTCGGAGGCAAAAGAAGCTTTAGAGAAGGCACTCCTGCAAAGGCGAACCATAATTGTAGCTGGCAACTGCCACGTGCACTACACTGGGCGCGCGAGGTCCACGCTTGAACCTGGCGAACGCCTCCTAATCATAAAAGAAGACGGCGCACTGTTAGTTCACCGCCCAGTCGGATATGAACCCGTTAACTGGCAGCCAGCGGGCAGCGTCTTTCACGTACAAACCAAAGAAGACGAGCTTGAAATCCACGGAGTAAGGCAGAAGCCCCGCGAAAGCGTCCGCGTAACCTTCGACCGAATCTACATGATTTCGGCATTGAGCCTCAGCGATTCAGGAGACTTCTTGCTTCACGCCACCGAAGACGACATGCACAGGGCAATTCTGCTGAAGCCTGAACTTTTTGAGGAGGGCTTCAAGCCAATTAGTTGGGAGAAAAAGGTGGAGCCTGGTTTCGTGGATATCTACGGCGAGGATAAAAACGGGAAACTCGTAATCGTTGAAGTGAAGAGGAAAACTGCCACGAAGGAGGCTGCCCTGCAACTTGCCAAATACATTGAACCCATCAAAGCCAAGATAAACCGTGAACTCCGAGGAGTCCTGGTTGCTCCAAGCCTCGGCAAAGATGTACAAAGAATCATAGTGACGATGGGTTTGGAGTTTAAAGAATTGGATCCAAAGAAATGCGCAGAAGTTCTAAAGAAAGAAAAAAACGCCAAGCTGGAAACGTTCTTTGGAAAAAACAGCCATTAACCAAGTTACCC
>CAYGJP010000112.1:0-7142 GCA_964350175.1 uncultured Candidatus Bathyarchaeia archaeon
CAAAGTCTTTTGGGAGCAGATTTTTCCCCCAGTTTTCTGAGTGTTTTGCTCCATTGCTTTGTGGATTAACTGTTTCAGTCGGTCGAGCCCAATTTTTCGTGTTTCAAGAATCGCCAAGCCAGTGTTCATTTTCTCTATCTCAGTTTTGTTTTTATCCGCCTCGCCCACAGTGTCCAAAAGCACAATGCCCTTGACTCCGCTGAAAAGCTGCTTAAGCGTTTCCTCATCAATATTTTCCTGTTTGGCTGTCTCTCTAACATTTTGGAAAAAACCAATCAGCCCCGGATTCAAAACCAAAAGCTCATGGTTAGGGTCAGCCTCCAAGGACTGGCCTTTTCCGCCAAACAGGCAATCAGTACAGTTCAGGGCATCAACCTTGACTATACCGTATTCGTCTGCTAGCTGCTTCATCTCATTGTTCATACCCAAACAGAGGTCGCCGTAGACCAGAATGACGCCTGCGGGGAAACGGGGTAGATTCTGCGGGATGATTTGCCGCAGGTTCGCGTCTATGAGGCTGAAGTCTACGTGGAAGTACTTGCTGACGAAAACAACGTTAACATCTAAGTCGCCTTGCGCTATGAGCTTCTGAATTTCTGCTTTCAATACGCTACAAGCGATTAAACAGGGTTTAGCCTTATCAGCCATAAAGAATCAACTGTGCCTAGTTAACTTGCTATTGGGGCTTCTTATTTTCTCTTTCCCAAAATGACTATAATTCGGTTTTTCGCGGAAAAACTTGAAACCACATGAACCTACATCGGTTCCACTTCAACAAGCTCAAACTTTACGAGTTTTGGGTAAACCCAGTATACCTTAATGAAGGCTTCCGCAGTCTGGTCAACATCCAACACCTCAAAAAACTCAACGCACTCAGGCGTTACACCCTCAACATTTCGCGCCGTGTAAACCTTAAACGCCGCCAAATACGACTTTTCAACCTCAACGTCTTTAAGAGAAACGTTTTCTGGAACTTCCAAGCCGAAGGGAAGATTCGTCGAAAGATCTATCGCAGCTATTTTCCGAACCTGCTCATTCTTAGCTTTTAGAGACACCGGTCTTCGATCAAAAATTCGGTAAACCCAGTCAACCTTGTTTTCTGAAGAAACAGACACAAAAAACACTTCCAATAATAAACTGTTACAACACAGTTACTAGATACTTGCAACTTTGCCTGTTTAATCTTTTTCGGCTCACTGCACTCAAAATGCAATGCCGTCATGAGCTGAAAGAAGAAAGGGAACCTTTTTAGAAAATAAGAAAGGTGGTAACTACTTTCTGGATGCGATGATGCCTCGGCATTTGTCGGCGAATTCACAGTATTCAAGGCACGCTGCGGTTTTGTCGGGTCGCTTCCATTCTGCATTGCATTCAGTGCATACGCCTGTGTCTTCGTCGCTCCAGATTTCTACGTTGCCACCACACACGTGACATTTAACGTATGCCACGGTTGGTCGGAGGAAATCGCGTAAGCCAGGGCAGGTTTGCGGGTTCTTTTCCAGGGGTTTATCTGAGCTCACTGTATTTCACCCCCTATGGTTATGACGTGCTCTGTTACGGGGATTTGTTTGCCTGAGGCTTCGACGGCTTTGTTTACGACCCATTTCAGGGCGGAGCAGCAGGGCACTTCCATGTGGGCAACCGTGATGCTTGCCACGTTGTTTCTTTTCAGTATCTCGCCGAGTTTCTGGGCGTAGGCTCGTGCATCGTCAAATTTCGGGCAGCCTATGAGCACTCTTTTCCCCTGTTGTAAACTGTTGTGAAAGTTTTTGAGGGCGATTGGTGCGCAATCAGCTGCGAGCAACAGGTTAGCGTTTTGGTAGAACGGCGCTTCCAGCGGCACAAGGTTCAGTTTTACAGGCCACTGAGGCTTAGCAGGCGCTGTCGGGTCAGTTACAGTTGGGAAATCGGCGTTAGTTGGTTTTTCCCTGCTTTTTAGGTGTTCATGCACAGCTTTTTCGTCGAATTCGTCAGCTTCGCGCTCGGTTATGGTTATGGCACCTTGCGGGCACTCGCCCAAGCAGGCGCCGAGACCGTCGCAGTAGGTTTCTTTGAGTATTTTCGCTTTACCGTTCACTATTTGGAGGGCACCTTCCGCGCATTTGGGGATACAACTGCCGCATCCATTGCATAGTTCTTCGTTTATGTTTACGATTTTTCTCAGGACCATGTTAGTTTTCTCCTTTTAGACACTTTCCGCCTGTAGGGCAGAATTTTTCGGCGTGATTCTCTATTATTTTGAAGATGGGTATGATGGTTTCTTGATTGATTGAGTACACGTGTTTTTTTCCTTGTCTTTCGCTTGAAATGAAACGGCACTGAAGCAACGGTTTGAGGTTGTGGGATATCATGCTTTGCTCTTGACCAAGTGCTTCTGCGAGTTCATTTACGCTCATAGGCTTGTTCATCAGCTGTTCTAATGCGGCTAGCCTTGTGGGGTTTGAGAGGTTGGTGAAGAATCGGTGGCAGATGGGGGTTAAGCCTTTTTTCATTGTGTTTCACGCCTAAAGCTTCATTTTACATGAATAATGTTTCACATGTTAAATTGTTCATATAAACCTGTCGGTTAATATCAAGGCAAAACGTTCAAGCCACAAATTTAGAGAGTGCTGATTGCCGAATTAATTATATACCTAAAAGGGTCACAGAATTAGTTGGCGTCTTGGTTGCTTACGGGGAAAATCACATTCAGGTTGCTGTTTGGAGCAGCTCAGGTTATACTGGCTCTTTTAGTTGTAGCTGTGGCGTTAGACCTAAAATTTAACATATTTGACTTCCAAACCCTGTTCAACATCTCGCAGGATGCCCTGAACTATTATGTTGCACTTCTGCTGGCGTTTGGAATAATCTTCCTCATCGGAGGGCTTTTCCTAGTTTACGATTGGTGGGAATCACGCTGAAAAGAAGTGACATCAAATGAAAAAAGCGAAAGGCATCGGCTTATTTGACATTGTAATAGCGGGGCTCAGCGGAGCCATAGGCTTTGAAATTTTCGTGTTACTCAATTACGCCTATTTTCACCTTGCTGGACCAGGCATTCTATTAGCGCTGATAATAGGTGGCGTGATAAACCTCCTGATTATGTTAAGCTACTGCGAACTTGGCGCAGCCATGCCCTTGGTAGGCGGCGAATACACCTACATCAAAACCGCCTACGGAGGCTACGTCGGTTTCATAGCTGGATGCTTTAGATGGATGGCAAGCCTCTTCGCCGCTGCACTAGCGGCTGTCACTTTTGTTGTGCAGTTGGCAATCATTTTCTCAGTAATTTCGCCTCAAATTCAGGCAGCAATCCTTGACCAAGCATGGCTACTGTCAATTTTTGTAGTTGCCGCTTTGGGTGTAACGGAAATCAGAGGCTCCAGAAAACTTGGAAGTGTAATCGTTATTGCCTTCATACTCTTATTCGCAGGCTTCATTATAGGAGGATTCATCAGCGGCGGATTTAACGCCGTAAACCTGTTCTCAGCGCCGCTGCCTCAGGGCGTTTCAGGACTTTTCGCAGCAACCGTCTACATTTTTCCCATGTTTATCGGAACAAAAGCACTCGTGGCTAGTGCAACAAGCGCTGAAAAACCCGGAAAAAACATACCCAGAGGTCTGCTGCTGTCTGCCATTATTATAATTCCGTTGTACTTGCTTATGGCTTTGGTTGCGATAGGCACGGTAGCTTCTACCGAAACAGCTCAGCAGGTTTCTCTGCTTAACTTCGCGGCAGGCCAAATTTTCGGCCAATACGGAACGATTGTTTTCGCCATTGCAGGAATGGTGGCGTGCCTGTCAGCGTTGGGAACCTCGCTTTCAGTTCAGTCCAGCATTGCACGGGGTATGAGTCGAGATGGGTACTTCCCGAAAATGCTGATGGCGGTTCACTCACGTTTTGGAACCAATTACATAGCCGCCGTTGTCGGTTCGGGCATAATTATGCTTTTAAGTGTGTTGGGCGCGGTTCCCTTTCTTGTATATGCCGCCAGCTTCGGCTCGCTCATAGTTTTCGCCCTCGTTAATCTTTCGCTCATGAAATTAAGAAAAACCAAACCTTACATGGATCGCCCATTCAAAACTCCGCTCTACCCCCTAACGCCCATAATAGGGTTTGTTCTTTCAGTGGCTTTGCTTGTTCTTCCGATGGTTTTTGGTGACGGAAACGCTTTAGACGCGTTGGCTTCGGGTCTGGGACTTACAGCAATCGTGCTATGTTCATATTACTTAAGAATGGCGGGTCGTTTCCGCGTACAAATAGCGTTGGGCGGAATAGGAATGGGCACAGGCGCCATAATTGCGGCGTTGGCTTTCGTGAACATCGTGGGACTTGCACAACCTGTTTTCCCGTTTATTTCCAGTTACGTTCAGTTAGCGGCAAGTTTTGTCTTAATAGTAGCGGGTTACTTCAACTTGAATGCAGATGCTGCCAAGAAAAAGAAAGAGCAAAACAGCGAAGACAGATTACGCCTGTGGACTAACAAGTTGCGTAATTATTTTGCCAAAAGACGCATACTCAGCGCTTGACAACCAGCCTTCGATTTCCAACTCGCTTAAGCCTTTTTTCATCAAGGCGAGGTCTTCTTTTGATTCCAGTATGTTTGCTTTTTTGCAGGCTTCGGTAATTTCGTTGCTGAACACAACGTTTTCGTCTATCACTTTGAGAAAACGGTTTAGAATGGAAACGATTTTCTGTGAACGGGACTGGAACAGTTTGTTTATTCGCTTTTTGCCCATTAATCTCGATCCAAGACCACTGTTACCTATCACGGAGGGCGCCACGTGCGTGTAGCGCCTTTTTGATCCAGCTTGATAGCAAAGCAAGTAGAATGGCATGTAAACAAGGGTAAGCGATACTTTTTCCTTCTTGATGCCCAAACTATCAAATTCGGTTAGAACGGTTTCGCGCATTTTAGCCAGTTGGTCAACTTTTTTAATTATGGTTGAAGTCATTTCATCTATTTTTTCCATCTCATCTTGGGAGATTTTGACTTCAGCATCGCGAGAGGACTCAATTTCCTTAAGGTCTGAGCCAACTTCCTTGATTTTTTCGATATTTTCTTGTTTTAGCTGGAAGAACTCTTTCTTCTTGTTTTCTTCAATTTCAAGAATATTCTCTTCCAGATTCTTAATGGCCGTGATTATATCGGGAAGACCTTTTTTCAGCTCGGTTCGTTTTTCTTTCAGTTTTTGCTCGGCATTGTCGTCTTTATTGACCACGGCGGTTTTTATCTCAGCTTCAATGCGCTCTATCTCAGAGGTTATTTCCCCTTTTGTCTTTTCAAGTTTGATGAGTTCTTTACGGTGAGTTAAAATTTCTTGTTCGTATTTGTTGGTTGCTTCGGTGATTTTTTCATTGTATTCCTTAGTTATCTGTAATTTCTTTTTTTCCATATCCTTTTTGGCTTTTTCAATTTGAGTGCTGAATTTTTCTTCGGTTGCTTTAATTTCTTCACGCAGCGCGCCCAAAGTCTCTTGGGTTCTTTTGCTCAAGAGTTTGATTATTTCGGTTAGGGTCTCAAGTTCTTGACAAATGTTTGAATATGCATTTTCCAGTTCTTTGATGTTTGATTTTATTCGGGTTTCATCTTGCGCAGATGAAACTATCACGCTGTCAACTATAGGAGTGTCAACGGTTGTTGCTTCTTTTAGGTAATTCATGAATTCGCCGAGAAACGCCACATCCGAAATGAGACCCTCCACGGTCTTTTTTTGTTCTCCGTTGGAAGTTTGGAAGTGGTCCAGATTGTTTGAGAGAAAATTCAGGTAAATTTCACAAGTGGACGAACACTGATTCATGTTGTCTTTGAACGCTTGCGGGTCAGGGATGGCAGGATACGTTATTGTGTGAGACGACAGGTTTAATCCGTCGAAGAGCAGTGCCAGGTTCTTTAAAGGTGCAATCCAGAAGGGATAATGGACCTTGGCAACAAACACTATTTTTTCTGAAGGCTGTTTTTTGAATATTCCTTGGCCTTTTTCGCGGTTCAATTCGGCTAAACAGAAGATTGCCGCTTTTTCAACTTGATTTTTTAGAGGTTGGTTTCCTGTTTCTGTGAAAGAGGCGAAGGGTAGAAGTGTTTTCTGCGTTTTGTTCGGCAAGGTTCCAACCTTATTTGTGATGAGCTTTTATTTGACTGTTGGTTGATTTATAACTTGCGAATTCTTCGAACGCAATACTGTGGTTGCTGATGAACAAAAATGATTTAACGGTGAGAAGCTAACTCTTTGTGAGGGCATTCTGGGGAATCCTGTTGACCGACGATGAAAAGAAAGAAGAAATAACGGTTAAAGCGCCTTCTACACCCGTTATCGATCCTGAAAAAAAAATCCAGAAGGCAACGGAAAAGGCGCTGGAGGAAGAACGCTACGGCATACTTCAGGTACCTAAAAAAACTGGCACATACATCGGGGCATCGTCCGTTGTGATGGGCGTAATACTGTTTGTCGTTCTTGCTTACATGAACCTGACTGGGCAAGTTAGCGGGATGTTTTCTTCGAGTGCGGCGTTATGGGTTTTGGGGTTGTGGCTTGTTGTGGGGTTAATGAGCATTGTTGCGGGGTTTTTCTTGATGGGAAGTGAATGAGCGAAGAACCGTTTTGTTTCTAAGAACCAGAAGAAGTCCACATGCAATATCTAAGGCGCCTACAGCGACTACAATAGGAGCGAATAGTTCATTCTGGAAAACAGATTCAAAATGCACCGTTCCAGTGGCAGTTAGAATTGTGGATATGACAATCAGGAAACCTGTGAAGGCTATGAATCCGCCTAAAGCAATTTTTAGCCGCTGGGCAGCTGAAAAGGTCGGCATGCTTTTACCCTATTTATTGTTGACGGGGCTACAAAATAACTCTTTTGCAGCACACCCAAAATTGATGAAAGTAAAACGTAGTTTCCAGATAGTGGGGTGGTGCCGCGGGCAGGGTTTGAATATGCGGCGCGGTTTTATGGTGTGGTCGTGGGGTTTGGAGTTCCAAGTAGGGAATCACTTTGTGTTTGTTTAGAATATCTGAACGTCCCGACGAAAGCATTGATTTTTGGTTTTTTGGGCAAATGCTATTAACAGAAGCAATTCATTAACTGTGGGAGAGAGAATGCCGCTGGCCGTTGATGATGGAGGGGTTAGAATTCAAGGCGACAGCAGCCAAACCGTTTCTAT
>CAYGJP010000113.1:0-7087 GCA_964350175.1 uncultured Candidatus Bathyarchaeia archaeon
TAGGCATAGTCTACTACCAGAAACTGCACCACATGGTCGCCGACAAAATCCACGCTAGGGCTAGAGGGCAGGTCCAAATGCTTACCCGACAACCCACAGAAGGCAGGGCTCGCGGTGGAGGTCTCCGATTCGGAGAAATGGAACGCGACTGCCTCATTGGACACGGCGCAGCAATGCTGCTCAGGGACAGAATGCTGGAAGAATCCGACAAATACACGCTTTACATATGCGAAAACTGCGGTCAGATAGCCTTCTACGGCATGAAGCAACGCAAATACGTTTGCAAGATATGCGATGAAAAAGCCAAAGTGGCGCCGGTTATTGTTTCGTATGCGTTTAAGCTCTTGTTGCAGGAACTTCAGAGCTTATGCATTACCCCCAAACTAAGACTCAAGGAGAAGGCATAAAATGGTTTCAGAAGAGATAATCCACAAAGTAGTCCTGACTCTCTTTAATTGCTTGGACGAATTCTAATAAATGCCCGTGGTGACCAGTCAATTCTTTTTTCTACTCTGAAGAGGTGATACGAATGAAAAGTACAGTCAAGAAGGAAATAACAAAAACTGAATTAATAGTCCACATGGATGTTGAGCTTGAGAACCTGAGAAAATCTATATGGAAAACATTGCACCAATTCGACAAAACAGTTACATACGCAGATAAGAATATGGCTCTAGGAATAGTTCAATATGAATTGCTACATCATGCTGATGAATAACTTGCAAATCATACTCCACTTTCATTTTTTCTTTACGCCACTGAGGGAACCGGCAAGAAAATAATGGAGAAAACGGGACTGAACATTACCATGCTCAAAGACGGCTCTCATGGCGGGGACATGGAACTTGGCGCCCTCATAGCTAACAAGAAACTGGACTACCTGATCTTCTTCTGGGATCCCCTAAGAGTCTCTTCCCCACGACGTCGACGTCAAAGCCCTTCTCAGAATAGCTGTCCTGTACAACATCCCAACCGCGTGTAACCGCGCGACAGCCGACCTGACAATCTCAAGCCCCCTGTTTTCAGGCGATAGAAACCCCAGCAATAACAGCGAGCCCAAATCAATAGAGAAAAAAGAAAGGAATTAGTTGATGCGCTGTTGAAGTTGCCAACAATTTAGATTTTCTTTTTGCTTAGGGTAGTGCGGAAGTATTTTTTACATTTTGCGCAGTCAAAAAGTCCAATTTCTATCTGAGTTTTCTTTCCTGTTTTGTCGGCTCTGCCAGCCATAACCCATTTTTTCCTCGGTGAAGTAGCTTCTGTTCCGCATGTTTTACATTTTGCCATGAATTCGCCTCCGTGAATGTGATAGTAGATTGACGAAGTGGAACCATAGATAAAACTATTTGCTTAACAATAGATTTGGAATAGTAGAAAAGCCCGGTACCCTGAAACAAACAGACTGTGTATTATCTGTTCTATACACTAAATGGTTTGGGTCGGACCGGACTTACTCCCAAAACAGACTGTGTAAAAACTCAAGACTATAACTGAAAGGCGCTTGGCATACAAACCGTCATTTGGCGCTTAGCGATATGTTTCTTGCTTTTCTCACACCTTTAACAAAGCTATCAGCAGGCCTACACCAAGGATGTTGATGGCCCTTCTCATGTTGTAGGCCAGCATCGTAAATCCGACTTCTCCTTTAACCTTCCTAAGCCCCTTCAAAAACAAATAACCCTGATTAAAAGCTCGTTTCATCGTACCAAACGGATGCTCCGCCAACATCCGCCTCAAGCTCAGCTTTTCTCTTCCGTCAGAACTCTCCAATCTCGCCCTCAGCCTATCCACAGAATCCTGATACTCAGACCTGAAAATTACCCTTCCTAGCTTGTTCCTTGTGCACTTAGCTCTGAACTGACACGCCCCACAGGATTGAGTTCTAAAGACCCTGCCACGCCCGTAATTAACACCCCTGAAGCTGCGCTTCCAAAACCCCAACTCCTCTCCACCGGGACAGACATAAACATCCTTGGAAGCATCGTACACGAACTTGTCAGTGTTAAACTCGGGCTCCGGCACGCCCACATTCTTAGCGGGATTATACAGTGACGGCATGAGCATAAACACCGTGTTTCCCTCATTTTCACAGTCTTTCAAGTCCTTCTCAACGTAGAACCCTTTGTCGCTCAGTACATCCAGTTTGTCGACGCCAAGAGTCTGCTTCGCCGCTTTAGCATCGTTGACGAGTTGGTGATGATCAGTTGAATTATTGATGACATCATAATCCACAATGAGATGTTTCTTCGCGTCCACACTGGTCTGGATGTTGTAGCAGACGTCGAGCCTCTGGCTGTCTACTCTCATCAAACGACTATCTGGATCCACAAGCGAAACCTCCTTCTGCCCAGTCTGGCTCATCTGATTCTGAACCTGCTCGTACAGCTGCTTCTTTTGCTCAAGCTTGCTGCTCTTCTCCTTGAGCCTCTCGGAATCGCTCTGTTCATTGCATGCTGCATCGTCAGCCTTGTCATTCTCGTCCAGAATCCTGAGGTACTCAGCTATCTTTTCCTCTGTCCGCTTCAGCCTCAACGCAACTGTTTTCTCGTTGAAATTGTTGCTCTTCGAATTGACGGCTTTGAACTTGCCGCCATCTATGGCGACGAGTTGAGCTCCGTACAGGTTGAGCGATCGGCAGAGGTAAACGAACTCTTTGAAGACCTGGCTTGATGCAGTCCACGTTGTCTTTCCGAAAGTCTGCTATCGTCTTGTGGTCTGGTGTGAGCTTCTTCATTAGCCACATGACCTCGACGTTTCGGTGGCATTCATTCTCGAGCTTGCGGCTGGTTCGGATCTGGTTCAGGTAGCCGTAGTTGTATAGTTTGAGCAGGTCAGCAGGGTTATAGGATGGCCGTCCAGTATCGTTTGGAATGGCGTGTTTGAAGCCTAGCTTCTCCAGGTTGAGGTTGTCTACGAAGGCGTCGATGAACCGTACAGGGTTTTCCTCGTCGACGTATTGGTCGAGGGTGTCTGGGAATAGTATGGTCTGTTTTCTGTGGACGCCGTCTATGTGCTCGCTCATTTTTGTTCGCTCCTTTGGCCGCCGCTTCTTCCTTCTCGCGGCTGCCAGGGTTCATCGGTTACGATTAGGTACACGGTTTTGCCTAGGTACTCTTTTGGGCAGGTTACTTTGGCTCCTGTGCCGTAAGGCGTGACTTGTCTTTTCATGAAGCCTACAACGCCGACGACTTTGATTTCGGTGATGGGTTGAAAATCTACTTTCTGAGGCAGAATATAGCTATAAGCTTTGTTCAATACATATAAGATTTGTTATTTCCTAAAAATCAACCTAGTTTTCACACAGTCTGAACTGGGTTCAGAACCATTGTATGGGGCTGCCCGGATTTGAACCGGGGTCTATAGAGCCCAAGTCTACAAGCCTGGACCAAGCTAGCCGACAGCCCCGCTAGGTTTCAGAGAACATAATTTCGCAAGCACCATAAAAACCTTAGCCAAACAACAACTGCTTTAAGAGCTAAAAGTGGTGTGGGCTGTGGAATGTTTAGTTTCAGTTTCTTGGTGAATGAAAAGAGAAATGGGGTGAATGTTGCAGTTATTTTTTCGGTTTTGTTTTTATTGTAAGAATTATTATTTCGGCTGCAAATATCGCGATTATGGTGCCGACTGTTATGGTGAGGTTGTTTTCTGGGGGTTTGGTTTGTGGGGGGTTGGTTGGTGTGGTTGAGGGTAAGGGTGTTGTTGGTTGTGGGGTTGTTGTGGTTGGGGTTGGTGAGGTTACTGGGGTAGGTGTGATGGTTGGTGTGGGGATTGTTGTTGGTGTTGCTGTTTGTGTTGGCGAAGATGTTGGTGCAGGTGTTGGCGTGGGGGTGGCTGTTGGAGTGGGCGTGTTTGTTGGTGTGGGTGTTGGCGTAGGTGTTGGAGTAGGTGTTATCGTGGTTGTCGGAGTGGGTGTTTGCGAGGGTGTTGGAGTGGCTGTTGGAGTAGGTGTGGCTGTTGAAGTGGGTGAAGGCGTTGGCGTGACTGTGGGTGTTGGAGATGCCGTTGGTGGGGTTGGGCTAGGAGTTGGGGTTGGTGAAGGAGAAGATGTGGGAATGGGGGATGGTGTTGGTGGGATTGGGATAGTTGTTGGGGTGGGTGAAGGCGTTGGCGTCGGCGTAGGTTCAGCTGGTGCTCCTATAACGGCTCTTATCATGAAGCCGAAATAGTTTTCTTGTTGCCATAGTGTTCCATCGTAATGCCAACTTCGAATAGAAGGGATAGTCCAGTCTTTTCCTAGGGCAGGGTTATAGTCGGTTATCCACTCCATTCCAACGTAGAAGTTGCTGTCCTTGCTTACGTTGATGCCGCGGGATCTGAGGTCTACGGTAAACCATCCTTGGGAGGCTGGTGTTTGTTCAAAGGGGGTGATTATGTCTTGGCGGTTTTCGTTCATGACGTGGACTTTAAACGTGTTCGGTTGAGTTGATGAAGTGTCGTATATGTAGAATCGGGCGGTTAAGAGTTGACCTGAAAACAGCGGGGTAAATCTGACGGCGTCTATGTTTCCTGTCGTTTTTGATTCCCATTGAGGGTTTTCGGAATCGTAGGTGTATTCTAGTTGCTCGGCGGTGCCCAGTGCCCTTAGGGTTCCACTGCCTGTAATTGTTACGCTTGTACTTGCGGAGTTTTCGTTAGCGACGATGATGTTGCCGGTTGTTTCCCACTTCTTGAACATGTAGCCGCCGCTGTAGGTGATTGGGTAGTTGCCTGTGACTATGTCTATGTCGATGGGTAGTGTGTAGGTGTAGCCTGCGATGGTTGCAAGGCCTAGATTGGTGGTGGTTGCTGTGTCTTGGGCGGATTCGATGTGAACGGTGGTGACCGGGGTTGTTGTGTATTCAATTTCTATTTCTGGGCTGTTCATGTTTTCTTTGGATTGGAAGAAGGCGTAACCGTCACCTATTTTTTGCGTGAACTTTAAGACTTCTGTTATAATTCCTGTTGGCTTTGCGGTTTGCACATCCGGGGTTATGTTCCATGTTTTGAAATCGCCCACGGCGTACAGCAGGCTGAAAGCCCATGTGGCTGTGGGTGCTGCGGTGAAGGTTGGTTTGTTGTTCCATGTGATTCCTTGTTCGGTCCATGTATTGTCTGGGCAGTAATAGGTGCCTATAGTGTCGGAGGGGAGTCCGTAGATGTTTCCGCTTGTTGCTGCGAGGTAAACTTTGAGGGCGGCTGACCTGATGATGGCGTTTGCGGGTATGGGTGAGAGGTCAAATTTGATGTAGATGTAGGTTTGTTCTGTGTTTGCGCCAACCGCCATGGTGTTGGTGTTGCCGTAGTTTGTTGTTGGGCTTGAAGCGTTTACGTAGGTATCTGCGATTGAACGTAGCGTTATCGTGGTTGTGCCGATGGTTGGTGCAGCGTTGAGTTCAAAGGACAACAAGTACACGGGTGATAGGATTAAAAGTATGGCAGTTAAAACTAAAACTATTTTCTTTGTTATTGTTGTGGTTTGTGTTTTTTTGTTCACATGCCTTTACCTCCAAGGAGCGGGTTGGAGTGTTCATGAGGTTCGGAGGTTTACATTGCATACAAAGTGCAAGGCGTGTTGGTGACTAGGCGCTGTGAGAAGCGCTTCCATGTGTGGTTCAGAAAAGACCTATTGGCGGTTTCGTTGTTTGTTTGATTAGAATGTGCGTTTGCTTGAGAGCAGAACCCGTTTTATCTGTCTATAACTAGCGCAGTGCTCGCTATAATTGTTTTCGTTAACCCACCTTTTCAATGAAATATGGTAGTGTGAACTGTGAAGTTAAAATCTAAAACAGGTTTGCAAGGAGCCTGCCCTGTGTTGGTTTTGTGTTGAATTTTCTGGTTTATAACAATGTTATTATAGGGTGGGGGAAAAACACTATTTACGAAGGCACAGTGCCATGGTAAAGAAACCTAAACGGGAAATGCTGCATGAGGAAACGTTGGACCCTGCTGATTGGGGGCAAATGCGCCAGTTGGGTCACAAAATGTTGGACGATGTGGTGGATTATCTGGAAACTGTTCGGGGGCGGCCAGTTTGGCGTCCTGTTCCCAGCCAAATCAAAGCTAACTTCCAAAAACCCGTTCCGCGTTGTCCTGAGTCTCCTGAAGAAGTCTACTCTGAGTTTGTGGAGGCGGTTTTGCCTTACCCTATGGGTAATATTCATCCTCGGTTTTGGGGCTGGATACTGGGAACTGGCACGGTTATGGGCGCGTTTGCGGAGTTGTTGGCTTCTGCCATGAACACTAACACGGGCGGCGGAGACCATGCGGCTAATCATGTGGAAAAGCAGGTCATTGACTGGGTAAAGGAGATTGTGGGTTTTCCTGCGCAGGCAAGTGGGTTGTTGACCAGTGGGTGCTCAGCGGCAAACCTCATCGGCTTGGCTGTGGCTAGGAATGCAAAGGCAAGTTTTGATGTGCGCAAGGAGGGGTTGCAGTGTGCGCCGCGGAAAATGAGGCTGTATGCGTCTGAGGAAATTCACAGCTCCATCCAAAAAGCAGTTGAACTTCTTGGGCTAGGTAGCGAGGCGCTGCGTCTTGTGCCTGTGAACGAGCAGTTCCAAATTGACATAGACGCGTTGAAGGCTGCCGTATCTGAAGACCGCCAAAACGGTTGCTATCCCTTCTGTGTGGTTGGGGCAGCTGGAACCACGAACACGGGAAGCATTGATGACCTGAATGCGCTTGCAGCTATCTGTGAGCGGGAAAATCTTTGGTTCCACGTTGACGGCGCGTATGGTGCATGGGCGGTTTTGGCACCCAAAGTGAAGCGCCGCTTGTTGGGTATGGAGCGTGCGGATTCGTTGGCGCTGGATTTGCACAAGTGGATGTACATGCCCTATGAAATTGGCTGCGTTTTGGTGCGAAGCGAAAAAGACCATCGTGGAGCGTTTTCTTTGACTCCTGATTACCTTGCCCATGGAGAAGACATTCGTGGCATAAGTGGTGGGGGTTTGCCTTGGTTTAGTGACTATGATTTTCAGCTTTCCCGCGGCTTTCGTGCGTTGAAGGCATGGATGTCTTTCAAAGAGCATGGGCTTGAGAAGTATTCGCGTTTAATTCAGCAAAACATCCGTCAGGTTCAGTATTTGGGCGAGTTGGTTGAGGCTTC
>CAYGJP010000114.1:0-7061 GCA_964350175.1 uncultured Candidatus Bathyarchaeia archaeon
GCTCAACACGACGGCAAAGCCCAAGCAGGACCACTAGTCGGAAAAATCTTGGGTGAAAAAGCAGAGTTTCGAACTCAAGTTAAAGAGCTATCAGCCTTTATCAATGAAATAGTTGGCGAAGTGAACAGCCTCAACCTTGAAAAGCAAAAACAGATTGTTGAGGAAAACTGGCCGGAAGTCTTCAAGAAAGAAAAAGCCGAAGAGAAGCATCTTCCAGCCCTGCCAAACGCAGACAAGTACAAGCAGGTTGTAACAAGGTTTTCTCCAAACCCAGACTGTGTCTTGCATTTGGGTTCAGCCAGAGCCATACTTCTAAGCCACGAGTACGCACGAATTTACAAGGGAAAATTCATTCTGCGCTTTGAAGACACCGACCCCAAAGTGAAAAAGCCCGCTTTGGAATTTTACGATAAAATCAGAGAAGACCTCACATGGCTCGGATGCAAAGTTGACGAGGAATACATCCAAAGTGACAGGATCCCCATTTACTACGAGTATGCCGAGCGTCTTCTGAAAGACGGAAACGCTTACGTCTGCACTTGCGTAACCGACGAATTCAGAAAAAAAACCCTCCAAAACACGCCTTGCCCATGCCGCAGCCTACCAGCCACAGAACACTTGGAGCGGTGGAAGCGCATGCTGGATGGCAGCTACATTGAAGGTCAAGCTGTGATGCGCGTCAAAACCGACTTAGACCACCCTAACCCTGCCGTGAGAGATTGGCCTGCACTCAGAATCATAGACAACAAAAAGTATCCGCACCCCAGAGTGGGCACCAAATACCGCGTGTGGCCTCTGTACAACATGGCAGCAGGCTTAGACGACCATTTGCTGGGCATAACCCACATAATCAGGGGCAAAGAGCACCTCACCAACGGCGTCCGACAAGAATTCATGTATAAGCATCTAGGCTGGGAATATCCCCAAGCTATACACTACGGCAGACTCAAAATCACAGGCGCGTTCCTGAGCAAATCCAAAATCATCCAAGGCATAAGAGAAAAAGAGTTCACAGGCTTTGACGACCCACGGCTGGCAACCTTTGCCGCCCTGCGAAAACGCGGAATCACCACTGAAGCTATCAAAAAAATGATAGTTGACGTTGGACCTAAACCAGCTGATGTCACGTTGAGCTGGGAGAACCTGTACTCGTACAACCGCAAACTGCTGGACCCACAATGTGACAGGTACTTCTTCGTCGCTGAACCAGTACAGCTGAAAGTTAAGAATGTGCCAAAACCGTTCAAGGTGGAATTGCCCTTGCACCCTACGAAACCAGAGAAAGGCACCAGACAATACACCGTAACACCCAGCGGGGAGGAAAAAGCGGTGACGTTCTGGGTTGCCAAAAAAGACGCCGCCACCATGGAAACCGACAAAGTCGTCAGGCTTATGGAGCTGTTCAACGTCAAAATCCAAAAAGCAAGTGCCGAGGCAGTTGAGGCGGTGTTTGCCAGCGAATCCTACGAGGACGTACGGAAAGCCAAAGCCCAACTGATTCACTGGATACCGGTGGGCGAAGAGTTCCCGTGCCAAGTGGTCATGTCAGACGCTTCAGCAGTTGAGGGCGTTGCGGAGAGTGCTTGCAAAAAGTTAAAGCCAGACGCTGTGATACAGTTTGAACGCTTCGGCTTCGTGCGAGTAGACGCCGTAGACAAGAAACTAATAGCCTACTACGCACACAAATAGCAGCAAAGAATGGAGGAAAACAGGTTGCGGAAACAGGACAAAGCCATAATTTGGCCAGCATACTTTGACTTGAACAAAACACGCAAGGAGGGACGCCGCGTCACAAAAAATGTGGCAGTGCAGTCTCCGAAAATTCTTGAAATCCAAGAAGCCGCAGCGAAACTCGGGTTAAAACATGAAGCGGTTTTGGAGAAGGGCTACCCGAAGACGCCGTGGGCTAAACCAGGTATGCTGCTTGTTGAAAAGAAAGGCTCCAAAGAGCAAGTGATAAACAAACTAGCAAAACAGCTACAGAAAACACGAAACGAAGTACAAATACAGAAACAAAAGTAAGAAAAGTTTAGGCTTTTTCTACTTTGCCGCTTATCAGAACCGCGTTTATGACGCCGTCGTTGCCTGGGCGGCTGGTGACGCGTGCTAAGCCGAGGGCGGTTTCGATTTCTGCGCCTTTGGTTATGACGCCTCTGCGGTTGTAGTCTACGTTTGCACGGTTCTTCACAGCCCGTATAATCTCGGTTTTCTCGGTTTTGCCGCTCTTGGGGTCGGTGACTGATGCGTAGTTGTCGCTTAAGGCTTTGACTTTGAGGTTGCCGCCGTAGCCGCGTACGCAACGTTTCCTAGGCTCGCCGATTGTGGTTTCAGCTGCGAAAGTACCTTGCTCAAACTTTCGTTTGCCGCGGTACATTCGTTTTCTGCCGCCAGAGCTTTTCTTCTTGTGTAAGTTTCCATGCCAGACTGACATTTCACATTTCCCTTTTCACTATGCTAAGTTCGAGTGTATTCAGTTAGAACCGCGGTTTTCAATATAAACGTATCCGTTCTATGCTTGTTGTTCGCCCTTGTTGTTGGCTTGTTGCTCTTCTTTTAGGGCTTCGCCGAATATGCGTTTCAAATCCCGCTTCAAAGATGAGGGGTCTTGGGTTAAGCCGAAGTAGTCTGCGAAGTAATCGGTGGTTCTGAGGACAAATGAGCGCCCGTTCCGCTCCGTGGCAACTAAACCCATTTCTTTGAGGGTTTTTATGTGTCCGTAGGCGTGTTGCCCACGCACTTCGATAACGCGTTTCTGGGAAATCGGCTGCCTATAGGCTACGTAGCTGAGGGTTTTTAGGGGACCAGACGAAAGCAACGGGCGGTTCACAAGCTTCCTCACTAAGGGGGTGAATTCTGCTTTGAGTTGCAGAACATACCGTTCATCTTTTAGCGCCAAAATTTCGAGGGCGGTGTTTTTGGTTGAGTATTCCTGCATGAGTTCTTTGACGTATTGTCGCGTTCTCTTTTTTGAGCGGGTGCTGAGAACGGAGCATATCTCGTTGATGTTTAAGGGGCGACCTGCAACGTACAGTGCAGCTTCCAGCATGACTAAGTTATGCTGCTTTTTCTCCTCGTGCACCTGTTCTTGTGTTTGATCGTGCTCTTGTTCAGGCTCAGGTGCAGCTTTTGCGTCAGCGGGTTGGTTGTTACTGTTTTGCAACTTTCAAGTTCCCCACAGCTATGTATATTTCTTCGGTTTCCTCGTTCTGCCACAAACTCACCAAACCATCCTGCGCCAGAAACAGCAGAAGGATGAATATGCGGACGGCTTCTATTCGTGGAATGCCCTTTATCAGGGTTGAAAACTCGATTATGCCTGCGCCTTTAACCATATCAACGAGACGCTCGTAGAGCTTGTCCATCTGCAGCTCCAGTTCCGCGATGAACTTGTCGAACTGGGGCATAAGGTCCGAGGCTTCAGGAAGCACAGGGTGACTGACAACTTTGTCCATGGGCGCGAGTTTTTCGCCTTTGAGCACTTCATCTAAAACTTCCAGCAGATGCTTTATGGTTGTAGAAGTTAACTCGTACCTGAGAGGCAAAAATAAAGGCGGCGGAACGAAGTCCCTTGGCGCTTTAGGCGGTGCAGGTGGTTCTTCAAGGGTTAGGAGAAGTTTGGACTTCATCAAGTAAATTAGCGCGGACGAATCCAAGGCAACGCCTGAGGCTCGAAAGTCCACTTTGCCCATCTTCTCCATCTCAGAGAGGAAGGACCGGAGCAGGTAGGAGATGTTCACGCTCCACGGGGTGAGTTTTTCGAGTTTGCTGATTTCAAACAGGATGTTCCATGGAGGACGCAGATAAAACGGCTTCCTATGGGCGGTTTCCATTTATCGGGCTGCCTCCATGAATTTTGCGGAGATGACCGCGGAGACTCCGTTGCGTTCGTAGACGCCGTAGACTTTTTCCGCTTTGTTCACCATTTCAGGCTTTAAGGTGATGACTATGAACTGGATTTTCTCGCATTCTTCCTCGAAAAGTTCGGCAAGTTTGGTGGTGTGGAATGCATCTAAGTGGGCGTCAACTTCGTCCATCACGTAGAACGAGGCGGGTGTGAACTCTTTCAAAGCAAAGATGAAGGAGACCGCGGAAACGGAACGTTCACCGCCACTAGCACCGCTGACAACAATTGACGGCTTGTTGGGGAACTGCACAATCATGTCGATGCCGCCCGTGAAGGGGTCATCAGGGTTCTCAAGTTTGAGCGTGGCAGTGCCGCCGCCAGTCAGCTTCGAGAAGTACTTTGATAGGTTTGTGTTGATTTTTCCGAAGGCTTCCATGAAAATGCGGCGTTTCTTGCCTTCAATTTCATCCATGAATTTAACGATGGCTTGTTTTTCTCGTTCCAACTCGTTTAGGCGCAGCGAGAGTTCGCGGTATCTTGAAATCTGCTCATCATAATGAGAAGCAGCAAGCTGGTTAACCCCGCCGACGCGTTCAATTTCGAAACGCATCATCTGGATGCTGGTTTGGGCTTCTTCCACTTGTTTTTGAGTGGTTTCAAGCGGCTTTTCATAGTTCAGCTGCCTAAGCTGGTTCTGATACTGCGACAGCTGCAAACGTGCCGTCTGAACGCTAAGCTGCATCTGGTTGAATAATGCGTCAGCTTGCTCGTATTCTTCATCTAGTGAACGTAATTCGTTGTCGATGCCGTCGATTTGGGAGGTGAATTTCTTGGAGTCTTCTCGGGCGGAGAGCACGGCGTTTGAGAGTTCAACGCGGCTTTTGTCTTGTTCCGTGAGCTCCTGTTTGATTGTTTCGCGTTCTTGGAGGGCTTCTGTAACTTCCTTGTCGACTTTGCGTTGCTGCTGCTCCACTTTAGAGAGTTGGATTTTGCTGTTTTGGTAGCCTACCCGCAGAACGTTATCGAACTGGGATTGGCAAGTGGAGATTTCGATTTGTACAGTGCCCAGTTTCTGTCTGAGGGTAATTATTTCTTCAGTGAGTTGTTCGCGTTTAACTTCTAACTCTTGGATGTGGACAACATCGGTTTTCTTTCGTAATTCAGACAGGTCAATTTGGAGTGTTTGAAGCTCTTTTTTGATGGCGTTCCGCTCGGACATGTATAGCGTCATGCGGCCTTTGTCTATTTCTATTTCCTTCTCTATGCGGGCGCGGAATTTTTCGACGCGTCTAAGATTGATTTGGTTGCGTTTGACGCTGCGTTTTACGCGGATTATTTCTCGGTCAAGGGTGATGATGGTTTCGGCCAGGCGGATAATTTCGATTTTGGAGCGTGAAATTTCCTCTTCGAAAGATTCAATGTCGCTGCCACGTTGACTGAGGTGGGTTTGGAGGGCTTTTACGGCTTCGTCAAGGCTTTTGATGGCGTTTTCACTTGGGATAAGCGTGGAAAAGTCGAGGGGCGCACGGTAGAAGCCGCTTTCGAATGCGCCGCCTGGCTCGTAAAGGTCTCCGCTGACGGTGACTGTGCGGTAGCCCTCGTTTGACAGCGCGAAAGCAAGCTTGTCGGTAGCAACTATGAGGGTGTCTCCGAAAATGTAGTTAACGGCTGGGTCGTGGGTTTTGTCGCATTTCACAAACGCAGAAGCCACGCCGATGATGCCGTCGCGTTCGGGAGTTTTGAATTGTTTGGGGTTTGATGTGCCGTGAAGCGGGATGATTTTGATTCTGCCAAGTTTCATTCTCCGCAGGGTTTCAGCGCACATAAACGCTGCGTCTATGTCTTTGACGACTAATGCGTCAAGCCAGCCTATGGCTGCTGCGTCTAATGCTTTCTTGTAGCTTCGGTCGATTTTTATCAGGTCTTTCACTCGACCAGAAACGCCTGTGATTACGCCTAAGTCGCCGAGTTCTTCGATGCTTCGCAGGGCTTTTTCTTCAGCGGCTACGGTTTCGGCGAGTTCACGTTGAGTGACGAATTCTATGACAGCTTCTTTTGCGCTGTTGGCTATTTTTCCTGCTTCAGTGATTTCTCTTTCTGCAGCTTCTTTCTGGGCATTTCTTTTCTCTATTGTTTTTTCAAGGACTTTAAGTTGGACTTTTTGTTCTTTTTGGATTCTGTCAAGCTCAGTAAGCGAGGTTTCAACCTCAGCAAGTGTGGCGGTGAAGCGTTCTTTTCGGGCGCTAAGTTCTCTGAGTCTGCCAGAGCTGGCTTTGACGTAAGTTTTCGCTTTAGTGTATTCTGACCGCAAAAGGGCTAAACGTCTATTGTGCGTGTCGATTTCCGTTTCGATGGCGCGTATTTTGGTGCTGTTTTCTCCGAGGTTTCCCCAGAGCTGAGTAGTTTCCTGCGCGAGACCGTCATGTTCGGTTTGCTTGGAGGCGATTTGGGTTTCTAAACTTACGAATTCAGTTCGCTGTTTACGTATATTCAGGCGGTTTTGGCGGATTTCGTTGCGTATGTTCTCGTACTGCTGCAGGTTGTTTTCCCTTACGCGCTTTAGGCTTTCGAGGCTGGCTTGCCCAGAACTAATCTTAGTGGTCAACTCGGTCAGTTTTGATTTGAGTTCGCCGACTCGGATTTGGACCCTCATCACTTGGGAGCTACCGTCTTCCATGACTTCCGAGCTTAACTTTCGCCATTCGCCTTCAATTTCGCGCCGTTTATTTCTGCGTCCATCACGAATTTCCCTGAGTTTGTCGGCTTTGGCTTTGGCTTTTTCTGTTTGTGCAGAAGCGTCTTCCAGTTTCTTGGTTAATTGGGTGACTTCGTGGCTGATTTTGACGGCTTCAAACTTTTTAATTTCATTATGGATGAAGTTGGAACGTTGGAGTTGGTTACGTTCTCTTTCCAAGTCGTCTAATCGTTTTTGGACTTCATCTATTCTGCCCATCGCTGTGCGAATTGAAATGTCTGCAGTGCGCAGTTTCTCTTCAGCATCGGCTTTTTCCGCATCGTACTGGGCGATTCCGACTAGGTTCTCAATAATTTTCCGCCGCTCCAAGGGGACAATGTCAGTAAGCCGCGTAATCATACCCTGAGCAATTATGTTTTGGCTTTCCGCGCTTATGGCACCCATCGAGAGAATCTCAAGAAGATGCTGCCGACTGACACGACGCCCGTTAAGTCGATAGATACTTTGACCGTTGCGGTAGAC
>CAYGJP010000115.1:0-7032 GCA_964350175.1 uncultured Candidatus Bathyarchaeia archaeon
CTTTGGTGTTATGAAACTAGTTAACTTCGCCCACGGGCAACTTCTGATGATTGGCGCATACATCGCTTTTACAACATCCATTGTTTTGGGTCTAAACGCTTACCTCGCTATTTTTGTCGCCATGGTTGCAGTGGCGTTAATTGGGATTGGCGTCGAACGGTTAACATTCCGCAAAGTCCTCGGAACTGAAAAACTAAACGAAATCTTCGTCAGCTTAGGCTTGATTTACATTTTTGAAAATGCCGCAGTGCTTTTGTGGGGTAACAAATCCGCCCAAATCGTCAGTCCTATACCTGGTCTCCTTTCCTTGGGTGGAATATCAATAAGCTACGACCGATTAGCCGCCATGGGAATTGTGATTGCAATTCTAGTGTCCATTGTATTTCTGATGAAGAAAACCAAGATAGGTTTGGCTATGCGGGCAACCAGCCAAAAAAGCGACACCACCAAGCTCATGGGCATTAACATTGAAAAAGTTTACATAGTCACTTTTGCGTTAGGCGCAGCTTTGGCAGGCGCCGCAGGGGCACTTTACGGAATCATATTTCCGTTTAGCCCAGTCTTAGGCGCATTACCTACCATCAAAGCATTTGCCATAATCATACTGGGCGGGTTAGGAAGCATACCTGGCGCAATAGTGGGTGGTCTACTCTACGGTATAGCTGAAAACGCAGCAGGCTATCTGCTGGGTGGAATTTGGCCTGATGCAATTGCTTTTGTGCTGCTCATAGCGGTGCTGGTGATTAAGCCTACGGGTCTTTTCGGTGGAAAAGGTGACTAATGGAATGAAGCGGTTTACAAGTTTGGCGCACAGGTACAAACGCGGGCTCACTGGCATGTTCAGAAAGATAAAAATTCAGCTTATCCGTGTGTTGCGCTCCAAAAGGTTCTATTTTATTCTGTCAGGCTTAGTGTTTATAGCAGTTCTTCCCTTGTTCATAAGTAGCGAGTACGTAATTGGTGAAGTTTTAGTACCCATGATTATTTTTGCCATTTACGCTTCAAGCTGGAACCTGCTCGCATACTCAGGGCAGGGTTCACTTGGACACGCAGCTTTCTTAGGCATAGGCGGCTTCACTTCAGCTTTACTTGCAATAAAGCTAGGGGTGCCCCCGATAGCCGGGCTTTTCATAGGCGGCTTGTTCTCAGCGGCAATAGGTTTCCTGATTGGTCTTACATGTGTTAGATTGAAAGCGTGGTTTTTAGGAATGGTCACTTTCGGTTTCTCAGTGATCGCTCTGACGCTTATTAGCCAATTTGACTCAGTGATAGGTGGAATAATGGGTTTTCGCACACCGCTGATTGTTCCACGCGGCGTTCCCTTTTACTATTTCACATTCGCCATAGCCGCCATTTCCATACTTGCCATTTATTTGATCATGAAGTCAAAACTAGGCTTGGCATTCAAAGCAATACGCGAAAATGAGCTTGAAGCCAAAATGACCGGTATAAACACGGGAAAGTATCGTTTAATTGCCTTTGTACTGAGCACCTTTTTTGCAGGCTTAGCCGGAGGACTCTACGCTCAGTCCATTCGTTACATTCATGTTTCAGTTTTTGAGCCTCACTTCTCCTTCTTGCCGCTTATGATTTGCGTTATTGGCGGATTAGGTACAATACAAGGCCCCCTAATCGGCTCAGTTATAATTGTCTCAATCGACGCATACCTGCCCCGAATTGACCCCCTTCTGCAGGGCTTGATGGGTTCCCTGTTTCCAGCTGTGAGTAACGTGGGTCCTCCGATGCGCATGATGCTGCTGGGCGTAATTCTGCTCGTAGTGGTTATTTTTGCGCCAAAAGGCATAACCTCACTCATTAGCAAAACCTACGCCTACTTGCGACGCAAAAAGAAAGAGGTTAAACCATGAAAGGTACAGACAGTTTTAGAGAACTCTTAGGCGTTCAAGTCGTCGAAGTGAAAGACGGCTACGCCAAAATGAGCATGAAAGTCACCAAACAACACACAAATTTTGTCGGCGTCACACATGGCGGAGCAATTTTCTCTTTGGCAGACTGCGCCTTTGCAGAAGCAGCAAATTCGGGCGATAAAGTGGCAGTTGCGGTGCAGGTGAGCATAAACTTTCTGAAACCCACCATGGAAGGGGACTTGTTAACAGCTGAAGCGGTACGGGTGTCTGAAGGAAGAACCTTTGGGCTGTACAGCATCACTGTCCGTAAGGAAGACAAAACAGTGGCAGTCTTCACTGGGTTAGCCTATAAACAATAGTTTCTCCTGAATTGAGCAGTGATGCTTTTAAATAACAAACAATATGAGGAGATAGCACTAACTATAGTAGTTCCACAGCAGAATGTTGTGTGGGAGCGCCAAAGTTAAAAATGAATTCGACTGCAAAGCAAATAGCCCGGCAACGCGTGCAAAATCTCTTCCAACAAGCTACATGTGTTAACAAAGTTAACCCTGAACTTGCCCAGCGCTACATCACAATTGCCAGAAAAATAGCCATGGCTGCAAGAATGCGTTTGCCCACAAGTTACAAACGTGAAATCTGCAGAAACTGCAATGCCCTGCTGGTGCCCGGGTGGAATTGCCGTGTACGAGTAAAACCGCGAAGGGAAACCCACATCGTGGTCACCTGCTTAAGTTGCGGTGGTCAAACACGTTTCCCCGTGAAAGTAAAAAAGGAGAAAATGAAACTTGAGCAAAATAACTACAAAAATGAAGCGCCACGTTCGGCATGAATTGAAAGAGGAAAAACCCACCATTTGGGTTGGTAAGGAAGGTTTAACTCCGCAGGTTTTAGTTGAGATTGAGAAGCAGCTGGAGAAGACCAAGATGGTGAAAATCCGAATCCTGCCCAGTGCGCTGGAAACGGAAACTGCCAAAGCAATAGGTACCAAAACTGCAGAGCAAACCAGCTCAGCTTTAGTGGAAGTCCGAGGGCATGTTTTCATAATTTACAGGCGGCGCAAAAAGCAGCCAGCAGCTCCAACTTAGACGTCTATTCCAAACCTTCCCGTTTCAATAGCGAACCAGTAATTGCTTGAGCCGCACTGAAAAACACGCCACATTGCAAAGTCCCGAAAAAGCACAACAATGCAGAAAAGGAAAAATTTTGCTCCCAGAGAATATTTATATTAGGCTTCAATGTCTTACTGCAAGGAATAGCCGAAAAGGGATAAAGAATCTTGACAACTCCTCATGATGTTCCAGCATCCAAGTTCATCGAAAAACTAGCTAAGTACTTAAAGGAAAATGTTGAGGAAGTGCAACCTCCATCATGGTCAACCTTCGCCAAAACAGGTAGCCATGTGGAAAAACAGCCCCAAAACCCTGACTGGTGGTACACCAGAGGTGCTTCCTTACTCCGTAAAGTTTACGTTCACGGTCCAATAGGTCTAGAAAGACTTAGGTCTGACTACGGCGGAAGAAAAGGCTTCACCGTTAGGCCAAACCATGCGTCGAAAGCAGGCGGAAGCAACATCCGGAAAATCCTGCAGCAACTCGAAGCGGCTGGTTTAATCCAGATTACGCGACCCGCGGGTAGGCGTATGACTCCTAAGGGGCGAAAGATGCTTCAAGAAGTAAGCGAAGACTTGCACAAAGAGATGGTAAAAGTACTTCCTGAGCTTAAGAAGTATCAAGGCGAATAAGTAATGTCCGATGAAGAATTGGACGCCATCCGCAGAAGAAAACTCTCAGCTTTGCAGCACCGTGCTTCTGATGATCAGAGACAAGCTCAAGCTGAGCAGCAGATGGACGCCCAGAAACAGGCGTTGCTTAAGCAGATCCTGTCGCCTGAAGCTAGACAGAGGCTTACCAACCTGAAGATGGTTAAGCCCGAGTTCACGGATCAGTTGGAACTGCAGCTGATACAGTTGGCGCAGATGGGTAAGATGCCCATTCCGTTGTCGGATGCTCAACTGAAACAGATATTAATCCAGCTTCAATCTCGGAAGCGGGAAACAAAAATAACAAGGATATGAGTGTATGGCGCGAATTAAACCAGCAGCCAAAAAACGACGATTAGCTAAAGCCGGAAAAGAAACGGAATCCGTTCCCACATGGGTCATCGCAAAGACCGACGGCAAAGTTAGAACTAACCCTAAACGCCGAAGGAACTGGAGAACCCGAAAAATAAAGCCATAGGAGAAACCTGACTATGAACAATCAAGCTAAAGAAGAACAGATTCCTAAAGAAAAAGTAGCGGAAGCAACTGAAGCAAAGGCAACTGAAGAGAGCCTGTTGGACACAGTAGAAAAGGAAGTCGAAGCAGAAGAAGCAGTCAAAGCTGAAACTGCACCAGTCGAAGAAAAAGAAGAAGCCAAACCACGCAAGAAGAAGGCAAAAGAAGACGAAGACGTCGTTGAAGAGAAAACCTACACCATCCCACTGGGCAAAGCCTTAATCATGCCGCCACGCAGACGCGCTCCACGAGCCATGCGCATGATCAGAGCCTACATAGTTAAGCACATGAAGATTCCCACTCGCGCTGCAGAAGAGGATGAGGAAGCTCCAAAACTCATGTTAACTAACGAGTTAAACGAAAGAATCTGGGGCAGAGGCATCGAGAAGCCACCACGCAAAATCCGTGTACGCGCCACAAAAGACAAAGAAGGTAACGTCACGGTTCACCTCGCCGAAAGCGAATAGTTCCCAAAAAACCCTTTTTACTTCCTTTTTCGTCTTCTTGTTTTCTTGAATGCGATTTTACTTTCAACGCATTTCTGCTTTTTGAGATGCACCCTGCACGAATTTAATCACGTTTTGCGACAGCTCTTATTTCAATAGTTATAAAAGCAACAAGATTGTAAGAAATCGGTATGTCTCGACAGTATGCAGTCACAAAGTTGCAGGCTATCCTTCTTATTGATTTAATTATTGTTGCTTTAGCGGCATCAGCCTACTTCTATGTTGATGCCCTTCCAGGCGACCCCCTCTCAGCTGAACAAATCCAGCTGGTAGATCTGCAGACTGTCCCAAATAGCGCGTTGGTTGGTCAGCCCGTGATTGTTTCGGTGAACGCGACCAACAAGGCAGGCACGGAAGGAACCTACTCCGCAGAACTCTTTCTCGATGGTGTGTTATCCCAAACAAACATAGTTAGCTTTTCGGCGGGGGAAACCAAAACGTTGGAGTTTACAATTTCACAAGCATCCGAAGGAATTCACATCGTAAAGATTGGCGCCTTGGAGGCAAGTTTTACTGTTCTCAACATGTTTGACTTTTCTGATTTGGCGGTGAATCGAACCGAAGCTGGAATAGGTGAACCCATCGGAATTTCAGTTAAAGTTGCTAACAGGGCAAATGAAACTGGTGACTACTCAGTAACGCTGTTCATCAATGATGCTTTAGTTCAAACCAAGACTGGGCGGCTGGAAGCTGGCGTGAGCGCGAGCGTTTTGTTCGAGGTTGTGGAGCAAACAGAAGGGGCTTATCCGTTTAGGATAGGCAGTTTAAGTGGTACATTTACGGTTGTATCAAGGGCTTTGCCGCCCAAACCTGCAGAGTTTCAAGTTGCCCACCTCACAATTGACCCTGAAATAGCTGAGATAGGAATACCCGTTGATGTCACCGCCAAGGTAATCAACATTGGCGAGTTAAGCGGCAGCTACACAGCGGAATTCACTGTAAACGGCGTAGTAAAAGGGACCAAAACCGTCCAACTGGCAGGTGGAGAAACAGCCACGGTGGCTTTCACGGTTACCCAAAGCGCCAAAGGTAGCTACGCAATTAAGATAGGTAATGCAGCGGGTACCCTCCGCGTGCAGGACCCGTCAAAAATTCTGTTGACCAATATGATTGTTAGGCCCTACGAGGTTTGGTCTGGCGACACAGTTACCGTAATAGTTAAAGGAAACAATACAGGAGAAGAAAGCAGCCTCTACTTAAAACTCAAGATAAACGGCGAAACTGTTCAGACAAAGACGCTCACGTTACTGGCAGGCGCAGAAGGTAGCGTGGAATTCACAATTGTGGCCCCGCCCCTCCAAGGAGGAAACTCGCTCCCCCACAGCGTCACCGTTAACGGTCTATCCGGCGGGTTTATGGTGGTAAAGAACGGTTTCCACACCCTAAACGTGGCAATATCCCCCAATGGAAATGCAGACTTTAACTTAACTTTGCCAAATGGACAGGTTGAACAACATAAAACTTTCTGGTTAGCTCTTTTGCCTGAAGGAACATACACTGTCACTATGCCCATCACAGACCCAGAAGGCGTAGCTACTTGGATTAACTGGGATGACGGAAGCACAAGCCTTGCGAGGAGGATTACTTTGACAACTAGAACATCAATTACAGCTAATTACAACCCTGGCTCCTCTTGTCCTTCAGTATATTTCTGGAACGGAACCAGCTATGTTTATGTTGCTGACATCTCAAATGGCGGCTGGCTAGGCTACACAGGGTACATGACTGAAAAAGGATCTATAGTATTCTTGGGCGGTAACCCATGGGACCACGCCAAGCTAGACGCAAAGCAAGTACAGGTGAAGCAATTAGGGAATAGCAGTTATTATTCTGTGAATCTTCTTCAGCAATGGAACGAACTGTTTTACCTAGATGCGGCTTACATGTTAGTTGTTGATCACTCATCGAATTCAGATGTTTACGCGACTTTGATGAGTTACCTGAACCCTGCTTTTAGTGATCATCTTTATACTGTGAGCAAAAATAATGTTAAAACGCCAATTTCCGCCGTCAACGAAAAAGGCGAAAATGTTCTGTCTAAATTATCCACTCTGGATGGCGTTTTCACACCTGGACATAGTGGACTCAAAAGTCCATCATGGAACAATATAACCTGGAATCAGTTGACGATAGATCTGGGAGATTTATCAAATGCGTCGAAAATTAAGCTCGTAATCAACGGAATGGTTGATTGGGGTGTTGCTAACGATTATTACAACTGGATTGCCCAGTTTGATGAGGCAGCTGCAAAAGGGCTTGTGCCAAATGGTACACAAATTGCTCCCGCACCCTACATAGAGGTTAAAAATGCGGCTGGACAGTGGGTACGTGTCTCGGACAGTGTACAGTTGCCGCTGCCGGCTGATTATGTTGCTAGGAC
>CAYGJP010000116.1:0-6850 GCA_964350175.1 uncultured Candidatus Bathyarchaeia archaeon
AAGAAGTTGTGAAACACCAAACCACCCCACAACAACAACTAAACAAAAAAACAAACTCAACACTAACCAACAAGAAAACAGAAAACAAACAACAAAATAAGAAAAGATTACTTTACTAGTTCTCTCTTCTTCCACCGCAGGTTTTTGCCATGGCACTTTCTGCATTTTGTTGCCGTCGCAGCGTTTCTGGCTCCGCAGTCCCTGCAGATTTTCATGTGTAACCGTGCTTTCTGAGCAATCGCTTTCTTAACTGGATCTAATATCGGCATTAAGTAACCTTCCGTTAGGGATTAAGACTCAGATGGCTCTCTGTCAAATATACCTTTTGCCTCACAACCACCAAACAACCGCGTATCCTCATTTGCCCAGCGCCTTCGCAAGCAGCTTCGCCACATCGCCAGGTGTTTTAGCTACTGCCACACATGCAGCTTCGAAAGATGCGGTTTTGCTCTCTGCAGTTCCTGTTTTGCCCATGATTATGGCGCCTGCGTGCCCCATGCGCTTCTCTGGAGGCGCAAATCGCCCAGCTATGTAAGCAACTACAGGCTTGGGGTAATCTTCTTTGGTTAGGTATTCTGCGGCTAATTCTTCGAGGTTGCCGCCAATTTCACCGATTAACGCCACCGCTGCTGTTTCGGCATCGTCTCGGAACAGTTCTATCGCGTCGATGAAGTTTAAGCCTGTTACGGGGTCGCCGCCAAGTCCAATGCAGCTGGATTGTCCGATGCCTGCCTTGGTTAAGTCGGAGGCTATTTCGTAGGTTAAGGTGCCACTTCTGGAGGCTATGCCTACATTGCCGTGGGTGAAGACGTGCGAGGGCAGGATGCCGAGTTTGCATTTTTCAGGGGTTATTACGCCAGGTGTGTTGGGTCCGATTACTGTTACGCCAACTGTTTTGGCGTGCGCCATCAGGTCTATGGCATCTTTGATTGGGATGTGTTCGGTTATAACCACGACGGTTTTGATTCCGTTTTCCAGTGCTTCAAGAGCGGCATCTGTCGCGTAGGGTGCGGGCACGAAAATTATGGAGGCGTTTGCCGCGTGCCGCTTTTGGGCTTCTTCGACGGTGTCGTAAACGGGTAAACCGTGGACTGTTGTTCCGCCTTTGCTTGGGCTGGTTCCCGCCACTATGTTGGTGCCGTATTGGAGCATGAGTTTGGTGTGGAAGCTGCCTTGGGTTCCTGTTATGCCCTGAACGATTGCCCGCGTGTCCGAGTTAAGGATTACGCCCGTTTACGGCGCCTCCTTTGCGAAGTTTACAGCTTTTTGTGCGGCGTCTTCCATGGTGTCGAAGGTGTGAATGGCGGCGTCTGCGAGAACTTGTTGTCCTTCCCGCTCGTTTGTGCCCACAAGCCTGACAACTATGTGCTTGGGGTTTTTGGTTTTCGTTTTCACTTCTACGATGGCGTGGGCTACGTCGTCGCAGTGTGTTATCCCGCCTAGAATGTTTACGAATGCGACTTTAACTTGCGGGTTCGATAGAACGATTTCTAGTGCGGTTTTGATTTTTTTTGTGGTTGCACCGCCGCCTAAATCTAGGAAGTTGGCGGGTTTGCCGCCGTAAAAGTTAATCAGGTCCAGCGTTGCCATGACCAAGCCTGCGCCGTTGCCGACCACACCTATATCTCCGTCGAGGTTAACAAAGTCCAAGCCTCTTTTCAACGCTTCATGCTCTTGCTCTGTGAGGTCTCTTGGCTCTTCTATCTGTTTTTTCAGGTATTCTGGGTGTCGGTAGAGGGCGTTGTCGTCTATTATGATGCGGACGTCTGCTGCGACGAATTTTCCGTCGGTTGTTTCGGCGAGGGGGTTTGCTTCGATAAGTTGGGCGTCATAGTCCATTGCTGCGCGGTAAAGTTTTTTGAAGATTTCTGCGAGTTCTTGCATTTGGTTGCCGTTGTAGCCGAGTTTTTTGGCAATTTGCCTTGCATGGAAAATGCGGAAGCCAAGGTGCGGTTTTATTGGGGTTTTCAAAATTTTTTCTGGCGACTGGTCGGCGAGTTGTTCGATGTCGACACCGCCTGTTTGGGAAGCCATGGCGGTGTAGCATCGGTTGAGCCTATCGATGGTTATTGCGAAGTACAGTTCTTTTTTGATGGAGAGTTTCTCTTCAACCAGAACTTGCCTAACGGCTGCGCCCTTTATTTTTGTTTCAAAAAGTTTTTGGGCGGCTTCTACTGCTTGTTTCGCCGAGTCGGCAAATAGTATGCCGCCTGCTTTGCCTCTGCCTGCCACAAGCACTTGGGCTTTAACCGCAACGGGCAACTTCAGGTCTTCTGTGGCTTGGCGTGCTTGCTGGCTATTTGTGGCTGTTGTGACTTTTGGGGTTGGCACTGCATAATTTCTGAGAATGTCTTTTGCTTCGTGTTCGTAGAGTTTCAAAAAGAGGAAGGCTCCTAGTTGATGACTAGGAGGTTTACTTTATAACTTCGATGGTGACGTAGCTGCGGGTGTCTTCGATGCCGTCTACGGTGTAGAGTTTTTTGAGGGTTTCATCCATGTTTTCTCGTTCAACAATGATGAGGGCGTCTACGTCGCCTGCTATGCGGAAGGCTCGTGCGACTGCGAGTTCCCGGATTTTGTCGTAGACTTGGATTCTTTTGACTGGGGATACTTTGATGAGTATGAATGCTGGTGTGGTTGAGACGCCTAGGGCGTTGAGTCCTCTTTCAGTGACGTCTATGAAGCCTCTGCCTGTGCGTATGTAGCCTGTGCCTTTGAGTTTTCTTAGGTGCACGTTGAGGGCTTGGCGGCTTATGCCCAGTTGTTTGGAGAGTTCGTCTTGTTTTACTCGCAGGGTGTAGGTGTTTGTTGATTTTCCTCTGTCGTAGAGCATTTTGAGGAGTTGAACTGAACGTTTAGTTAGGGGTTCCACATTCATCATCTTCTAGGTCATAGTTTGGTAAGTAAAAGGTTTACAATTGTCCCGTATTTAAGATTTCAGTAGCTGGGTTGGGTTTGGTTAGGTTGGTTTTAGGTTTTCGGTTATGGTGTTGAATTGTTCGAGGGCGTTTTGGAGGTTTTCTGTGATTTCTTGTGCGATGATGTCTGGTGGGGGTAGGTTTTCTGTGTCTTCTAGGCTTTCGTCTTTGAGCCAGAAGATGTCTAGGTTGGCTTTGTCGCGTTGGGTGAGTTCTTGGTATGTGAAGGGTTTGAAGTGGTCTGTTGGTTTGCGGTCGTGGCGGTTTTGTGTGTTGTAGCATTTTGTGAAGTCTTGCAGGTCCGCGTAGCTTAGCATGTTTGTTTTTAGTGTGAAGTGTTGGTTTGTGCGTAGGTCGTATATCCAGAGTTTTTCTGTCCAAGGCGTTTCGCTGGCGGGTTTGCGGTCGAAGAAGAGGACGTTTGCTTTTACGCCTTGAGCGTAGAATACACCTGTTGGGAGGCGCAAGAGTGTGTGGACGTCGCATTCGTGGAGTATTTTGCGTCTAACGGTTTCGCCTGCGCCGCCTTCAAAGAGGACGTTGTCGGGGACAACTATGGCGGCTTTGCCGTTGATTTTTAGGAGTGTTTTGACGTGTTGGAGGAAGTTGAGTTGTTTGTTGCTGGTTGTTGCCCAAAAATCTTGGCGTTCGTAGGTTAGGGCTTCTTTGTCGGTTTTGCCTTCTCCGTTCATTATGGTTACGCTGCTTTTTTTGCCAAAGGGCGGATTAGTCATAACCACATCGTAGCGTGTGCCGGGGTCGCTGATTAGTGAGTCGCCAACTTCTATTGGGCTTTCTTCGCCGCCGATGCCGTGCAAGTATAGGTTCATGGCGCATAGGCGGGCTACGCTGTCAACAAGGTCTTTTCCGCTGAAGGTTTTAAGCTTGAGGAATCGTTTCTGCTCCACGTCCAATTGATAATGTTTAGACAAATAGTCGTGGGTTGCTGTTATGAAGCCGCCTGTGCCGCAGGCAGGATCAATTATCGTCATGCCCGGTTCGGGGTTCATCACATCTATTATGGCTTTGATTAATGCTCTTGGAGTAAAGTATTGTCCAGCGCCACTTTTGATGTCTTCCGCGTTCTTCTGCAGCAACCCCTCATAAATTTCCCCTTTCACATCAATATCTAAACCAGTCCATACTTCCTGATTGATAAGTTCAGTTAAACGTTTGAGTTTGGCAGGGTCCTGAATTTTGTTTTGGGATTTACGGAAGATAACACCTAACATGCCCTTCTCTTTACCTAAAGACTCCAACAAATGACGATAATGCACTTCCAGTTCTGGACCATCTTTTGAGGTTAGACTCTGCCAATCAAAGCCTTTAGGTATGGTTGAGGGTTTGTTGAATGGGGGCTTTGTTTGCTCATCAGCCATTTTCAAGAAGAGCAGATAGGTTAGCTGTTCTACATAATCACCATAGCTTACGCCATCATCCCTTAGTACATGGCAGTAATTCCAGACTCTCTGGACTATTGACGCTGATTCATTTGACATAACTCGATAACTCCGCTTGTTCATCAACTTTAGGTTTTTTATGATCGTAAACTCCCGAACCTTCAGCCTTGGGCTGCCTGTGATCAATTCTTATACGCTCTAACAATTGCTCAACAGGCTCATCATTGGGATTCTGAGAAACAAGCCCTCCCTCAAAAGCGCTTTTCAAGATGCTCTGCCTTAATCGCTGAGATCTCAACAAGTTTTCAACAATACTCTTCTTGGCGCCTCGGAAAATTTGCAGTCTATTCTCAAGTTCCTTAACGATCTCTTTTTGTTCCAGGATCGAGGGCACTACTACAAACATGGTATATTGTTTTGATATGCTTACGAAGTCTCGTGTAGTTTGAGATTTCACAGATGCCAACTGATCCTGAAAAATGGGGGATGCAAAAAAGTACGCTAAGAAGTTTCTATCAACCATGTCTTCATGGACTCTATAGTAAGTAGTTTGAGGGGAAAGTATGCATTCTTGCTTACAGACGCTTACTCTTCCAACAGTTCCCTTATGAGATAGAACAACATCACCTGGATGAGAAAAGCCCACCTTGAGTTTTTCGAGTGGTTTACCCTTCAATTTTGGTGCATTTGTGTAATCTATTTCAAAATCCATTACCTGAGACGCAGTAATAAACGGAAGTCCATCATTTGTGAAGTCTTCGCCTTTTGGATGGTTACTTCCGTGATTTCCATCCTTAACGTCTACGAAAACCCCAGTCCTTAATAGATAAGCAACTGAGAATAAACCCCAACTTTCAGGCAAGGTTATTTGTTTCAAATCCTCGGGCATTTCTACGTTTTCTGGAACATCCCGTCTGACTTTCATATCTCCCTCAGTTTTACCTTGCAGGTTTTTGACGGGATTGGTCTGGGCTTTGTGGTTTTTCCGCCATTCCTCAGTCAGCTTCCCCTCAAAAGCGTGCTTCAGGACTGCTTGGCGGTAACGCTTCAACTGCGCTTGAACTTTGCGAAGCGACTCTGTGCCTGCGTCGAGAAAAGAAAAAAGCTCCTCAACCTTGGAAAAAATCCTCATTTGCTCGTTAAAAGGAGGGAGCGGAAAAGGGAGTTGGCAGAGTTGTTTTTTTGTCACTCCTGAAATTGTGGTGCCTCTATTCTTGTACTTAAATTCCTTGACTGCTGTCGATAGGTAATATAGTGAGTATTCAGGGGCAACTAACGAATTATTGCCTATCAATGCGTGGCAGTCCTGACTAAAACAAATTTTTGTCTTAGCTATCCCAAGTTTTCCTAGACCAACTCTTGTGACAACGATTATGCTTTTTTCGGGAACCATGTTAGTGGCTGAATTTTGAACCCCGCTGCGTGTTATGTATTTTCTCGGAGATATGTTATTCAATCCAACTATGTCTGCGCTTGTAATCCATGGAATGTCTCCATTCCAATATTCAGGTTTGCCAGTCGAAGGAGTACCTCCTCCAACGACATCATAAATCTCGCCAACAGTTGTCCATTTCCAGCTTTCAGGTATTGATGAACCATTCTCCTGTTTTGTCACTTTGTTAGCACCGTGTTTAGTTCTTCGAGTGTTCTGTTTAGTTCTTTTCCGAATAGTTGATAGGCTTTGACTGCTCCGCCTTTCTGGTTAAACGGCACATTCTCTAAATCGTCCAAGGTAACGGTTAGGGAGGTGGTTATGTGTGCTTTTATCATGTTTAGCCATTCTTCTTGTTCGGGTGTGAAGTGTTTGCCTAGGACTCCTTGTTTGATGAGCCAGTTGTTAAATCGGTAATCTACCAAGGTGCCAAAAGGCTCCAGTACATCTGCTTTGCCAGTGGCGAAACGTACCAGGGAAACGATGTTTGTCAAGAGCTTTTGGGGTCCCGCGTCTTTAACCTTTGATTTTTCCAGTTGCTGATAAGCTAACCAGACAAGCTCAGGAGTCAAATTATACGGCGGCTTCTTGATGGCGTCAGCCAACTCCTTAATTGCCTCATAAGTCAAATGCCTCTGTCCGTACGGTCGACTGTAAATAATCTGCAGTGCTGTTAGCTCATCCTTGTTCTGTTCTATAAAGTTCTTAAACGAATTGATTGTCAACCGTGCCTTTTCAGCCGCTAGAGGGTCATGACCCGCAAAAGTCACACGGTCAATGCTTGTTGTGTCGATGGTTTGCTCGTTTCTCTGCTTAACTTCTACAAGAGTGTTCCTGAACAAGGGCGTATCAAACAGGGCGCAGGCGCTTTTAACCAATTCGGCAGAAGCCTTCTTAACCTGCTCAGGGGTTGGAGTGGCAGTTTTGAAAAGCTGCTTTGCTTTCTCAATCTGCTTGTCTGGGTCTACCGCGTCAAATAACCCGTTGATTATTTGTTTAAGCGGTTTTCCTCCGGCTGCTGCCTCTAGCTCAGCCCTTTCATCACTAGACCTTAGGCGCAATTTCTATATTAATTGCTAAAAACCGCTAAAATAGGCTTA
>CAYGJP010000117.1:0-6770 GCA_964350175.1 uncultured Candidatus Bathyarchaeia archaeon
TATATTTTGGCGGACAAGAGTATCACTAACTCTATGGGCAATGGAGAAAAACAAGCTAACGAGGAGAAGCACAGTTTGATTTTATTGATGACCACCGCTCCGTCCGAGAACGCGCCATGGTACTTGGGCAGAAAATTTCCACCCCTAGGATTGTCCTATGTTGCTGCGGCGTTGGAGAAAGCAGGCTTTGAAGTGCAAGTCCTCGACAACTACCTACTCAAAAAACCCATAGACGAAGTTAAACAGCTGGTTAAGCAGCTAAACCCCGAAATAGTGGGGATGACTTGCAGTTCTTCAACTTACAATAAATGTGTCGAAACCGCCGCCGCCATCAAAGAGGTTGCACCTTCCTGCAAAATCGTGGTCGGCGGATGGCACCCCAGCTACGTACCTGACAGTATGCTCCAGCACCCCCAAATCGACTACGTTGTTATGGGCGAAGGCGAACGCGCCATGGTGGAGCTAGCCACGTACATCATAAAAGGCGAAAAAGAAATTGTTCTCGGCGCAATCGCAGGCATCGCCTACAAACGAGGCGACACAATACTAAAGAACACGCCCAAATTCATCAGCAACCTCGATGAGATTCCTTTTCCCGCAAGACACCTACTACCCATGAACCTCTACGAGAGAAAAATGGAGTTCCTCGACGTGGAACCTGTGGACATCATGAGCATAATCCGCGGGTGCCCGTTTAACTGTGCCTTCTGCGAAACCCGCAAAATGTGGGGACCGTCCTGCCGCTTCTTTAGCCCAAAACGAGTCGTAGAAGAAATCAAGTACATGAAAGACAAGTACGGCTCAAAAGGCATCTACTTCATCAACGACAACTTTACCATCCGAAAAAGAGAAACTCTGGAACTCTGCGAACTCATGAAACAAGAAAAGCTAGACATCCAGTGGATTTGTGACACCCGCGCGGACATGATTTCGCGTGAGCTTCTGGTGAAGATGCGGGAGGCAGGATGCAAAACCATCTGGTTCGGCGTCGAATCAGGCTCACCACGCATTTTAGAGAGAATTAACAAGAACATCACGTTAGAACAAACAGAGCAAGCATTCAAGATGTGCCGCAAAGAGTGCATACAAATCGCGTGCAGCTTCATCTTAGGCGTACCCACCGAAACACTACAGGACATGGAAGCCACGCTCAAGTTCGCCAAGAAACTCAACCCTGACCTGTGCCAATTCAACATCTTCATCGCCTACCCAGACAGCAGCCTCTACGAAGAAATCCTGCAAAGCGGCAACTACGACAAGCTGGACGATTTCTTGCTTGCCGCTAAAACAGACGAGTTTGACTTCAAAAAACTCACCGAAATTCAACGGCGCTTCCACAAAGAATTCACCAGATCACCTAAACGGATTCTCTGGAAAACTAGAAAGGTTGGACCTTTGAAAGTTTTGAAGCAGGGCTTCAAGATTTTGACTTCAAAATAGGTATACGTTTTCTTTTTTTATGAATAACCAGAGCGCTTGTTTTAGAAAACAAAAAAAAGAATAAAAAAGGGAAAGGATTTTGGTTTACTTGTGTGTCTTTCTGGCGAACATCAAGTTGACTATGCCGATGAGGATAGCTATGAAGACGACTGCGATTATGGCTATGTCTACGGTGCTTATGGTTGAGGCTGGTTCTTCGGCGGTTCCAGAGGCAGATACGCCTAAAGAGGTCTGTGCAAACGAGGACCAGTAAGCTTTGGATCCTTCGAATTCTGCGACAATTTTGAATTGACCATCAGATGGCGGAGTCCACATGGTGGCGTAGTTGCCGCTTGCGTCACTTGCTGCTGTGCCGATGCTGAGGGTGTTGCCGCTTGCGTCTATGGCGCTTAGCTTCACTGGGACACCTTTAGCGTTGTTTGGCATAGGCTGTTGGTAGTATAGGTATTCCATCCATGGGCTCATGTCAGCGTCAGCAATTGCCGGAGTGCCCTTGGCGCCTGCAGATTGGTCAGTCACTGTGCCAGTTATCATCACTGAAGTTCCCTGTGGCACTACGACTTGTGGGGCTGAAACCGTGGTAGCAGATTCACCCTTACCGAAGGCATAGATTTGGTTGTCATACGCATTGAAGTGCACTATTACGCCGTCTGCTATTGCGGGGTTCGTTGCCCAGCTGGGGTCATAGAAGGGTATAGTCCACAGTTCCTGTCCGTTCTGTGCGTCAACACAGCGCAGCAAAGAACCGCGTTCTTTGGGGTCGTCGGGTGAGTGTTCACCTGAGAACAGGTAGACTTTGCCGTCAGCGAAGAGCATGTTGGCAACGTTGTAGTTGCCGCCCCATTTTGCTTCCAGATAGTAGGGGTCAGCAAGCCTGTATGTCCATAGACGATTGCCAGTTTGGATGTCGTAGCAGTAGAGTATACCACCATAGCCACCAGCGTACAGTTTACCGTATGCAATGTAGCCTTGTGTGCCCACGAGGCTGTCCCAAGCTACTTGAGGCGCAGTTGGTCCCCACATATAGCGACCATCGTCAAGGCTGAAGCCCCACCACTCCATGGTCTGGGAAGAGCGGATGGTGAAAACGCCGTCTTCTGCACTTGCAGGTCCCATGTTTAGGGTTACTCCAGATGTTGCGCCGGGCGGCAGGTTGTAGGTTTGCTTCCACAGCAGTTTGCCTTGTTCGCCAGGTTTCATGCTTAAAGCCCAGATGGTGTAGTTCATCGTTTCAATGAAGGTGAAGCCTGCGCCGCCCATGCCTAAGCCTGAGGAAACTATCACTTTGTCTGGAAAGACAAAACTTATGCCACCTGTTACGTCTACAGGTATTGAAACGTTCCATGAGTAGCCTGTTGCTGCATCGACAACCTTGTTGTAGGGTCTCCAGGTCCAATAGTTAGAGCCTGTTGCACCACCTAGCAGGGCAGGTATGGCAGATGTGTTCCACAGGGATAGTCGGTGGTTTACGGCGTCAAGTTGGGGTATCAGTATGCTTCCATCTGCACCGTATGTTATTTGTGGTGTTGAGGTGAAAGCGAAGGGTGCTGGAGGGGCATTCAAAATAGTGTACCATTTATCGCCTGAGAAAGCGTCATAGCAGACCCATGTTGTGGTTGGTGGTCCAAAGAAGCCGCCGCCGATAACGCTCCACAGATACGCAAAGGCGCCATGCTGGTTAGGGGTGTCGTAGCGGTATATTTGACCAAAGTTTATTCGGGTGTTGTTATTGTAGTATATTTCTTCGCCAGTGCGCAAATCCACAGCGTAGTAGCCATTTATGCCGAAGTTTGAGGGGTATTTGTCGTAGTAGAGTACGCCGTTGATTATTACGGGTGGGAACCATTTGCCTTCGTATGCGTCGCCGTCGTGGTACGAAGTGTCATCAAATTGGCCTCCGACGAGACCACCGAAAGTTATGGGTTTGGTCCTGAGTATGTGGGCGGTTTCAGGTCCTGCGGTGTAAGCAGCAAAGTGGTTCATAGGAGTAGCCAACCAGTTTCCAGAAAATGAGGTCCACTCGCGGTTTTCGGGGTTGATGGGGCGGTTCCAGTAGCCTGTGGGCTGTTCAGCTGTAGGGTAAGGCGTGATTTGTGCTTGCTGTACTGTGAAGGATGCTACGCTGTTGCTGGGCTTATAATAGTCGCCAATGTATTCTTGGCCTCCAAAGAAGCTGAATGGGTCAAGGTTTTCGCCTGCTAGAGTCTGTCCAGGGAAATCGAATTTGAGCTGGTATTGTCCGACTTCAGTGGGGACGTAGATGATCCATGCGAAACCAACAGGGTCAGATGTGTAGGGTCCTTTGGTTTCGGTTGTTCCGTCAGGTTTTGTAATGGATAGGGAGAAGCCTTTCCAGCGGTCACCGTAAGCGCCGGAGGCTGTCGGCGGAGCCTTGTCAAGCCACATGTAGATAATCACGTTTTGACCTACGCCTATTGGGTTAGGTGCAGCGGTGAGGTAGGCAAAAGTCTGAATGTTCTGTGGAGGGGTATGTGCGTATGCAGTTGACACGAATATTACAGAGGTAGCCATTGTCAAAATCAGAATCAAAGCGAGTATTACTAATGTTTTGTTTTTCTGAATTTTCATTATTTTCTCTCCTTTATTTTACGGTTCATAGATTCTTTTCCAAAGAGTTTTAAGTGTTTGTAATCAGTACCACTTGTTACAACTTTGAAACAAAAAACCCTAAAAATAAGGCACAGAAATAAAAAAACAGAACCGTAAGTGCTATTTAAAGAAAAACAAAAAAAGAAAAGGTGGGGAAATTTACCGTTTTCTCAGAGCTAACAGGTTGACTAAGCCGATGAGGATGGCGATAATGACCGCAACTATTATCACTATGTCGGTCGTCGATGCTGGTGCTTCTTCAGTTCCATTAGTTGCCGCTGCGGATACGCCTACTGCGGTTTCTGCAGATGAGGGCCAGTAAGAGTCGGATCCTTCGAAGGCTGCGACGATTTTGTATTGACTAGCCGTTGGCGGAGTCCACATGGTGGCGTAGTTGCCGCTTGCGTCGCTTGTCACTGTGCCGATGCTGATGGAGTTACCGCTTGCATCTATGGCAGTCAATTTCACTTGCACACCGTTAGCATTAGGCATTGGTTTTTGCATGTATAGGAATTCCATCCATTCAACCATGTTTGCGTCGGCTACTGCGGGTACAATGTTGAATTTGCCGTCTGCCACTAGCTGTTTAGCGCCTCCACTGATGTCAGTTACGGTACCTCGAATGACTATGGATTGACCTGCAGTTACAGCAGTTAATGGTGCGTCAACAGTTACTGCACTTGGGCCTTTGCCGACTGCGTATAGTTGGTTGTCGTAGTAGTTGTAGTACACTAGGGTGCCGTCCGCAAGAATACCAGTTGATGTACCTGGACCTCCAGCTTGACCAGCCCAGCCAAGCATACTCCATTTTTCTTCGCCAGTGAAAGCGTCAATGCAGCGTACGCGCTCACCTTTGTATAGTGGGTAGTTGGGTGAGTGTTCGTTGTTGAATGCGTAGACTTTGCCGTCTGCAATTGCGGCTACGAATATTGGGTAGTTGCCCCAAACTGTTTCGTCTCCGCTGTTTGTGTTAGCGTATCGCCACATCACGTTTCCAGTCGTCATAGAGTAGCAGATGAGTTCGCCACCGAAGCCTTGCGTGTAAAGATTACCATAAGCAACAAAGCCTAGCTGACCACCGCCTCTGCCACCGCCATAGTAACTAAAGTCGTTTTCAACGCCTGTTGATGGTCCCCATAGCTGTTCGCCTGTGTCAACACTGTAGCCGTACCAGTCCATAGTTTCAATGTAAGTGATGCCAAACACTCGGCTTGTTGGATCCACTGGACCCATATATGGAGTCACGTAAGCATTTGGTGGATGATATTCTTGTTTCCAGAGTAGTTGACCTCTTGTCCCGTCGTTCCTGTCGCTTATTGCCCACATCGTTATTCTTGCAGGAGACTCTTGTATTATGCCGCCCAGCCATGCAAATGAGGTGCTTGAGCCAATTATTACGTCGCCAGGGATAACTGAAACAATTGCGGGTGCTGCTAGTCCTGTTAAGTCATAGTTTATGGATACGTTCCATGAATAGGCTTTAGACATGTTTACGGTTTTGCCGTTTGGTCTCCACTGATAAGCGCTGCTGCCAGTTCCAAGTGCACCATGTAGTCCCTGCTGCTCAGCAACATTGTTCCACAACGCGATAGAGCCTTTCTTTGTTGCTACGTTATAGTTGAGAACATAGCGCACAATTTCACCTTGGCTAGTGTACACTTCTCTGCCTGATGGAACATCGGTTAAAGTGTACATCAGTTTACCTGTGTATGCGTCATATGCCTTCCATGTAGTACCAGCAATGGACCATAGTGTACCACCAACAACACCGTGCTGATTCATCGATTCATAATCATACAATTGACCCATAGTCGGTACTGCGGCGCCGCCGGCAACACCAATTTCGTCGCTGTGCCAAATAACTTCACCAGTGCGTAAGTCAACACATGTGTAGCCTCCGCCAGTTGCAGCGTGACCTAAAGGTTCTGCGTAATAGAGTCTTCCAGCCATAATTATTGCGTTGCCAAATCTGCCTTCATATGAACCGCCAGAATAGAAACCTACGCCAGTTATGGCACTGCTTCCTCCGACGATACCACCTAATTCAATAGGTCGTGTCCACATGATGTGTGCACTGTTAGGTGCAACGCCGTCTTTTTGCCAAAGGTTCTGTTGGTTAGGGTTTACCCATCCAAGATATGCGCCGCTTAGCCATTGTGAAGTCACTGTAGCCCAAGCAGAGTTCTGTCCTTCAATGGGGAAGGTCCAGTAGTTTGTTGGGAGGCCATAGTCAGGGATTTTCGCTATAGGGTCTGCCTGCACTGTCAGGGTTGCTGATGCGCTGCTGGGCAGGAAAGTGTCGCCTATGAAGGCATCGCTACCCCATCGTGTGAGGTCGGCAACATTGGCTACTTCTCCATTGGTTGGATTGACCAGTGTCAGCACTTGTCCTGAGTACTTGAACACAAAGTTGTAGGTACCTACTTGATCAGGGGTGTATAGAGCAAACGTTGATCCAGTCGGGTCAGATACGTACGGACCTAGGGTTTGCATTGTTCCGTCAGGCTTCGTGATTTCAAGTGTGAAGTCGTGCCATCTGTCGCCAGCGATTCCAACTGCCGTTGGTGGAGCTCCGTGAAGCCACATTACAACGAACATTGGTTGACCTACACCTATAGGATTAGGTGAAATAACAAGATATGCGTATGTTGGAATTTCCTGTGGGGGGGTATGTGCAGTAGCGGTTTGCAAGCTTGCCATAAATGGACTTATAGCCAAAA
>CAYGJP010000118.1:0-6714 GCA_964350175.1 uncultured Candidatus Bathyarchaeia archaeon
AGAGACATTAATTTTCAATCCAAAACCACGTTGAAACTGGAAAAGCGTAGAGGGGAAGGGGTAGGCAAAAACGTAGGGTCCCTATCACGGGTGGCAGATTTTTTATCTCCAAATATGTGAAAAATCATTCAGAGGCAAACAACGATGTCCGTAACTGTTAAAGCATAGATACCTCTTTTGGAAACGCTAAAATGCCCCTTACGCTAAATTACTTTGCAAGGAGCCTCAACCTAAAATGCCTTACAATGAACTCAGAAAAGACTATCTCTTAGACCGCTGGGTTGTAGTTGCCACTGAACGAGCTAGAAGACCCACAGATTTTGCTAAACAGAAAAATGAACAGGGCAAATCCGTTTCCTGTCCACTTTGCCCGGGCAACGAAAACATGACACCTCCCGCTGTGTTAGTTTACTTGCCCGCGGGTGATGGAATACGAAAAGACAAAGAACAAGATGACTTTCGCCTCAAAAACTGGGTCATCCGATGTATACCAAACCTTTTCCCCGCTTTCTCACCGCCAAAAGAACCATCGGACACGGAACAAATAATGAAAAGCGGTAGCTTCGGCTACGCCATTGGGCATCATGAAGTCCTCGTTGAATCTCCCAACCACACCGAGCACCCCGCAAACGCGCAAATACCTCAGCTTATCCACCTGATAAACGCCTACAAAGACCGCCTCAGCGAATTATCAACAAAACCTTACGTGAAATACTTGCAGATTTTCCGTAACCACGGCTTAGAAGCAGGAGCGTCCCTTTCGCATGCGCACAGCCAAATAATCGCAACCCCGTTCATTCCCAAACTGGTAAACGATGAAATGGCAGCAAGCAAAAACTACTACAACCAACACAAAAGCTGCGTATTCTGCGACCTCAGAAAACAAGAATCACAAACACCCCGATTCATAACAGAAAACGAGCACTTCACGGTTTTTGCGCCTTACGCCAGCATTTACCCTATGGGGTTCTGGATAATCCCCAAACGCCACGCCCCCCACTTCCTCGACCTCACTCAGGCAGAAACCGAAGCATTCGCAGAAATACTAAAAGCATCCTTGACAGGTTTGAAGGATTTGGTGAATGACCCACCCTATAACTACGGCTTCCACTTAGCCATAAACAAAGACGCAAGTGATTATTACCACTGGCACCTTGAAGTCTACCCCAAGTTAGCCATTTGGGCAGGTTTCGAGAAGAGCACAGGCGTCTACATCAACACAATTCCACCTGAAACCGCAGCGGCAGAACTCAAAAAAACCATCGAACATTAAAAACCTAAAACTTCTTTTTCATATTTCGGCTTAAGCTGCAGGGCATCCTCCACATAAGCCCGCAAAGGCTCAGCTACACTCCACGCCTGCGCAATACAACCCCTTGGCGTGTGTGGTTGGTCGCCGTCAAAAATTTCACTTAAAGTTCCCAACCCAGCCTGCGCGATGTGCCTTGTGAATAGCGGCCACGTGAAGCTACTAATTGCTAACTTTGAGTTTTGGTCGGCGTAGCCTTTGGTTTTGCGAAATGCGGTCATGAAAGGTCCAAGTAGCCAAGGCCAAACCGTGCCATTATGATATGCGCTGTCTCTGTTTTGTCTGGTGCCGAAACACGTTTTTTTGTACTGGGGGTCGCTTCGTTCTAGGGTTCGCAAACCATAAGGCGTCACGAGTTCACGTTGAACGGCGTCAACGATTTTTCTTTCTTCTTCGGGGTTAAGCATCGTGAAATCTAATGCCACGGCGAAAATCTGGTTAGGGCGAAAAGAAGCATCCACACCAAACGCTCCCACCACATCAAACAGGCAGTTTCTTTGGTTGTTCCAGAACTTCTTGCCGAAACTTTTTCTGCATTTTTCTGCAATTTCCCCATAGTTTTCTGCTATACTTTTTTCGCTAAACCGTTCAGCCAGCAGTTGCCCACTCTTCAACGCGTTGTACCATAATGCTTGAATCTCCACGGCTTTTCCTGCTCGGGGTGTGACTGCTTTGCCTTCTACTTCGGCGTCCATCCACGTGAGCCGCTCGCCATGCGCAAGCAACCCGTCACTATCTAAGTGTATCCCAAAGCTTGTGCCCTCCACGTGTTGTTCAATAATGCTCTTAAGGTTGTTCCAAAGCTGACTGCGAACGAATTCAAAGTCGCCTGTGTACTTGAGGTACTGCAAAACCGCGTTAACATACCATAACGTGGCGTCAACCGTGTTGTACGCAGCTTGCCCAGTCTGGTCTGCCAAGAAGTTCGGAATCAAACCCTTCTCGCAGTGCGCATTAAAATTGGCGAGCACGTTTCTGGCGTCATCAAACCTGCCAGTTACCAACATCAAACCAGGCAGGGAGATGAAGGTGTCTCTGCCCCAAGATTCAAACCAGTGATACCCCGCTATGACGCTTCTTTTGTTGTCTGAGCCTTTGACTATGAAGGAGTCTGCAGCCAAAAGAAGCCAGCTTAACCAGTCACTATGGGACACTGCAGGATGGGCATCGTAAAAATTAGCCACAAGGGAGTTGCGTTGCTCAATTTCTCGTTTAAACAAACTGTCAATATCGGATATGTCAGTGCCGATTGCGCCTAAAGTTTGGAAGTTTCGCTGGCTGCTCTCGTCTGCCGTTGCAGTGATGGCAAACTTTTCTTCGCTGTTCTTTGGAACATTTACTTCGTAATAACCAGGTTGATAACAGTCCTCGGTGCTGCTTTCTCCACGCATCGCCTCTTCGCGGTAACGCAGGCGCTCTATCCAGGTTGGTTTTTCATGAAATTCGCCACTTGTTGCCCGAATAGCTATGGCAGTTTTAGGCTGGTTGAAGGTTAATTGCACTTCGCGAGGGCTGGACTGCTGCTGAGTAAAGTTCAAAGGTTTCGCGGATTTGTCTATGACTGAGTGGAAGTGCCTGCAGGTTAAAAGCGGAAAAACTCTGACGTTCACCTCAGAGTTTGTGCTGTTTTTCACGTTGTAAACTGTTATGGCAACGTTTTTTCCTTGAAGCATAAAAACTGTTTTTTGCACCTCAATGTTTCCCATGGTGTAGGTGTATTTTGGGAACGGCGAAACCGCGAATTCTTTGAGGTGTATGAAGCCTTTAGGGAAAAAGGTTCCTTGAAACTCGTTGGCGCCCAGCAAGTAAACTTTGTTGCCCACTTGAACTTCTTCATCCAGTTTCGAAAGACAAACCGTTCGGTCGCCTGGCGGATGCAGCGCCGCAACAAGTAACCCATGGTACTTTCTGGTATTCACGCCTAAAACGGTGCTGGACGCGTAGCCGCCAAGCCCATTAGTTATGAGCCACTCTTTTTTGAGGGCTTCATCAAACCGTGAAAGCTCCTGAGTTAACTTCAAGGTGGGCAGGTTCATTTACGGCATCAGCTTCGCAATATTCTTGCCGCGTGGGACACAGAAATAGTTTGCGACCGGCTGACATTTGGTGCGGAACATGAGGAAATGCGGCTTTTTGAGTTTGTACTCAGTTAAGGTTTCGGCGTAGCCCATGCCCTTCGCGAAGATTAATGGTGCGTCTGCGTAGACTTTGAGAAACTCGGGCGAAACCAGCTTCAACTGTAAGCCTACTGCGTCTGCGCCTGTGGTTAGCACTTCGTCTGCAAGCTTATCCATGCCAGAGAACGCTACGTCTTCCATGGTGGCGTCGTTTATGACAGGCGCGCTTTTGACCACGTAGGTAACGTGGATGCCCATGTTTTTCAGCTGTTCCACAAGCAGGGCGTCGAAAACGATTTCGCCTGCGTTATCTGCCAAATAGAGAACTTTTCCTGTTTTGTTTGCCAGCTCGTAGGCTTTGTCTACGTCGTCTATGACGAGGTCTTTGGCTGCATCTTTGACTGTTTTGTGCAGGTCTTTGAGGGTAAAGTTGTGTCCAGGGATGTCAAATTCCATGATGTTGCCGACTATGGCGCATAAGCAGGCTTTTTTGAACCTGTCCTGCTGGTTGTAGCCTTCTTCCACCAATTTGTGGGCGTAAGGTATGAGTTCTGAGGCTTTTTCGTTGCTCAGCTTTTTGCTGTGCTTATACGGGTCGGGGTTGCCTGTGAGTTGACGTATTAAGCGGTCGCGTTTGGTGCCAAGGTCCGCTGCGACGGCGGTGGGTTTGAATCCTCGGTTTAAAAGTTTAATGAGTTCCGACATGGCTCTGAAGCGCAGAGCAGGGTTGGTGGTTGCCATGTAGGTTTCTGCCATGCCTCTGGAGAGTAAGCAACTGGCGCATTCGGCTTCAACTTTCACGAAAACTTCCCAGCGTTACTGTGTTTTTGTTGAGTCTGCAAACTCGCGGATTATCGTGTAAGGGTCTTTGGCTTTTACGATGGCGCTTGCGACGAGTACGCCTTGGGTTCCAAGCTTCAGGGCTACTTTGATGTCTTCGCCGTGGCTTATGCCTGCGCCGCAGAGAATTACCGCTTCGTTGTTGACTTTGCGGACGAGTTTGATGGTGTTGGTGACGGCTTCGGGTTGTTCTGTGGAGACGGCGACGCCTGTTCCGATGAGTTCAGGTGGTTCAATGCTGATGATGTCGGGGGTTAAGTAGGCTACGGCTGCGCTGATTGGCGGGTTGCTTGTGCACACGCAGCTTATGAGACCATGTTCTTTTGCGATTTTTATTACGGCGTCGATGTCTGCGAGTTTCATTTGCCTTTCCGAATGATTTATGAGAGTGCCCACGGCACCTGCCTGCTGGACGGCTTCGGCGAGAACGTGTCCCGTATTGCTGCCTGGTTTTATGGGGTCGATGTGCTGGGCGAAAACTGGGAGTTCAACGGCTTCGGCGACGGCTTTGATGTCGACGAATTGGGGTGCCACAGCGATGTATGTACCAGTTTCTTTGCTGGCTTTTTCAGCTTGTTTGGCGAGTTCCACAGCTTTTTTCCCTGTGGCTTCTAAGTAAGTTTTAAAGTTGATGATTATCATGGGCGGTTGAAGCTTGGACTTCACAGCATGTTCACCGCCATAGGTTTGACGTTGATTGTTAATAACGTTTGCCTCGGCGGAAAAGAAAGGGTTTGCCGCGTTAAGCTTGTTTGTTTTTGTATCGTTGCCTGTAGGTGTCGTAGTCGGGCAGCCTCCGCAGGTACTCTCTATCCATCAAGGGAGAGCTTATGATGAAGTCAGCGGAAGCGAGGTTGCAGGCTACAGGTATGTTCCACACTGCAGCTACGCGTAGCAGAGCTTTGATGTCAGGGTCATGTGACTGGGGCTCCAGTGGGTCCCAGAAGAAAATCAGGAAATCTATGCAGCCTTCGGCTATGCGTGCGCCTATTTGCTGGTCGCCGCCTAAGGGGCCGCTCTGCAGTTTAGTGATGTTTAAGCAGAGTTCTTTTTCTAGGATTTCTCCTGTGGTGCCCGTGGCGAAGAGTTCATGCTTGCGCAGGGTGCCTATGTTGAATTTGACCCATTCAAGGAGGTCGGCTTTTTTGTTGTCGTGGGCTATGAGGGCTATCTTTTTTCCTTCGCCTATGGGAGCGAGTTTGCCGTTCATGCTGTTTTCTCCGTTTTCGCGTTCAGGTAGGCTTCTGTGGAACGTGCCTATAACAGTTTCCAACGTAAACTATGTTCCTTATAAGCTGTTGCGTATTTGCTGTGTAGATTTCGGATTGTTAGTTCAGCCGCAACAAATCTTAAATCACACGATATTCCCGTTAATGGTAGTGTGTAGGGGGATAATTCGAACACGAGCTCACTGAAGAGTTTAGCCCAAGGCTTTTTAGCCACGATTGCGGCTATCTGGGTCTTCAACGTCATCATGTTGGTCAGGTCAGGTGACGCTTGGCTTGGGCTGCTTTACTTCTTGATTTTCCTCCTTCCGCTTTCGGCTACCGTAGCTTTGAAGCTAAACAGAAGACAAGTCAATGCGGAAAAAGTTGACCGCCACGAAAAGCAAAGAAACGTTCTGTTTTCTCTGCAAGGCGTTGCGTTGGCATGTTGGGCGTTTGACCTTGCCACAACCTACTACGCCATAGACGTGACTGGGTTTGCCACCGAGCTTAACCCGTTAGGTTGGCCTCTGGGCATCTTGGGCGCGTTAGCGTATTATGGTCCCACGGTGGCGATGATGTATGTTTTGCTGTTTAAGATTAATCAGAAGTCATCCATTTACGTAGGCGCCGTGTTGTCGGTGGTTTCGTTGTGGATGGGGGCGATGAATTTTAACGCTGGCGCACTGAACCTTAAAGTTTTCCTCGCCACAGCTTACATCATGCCCGAATTCCGCTTCAACTTGTTTGCCTTGGTCGTGATAGTGGATGTAGTTTCCATTGCAGCGCTAACAAGACTGTACCGCGGCAGACATCTAATGAAAAGCCCCCAAAAACTCAGCCCAGCGGGTTCATCACTACCGTGAAGCTGCCTACAGTTATATCTAAAAAAGAGCGAAAGAAATTACGTTCTGTCTGAATACTCAGCTTCTTCTTCAGTTTCCTTAGTGCTGATTCTTTTTTCATGTTTGTCAGCGTTCCGCTGATTTTCTGGTCTGTTTTTTCTCCACAGCAAAAAGCCTTCACCAAGAAACAAAGCCATCGCGACGGCGTTGGTTGCCGCTAAATATATTAGCTCAAGCTTAGGTATTTGGCCTTGGAAGAAAAACTGAGTAGCAATAATTGCAAGCTCAATTCCCACTACACCCATAAAAAAAAGGGAGTAGCACATCAGTCTGGGCACCAAGTTTCTGCCGATCCACAGGTGCCCGCTGATGCTTGCTTTTTCGCGGACGACGTATGC
>CAYGJP010000119.1:0-6656 GCA_964350175.1 uncultured Candidatus Bathyarchaeia archaeon
CTACAGAAAAGGTGGCTTTGCTGGCGCCCATAGCGTTTCCTCCGAAAATCATAGGTTTAGGCTGGAACTACATTGACCACGCAGGCGAAACCAAAATGAAAGTTCCCGACGCGCCCGTGATTTTCATGAAACCCCACACCACAATTATTGGTCCGAACCAGAAAATCGTCAAGCCACGTTTTGTTAAGGAACTGGATTATGAAGGCGAACTTGCCATAGTTATCGGCAAAACAGCCAAAAACGTCCCAGCCGAAGAAGCTGCAAACTACGTTTTCGGGTACACCATCCTCAACGACGTTTCCGCTAGAGACTTCCAATTCAAGGACGGGCAATGGACCAAAGGCAAAGGCTTTGACACTTTCGCGCCCACGGGACCCTGCATAACCACACGCAACGAACTTGCTGACACGGGCAACCTGCGCATTCGCACGTGGGTCAACGGCGATTTGCGCCAAAACGGCACCACAAAAGACATGGTTTTTGGCGTAGACCAGATAATCTACCACTTGAGCCGAGTCATGACGCTGGAGCCCTGCGACGTCATCGCCACTGGCACCCCTTCAGGTGTGGGCATGGCTATGAAACCGCAGAAATGGCTTAAGCACGGCGATGTGGTGCGCATAGAAATCGACGGCATAGGCGTCTTAGAAAACGCGGTTGAGGAACAGTAGGCTTCCTATCTTTCTGCCTACCCCTTCCCCCTCCTTTTTGAAACGCCCGTTTTGAGCCCTGTTTTTAATTCTGGGGTTGAATCTTGGTTAGTCCACGGCTAGAAAAGGCACAAAAAGGCTAGAAACGGCATAATTCGGCTGGGTTTGGCTGGTGCAGCAATACAAAAACAGATATAACCCTTAGTAGAAAATAGTGCCGTTTTACCATGACTGGACGTGCGCTTATGCCGATATTCTACGAAGAAATTTTCAAGTACTCCGATATATTCAACCCGCTTTCGTCAACAACCTTGCTTTTGGCGGGTAAGCTTGCTGGGCTGGAACCGAAGAAAACCATTGTTGACCTTGGCAGCGGCAAAGGCTTTCCCTCTCTTTTGTGGGCAAGCGTGTTCGGCGTTAAAGTTGAAGGCTTCGACCTTTTCGAAACCTACGTTGCATACGCCAATTTGCGTGCAAAAATGCTCAACCTCACAGGCAAAGCTCAGTACTTCTGCCAAGACCTCAAAGGCTACACCTTCAACAAGAAATATGCTGTCGTGGCTTCTCTGGGGCTTGACGTCTCCATATACGGAGACCGAAGTAAAGTTTTGAACTGCTTCAAAACGCTGCTGAAAAAGGACGGGGTTCTGATTGTGGCGGAACCCGTTTGGCTGAAAAAACCTGTCCCCGCCGAAATCCTGAAAGCCTTAGGCACACCTGAAGCCAGCTTCATTACGTTGCCTGAAATGCAAAAGCTACTGCACGACTTAGGTTTTCAAGTGTTGGGGCATTTTGTTTCCTCAAAAGAGGACTGGGAGCTCTACGTTAGACCCGTCTACGTTGCCCTAAACGAAATAATCAAAGAAAAGCCTGCTCTGGCAACGGAAGCTCAAGCAATCCTTGACGGCTTTAAAACTGAATACGACGCTGCGGGGCAGTACTGGAATATGGTTCTCTGGGTCCTAAAAACCACTTAAACCAGCTGGGTAATGCTTAAGCCTATTAGGTTTAGACGTGTTCTTTTGCTATGGATGCCTTGCTTATTCCCGCTTCCTTCTCCAAAACTATAACGTGTTCGGCTTTTTCAGCAAAAGCTTCGCTGTGCGTCACCGCAATAATCTGCTCAATTGCCCTGAACCGCGATATGGCTTCGGCTAGGCGGTTGATGCTGCCATCTTCCGTGCCCAAGTTCTCCGTGGGCTCATCAAGCAGCAGCATGCCAAGTCCATGACCCGTCCGGCTGTGCATGATTAACTGTCCCAATCCTAAGCGGTATGCGAAAGCAAGCAGCGTGCGTTCTCCACCTGAGAGGTTCGCAACTTCCCTTTCGGCGCCGCTTTCACTCTTCACATATGGCGTGTACGTATCATCAATAACCACGTTAAGCAAGGGGGCTTCGCCGCCGACCAAACTGTCGAGAACCTGCTGCACAAAATTCCTCAAAACTTTGACGAATTCGCTTCTGAGCTTAGGCTGGATGCTGCGGTAGGCGTCGCGGATGGCGCCGATGACTTGGACGGTTTTCACGATTTTTTCCATGCGCTCCAGTTTCTGCATGGCGTGGTCAATGTGCTCTTTCGTTTCGTCAAGCCGTTTGAGGAGGTCTTTTTTGCGGTTTTCCTTGGTCCGCAAATCCGACTCAACCGCGTAGTACTGCCTAAACGCTTGCTCTCTTTGCTTGCGAGCCGCCTCCAAATCCGCCATGTCAAACCTGCTAATCTCAAACCGCAACGCCTCCAGTTGCCCTCGCAGCTCAACGTCAGCGTTTTTCTTTTCTCCCAGCTCCGCTTGCAGCTCCACGAGGCTTTTCTCTTCCTCAAGTATGCGTGTTTTGAGGTCTTCAACTCTGGAAGTGGACATTTGCAGGTTCGAGCATGCTTCACTTGCAATGCGTTTTGTCTGCTGGAGTGTTTCGATTTCCCTCTGTAACTGCCTAATCGTGGTTTGTCTTTGTACGTTTTCGGTTTGGATTCTCTGCAGCATGCCCGTCTTGTATTCGTTGTTGAGGGGTTGCAGGCACAGCGGACACTGATTCTCCGTCTCCGTGGACAGCTGCGAGACGCGTTTCTGGTCTGCTTGCATGTTGCGCGAAGTGGCTTCCTGCTCCGCCTTTAAACTGCTGATTTTGTCATCAAGCGCCAGCAAGTACGGTCGCAACGCTTCCACAGGCTGGTCCGAAGGCACACCCGCCTCCTCAAGTTTGCTCCTGCACGTTTTAATTTGGGTGTCCATGGAGGTTAGGCGCTGCCGAAGGTTCTCCAGTATGGTTTTTTTGCCCTCCGCCCGCTGCGCCAGCCCCGTTGCGGTATCTTGCATGTTGGCTATGTTGGCTTGCAGCCGCGCTTCTTTCCTTCGCAGTTCCTCAACAAGGAGCTTTTTCTCTTCGAGCTTTTTGAGCTTGGCATCTGCCTCTTCTAAGTACCGTTTTGTAACTGCAAGCTTCTCCACCGCGTTCTGCAGTTCAATTTCTATGAGGGTGTATTCTTCGGTTACGCGGTTGTACTCAGCAGCAAGCTTTTCCCTGCCCGTCACATCGGGGTCTTTTTCTAGGAGGCGTTTTTCGGTTTCGTATTCGCGCTGGTACTCGGCAATGCTGCTCCACGCTGCCTCATAATCAGACAAGCCAAACAACTCGTCTAAGCGTTTTTGCCTGTCACGGGGCGCAGCGTCGATTAGTTCCTTGAGGTGTTCCTGCCTGACCCACACAATCTCGCGCCACAAGTCCCTATCCAAGCCTGTGATGGCTTTGAACTGCTCCGCTATCGCGCTTGTGTTCATGCTTGCAATGAGGGTTTCGTCTTGGAACAGCTTGAGATCTTCAAGGTCTTGGCTTATGCCTTTGCCGCGTCGTTTGATGCCGCGAGTAATCTTGTACGTGTTGCCGTTCTGAGTAAACTGCACCATAACCTTCGCCGAGTCCGCACCTTCACGCAGTAGATATTCGAAGCTTCTGCCTATGGGGTCGCCGAAAAACGCAAAATCAATACTGTACAAAACACTGGATTTGCCGCAGCCCAAACCGCCCACGAGACAGTTGAAGCCGCGCGTGAAGGGCACGGTAGATTTGATGTGGGAGCGGATGTTTTCTAGCTGGACAACTTCGATTTTCACTTCAAAAGTTCCTCCAGCGTCTGCCTCACTTTCTCCTCTTGTTTGCGCGTCAGTGGCTCGATTAGGCTGATGGCGTGGCGGGCTATTTTTTCTGCTTCTTCGCGGCTGTAGCGGTCGCTGAAAATCTGCATAAAATACTCAAAAGCTTTCGTCCTCAAATCTTTAAACTCGCTTTCAAAAATCGAGCGGACAATTTCCTCAGAAACCGCACTTTCCTTCAACAACACAATTGGATGCACAAGCAGCGCTTTTTCTGCTGCGGTTCGGATGTGTGCAATGTCCAGTTCGGTGCGGCTGGCTTCCGCAGGCAAAACACCCTTCAACACGGGGATGATTATGGCGCCTTCCTCGTCGGCGTTCTTTACCATTTGCACGGCGGCGTCGGTGATTTTGTGTGCGTTCATGCCTGAGAATTCCTGCTCCAGAACAATGAATTTGCGGGGTGACTGTAACTCTATGATTTCGGGTGAAAACTCGCCCTTTTCATTGACTTTGACGTGGTAGAAGCTTTTCTTGTTTTTTGCTTCATCGTAGCTGACGGTTTCCGTGCATCCACTGTAAGCCAGAATGCCCGCTTTGAACTTTGCCAAAAACCGTTGGTGAACGTGCCCAGCAGCGTAGTAACCAAAGCCGTCAGGAATCAGCTCAGGAGGCACTTCCGCTTCAATGTACGGCGGCTTAACACTTGGCAAGTCCACCGCAGCGTGCAACACGAAAATATTACTCACAGATTCGTCAGGCGTCGGTGGGTTCTGTTGCATAAACTGGGGCAGAACTTCTTCAGTTTTCCGTCTACTCCTAAAATTTGGTACACCATAGACGTAACAACAGTCGGGTTTATACCAACACGCGCCTTCATGCCTTGGCAAATGATAAATCAAACCTGCACTGTCCAACGGGTACAGAATCGTGCTTGTAATCGAGTTTGGCGCTGAATCGTGGCTGCCATCAACCGTCAAAACAGGTATGCCTGCATCTTTGAGGCGTTTGAAAGTTTTAATCGCATTCTCTAAGGTGACGTTTGAGGGTCTGGCCTGATGGAACAAATCACCCGCGATAATCATGAAGTCGGCTTTCAACTCGATGGTTTTGTCCACCATCTCTTTGAAGACGTTGTCAAAGTCTTGCCTTCTGACCTCTAAGCCGTACTGTGCGTAACCTAAGTGTAGGTCTGCGGCGTGGACGAAGCTGAAAGCCTTCAAACGGATGCTGCTCTCCCAGTTCAAGTTGGTTGTGTGCTTTATTTCGGGTTTGGTGGTTTTAAGCGTTTACTCCGAGCATCTATAGGCTGATTTTTGGTGTTTCTGACGAGAAATATATAAACCGCTTCTGTGCTCTATGCAAGGAACGAGTGTGCACATTAAGCATGAACTGTCAAAAGTGCGGTCAAGAGACGTTTATGCCCTTTCGCTGTCCATACTGCGGAGGACAATATTGCAGTGCACACCGCTTGCCCGAAACGCACAACTGCCCAAATATGACTTTAGTGCACGAGCAAAAACAGAAGACCGCTGAAGTTTATACTCCACACGCCAGCTCGTATGAGTACTCAGTTAGCTTTGGGCAGCCCCGACGAGTTCAAGGAAAAGTTTACGTTAGCCCCAAAGAGGCTCAGCATTTAACCATCGCCGCGTTACTCGTAGTAGGCATAGGCTTCTCCATAGCTTTTTACAGCGACTTTTTTGGGCGGTTGGGCTGGACATGGACAGTGGCATCCGTTTTTGCCCTTTTCATAACCGCTTCGTTTTTGATACATGAAATGGCTCACAAAATTACCGCTCAAAAAAGAGGCTTATGGGCTGAATTCCGCCTAACAACATGGGGCGCAATAATCACTTTAATTTCAATAGTTTCCCCTATTAAGCTGATTTCTCCAGGTGCGGTGATGATTTCGGGTCCTGCGCGAATAGACGAAATCGCAAAGATATCTATCGCTGGACCAATTATCAACATGGCTTTAGGCGCCGCGTTTTTGGGTGCGGCCTCCCTTCCAGCACTTTCCCTTTCATATGTTAGCCTGTTTGCCATAACTGCATTCATAAACGGCGTCATAGCGGCTTTTAACCTCATACCTTTTGGGATTTTGGACGGCTTCAAAATTTTCAGTTGGGACAAAAAAGTTTGGGCATTAGGCTTTGCAGTTGCCGTGGCTATAACTGTACCCTCTTGGATTATAGCTGCACCTTATCTTTCGTAGGGCTAAATGTCAAAACTTTTCAATTATTCTTTCACAAAAAGCAAGTGATAATGAATAAAAGTTTAGATGAGTTCTATTGTTACGTGGACTTCTTCAGGTACGCGGATACGCATAATGCGCCTCATAACACGCTCTTCAGAGTCGATGTCGATTAAGCGTTTGTGGATACGCATTTCCCACCTGTCCCATGTGGCTGTGCCTTCACCTGATGGCGCCTTCAAAACTGGCACACGCAACCGTTTGGTAGGCAGTGGAACTGGTCCGTTGATTTTAACGCCTGTTTTCTGGGCGATACTTCTCAGTTCTTCACATACTTCTTCGAGTTTTCCGTAATCGGTACTTGTTAATCTGATTCGCGCTTTTCTAACCATTTCGCCCATCAATCCTAATTTTTTGCGCCTTTTACTCCTGTTAGACACCTTAGAGATTTAAGCCGTACATAAAAACGTATCGACGGCGGTTCTTAACTTTACTTGTTTTTGGACTGCTTGTTTTCTATCTCTGCTATTGATTGCTTCTCCACTTGATTTAAGGTGAGGAGGGCAAATAATATTAGCTATTACGCTGTTATTTAAGCCTAATACTCCTGGTTGCATAATCTATGACTGAATGCAGTATACCAACGAAAAAAGGCATGGCCCCTTTGACCATAGGGATAATTATTATATTGTCAATAACTACGATTATCGGTGTCTATT
>CAYGJP010000120.1:0-6560 GCA_964350175.1 uncultured Candidatus Bathyarchaeia archaeon
TATGGGAATGCTAGCGCTCACTAAACCTGCAAGGGCGCCCAAAGCTACTCTTAACCAATAAATCTTTGCTAGTATATTCAACGCGTTCAAACCTGCTAAGGTATATTTTAAATCTACATTAAAAAGTTGCCTAGTTAATAAACCGTTACTGTACACTGCGCAGCCCTATTGTTGCGAGTTGCTCTTGGTCCGAACCAGTGCTGGTTGGTCTATGAATTTTGCCTTTGTTTTTCCATATAACCGGTAAGCTAAGTAAACCGTTGCTATAACAATCAAGGCACTGGGCACTGATGAAACGTTCAGGATGGCAAAAAAGTTGTTGGCAAAATGAAGCGCCACAGCAACCAGAAAATAAGCTGCAGGTCGCTTTGTTGCGATGCCATACGCCGTTATGGCTGTGCTGGCTGGGTGGAAAAAGAGTCCTGGGATTCTCTGAATCGGCGACACACCGAGCGCAAAAATGTATGTGATAAATTCGACGATGCCAAAGCCTAAGCCGACAAGCACCGCTAAACCAAATATTGACCGTTGGGTTTCTCCGTGGCGGTAGAAAAGGGGGTAAACTTTTGAGAACTCCTCTATCAGGGGAGCAAAAACCGCTATAGAAATCACGCTCGCGTAGAACGTGGATAATCCTGATAGTAAACTGGTTCCGTACTGGCTGATGAAGAGCGTTAAAGGTACACTCAGGATGGCTCCCGAAAGGAGAAAGAACAAGCGTTCATTCACGCTGGGTTTATGAAGTTGAATTCTGATCTCTTCACACTGCATTTTTCTTGCGCCTCACAATTTTTTGAAGCTAAAAGCAGGCTTAAAACTTCTGTTGTTTTCACTCTTTTGCGGTTATTTAACTGTTTCTTGCAGGGTTTTTTCTGGTTGGGTTCGGGTTGTTTATAATCTTCAACATCTATTATCAGTCAGAACAGGTGTAGTACCCTTTGCCCAAGAAAGAATTCACCAGCTTTGACATCGCCGCAGTTGTTTTAGAGCTAAAAGCCGAAATTTTGGGTTCTCGGGTGAACAACATCTACCAAATGGACGCTAAAACCTTCACTTTAAAGCTGCATAAAACTGACAAACCGCCAATCCGCGTGGTTTTGGAAGCAGGCAGAAGGCTACATTTGACGGGTTATGCTTTGGAGAATCCTCATAATCCGCCAGCGTTTTGCATGGCGTTGCGCAAGCACCTTCGCGGCGCTTGGCTTGTAGGCGTTGAACAGTATGAGTTTGAGCGGGTTGTAGCGTTCTCGTTTAGGACCTCTGAGGGCACATTTAAGCTGATTTTGGAGCTTTTCGGCGAAGGCAACGTCATCTTAGTCAGCGAGAAGGGTGAGATTTTGCAGGCGATGATTTACAAGCGTATGCGTGACCGCAACATCCTTCGCGGTACAGTGTTTGAGCTTCCTCCGTCAGGTGGAAAGAACCCCTTCAAGGTCAGCGAAGTCGAGTTGGCTGATGCACTGAAGAAGGCTGGTGACGTTGAGGTTGTTAGGGCGTTGGCGCGGTTTTTGGGTGTTGGCGGTTCCTATGCGGAAGAATTACTCCTAAGAGCTGGCGTTGATAAAGGCAAGGTTTGTAGCACCTTAACCGAAGCAGAAGTGACGGCAGTTTTTGAGGCTTTGCAGAGTTTGTTGTCTCCGATTTTAGCGGGGAAACTGGAGCCCTGTATAGTTCTCGATGGGGCTGGTGTTTTTTTGGATGTTGTTCCTTTTAAGTTGAAGCGTTACGAGGGCTTCGCGGTTCAGGCTTTTGATAGTTTTTACGGTGCTTTGGATGAGTTTTACGTTAAAACGACGAGTGTTGAGAAGGCAAAAGCGAAAATTGTAACTGTTGACATGAAACGCGAAGAGGAGAAGCTCAAGCACGTTATTGCTGAGCAACAGCGGATAATAGCTGAGTCTGAGGAGAAAACTGAAGCTGACAAGAACATAGGCAACGTCATTTATGCACACTCTAACGAGCTGCAGAAGTTGCTGGATTTGTTTTCCAAGGCAAAGCTAGAAGGCAAAGATCGGAATTCTGTAATAGCTTATGTTGTGGCTGCTAAACATTCAGGTACAACACCGTTTACTTTATACGATTCTTTTGACTCGCGGAATCTGGCGATTAACGTTTTTGTTGATGATTTACGGTTTAGTTTAAGTCTGCGCAAAACGCTGTTTGAGAATGCTGCAGAATTTTATGATCATGGCAAGAAGGCTAAGCAACGGTCAGTTGGTGCTTTGGCGGCTCTTGAACACTCCAAGAAGAAATTGGCTGAAATACAAGCGGACTTAAACGAGGCAGAGCGCCTGAAAAGCCTCAAGCCTGCGGAAGTTCTAGAGGAACTCAGCAAACGCAGAGTCGAAAGTAAAGAGTGGTTTGAGAAGTTCAGGTGGTTCACCTCTTCTGAAGATTTCTTGGTGGTTGCAGGCAAAGACGTAGTTAGCAACGAGGTTCTAATCAAGAAGCATACGGCATCTAACGATGTGGTTTTCCACGCTGAGATTGTTGGTTCGCCTTTTGTGGTTGTTAAGACCGAAGGCAGAGAAGTTGGTGAGCAGACGTTGCGCGAAGCTGGCGAATTTGCAGCCTCTTTTTCAAGGGCATGGCGTGAAGGCATGGGGTCAGCGGATGTTTACTGGGTTAAACCTGAGCAGCTCAGCAAGAGTGGTCCTTCAGGAGAGTCTGTGCCTCATGGCGCGTTTGCGGTAAATGGTAAACGGAGCTGGATGCGTGGTGTACCTTTGCAGGTGGCTGTCGGTGTGGCTGAAGATGATGGTGAGTTGCGGTTTATTGGTGGTCCAGTGGATACGGTTAAAGCTAAGGCAAAGGCTTTTGTGGTTTTGGGTCCGGGTGATTTGTCGGGTAAGGATTTGCTGCGGCAGGTTCTTCGGGTTTTGATGTTAAAGCTGCCGAAGGAGATGCGTGACAAAGTGGGGAAAGCGTCGATTGAGAGCATTAGAGAGTTTGTGCCGTATACTAAAGGGCGAATTCGAGACTCTGCTTAATTCGATGCATGAAAACTATTAACGTCTGGTCAAAATCGCCAAACGGCTTTTTGGTGTTTTTTCAGAAGATATAAAAATGCTTAGTGAGCCTATTGTAACGAGGCAACTTTCCATGAATAGGTTCGTTATAACTTTTTCAGTTCTTGTTGTAGTGGGCGTTTTGGCGTCGGTTGGATTTTTGGGTTTGTTTGACGCGAACAGCCGAAATGTAAAGGTAACTAGTGATTTGACTAAGCTTCAGGAGGAGTATGCTGTTTTGCAAACGAATTATTACTGGCTCATGGGCAATTACAGTTTCCTCGAGTGGAATTATACGCGGCTTTTAATGGAGAGTCCGTCGTTGGTGCCCAATCCGGGCGGTTCAGGTATGGAGAATGATACGTATGTGTCACGTTTGGCGGCTTTGCAAAGCCTCTATAGTAGCTTGAAGACCAAGTATGATCAGTTTGTGGCTAACTATCATCTGTTGCGCAGTTTGACTGACCAGCGACTCATGCGAGGAAATGCGCAAGCTTTTGTTACTCCTTTTGATCCTGCAGTGATGAGTCTGATGTATAATGTTACGGGTAAAGTTGGAAATGTCACTTCTCGGGATGTGTATGGGAGGGACATCAAGGCGATGTATGATTGGGTGAATAATAATATTAAGTATCGCGAGGATGGGTTGTATCCAGCTTTGCCGTATGACATTGCAGATGTTAAATTGAAGGGTTTGCGGCAGACGGACCAGATGGCTCAGTTTCCTAATGAGACTTTGAGTTTGCGGACGGGTGATTGTGAGGACACTGCTGTGTTGCTTGCTTCTATGATTCGTGCGTATTTCTATGATGGGAATAGTTCTTTCACGGTTGAGTGTATTTGGATAACTGGTGAAAACGCAGGACATGTGGCGGTTCAGATTCTGTTTGAAGGGGGCAAGTTGGCGATTTTGGATCCTGTGCGGGACTATTGCAGTCATGATACGTTGGGTGCTTTTTCGTTGAATAGTGTTTCTTCGGAGCTTTATAGTTGGATGAATATTTGGCGTCCATCGTTGGGCAACGATGTGCATGTCTATCGAGTGTTCAGCGACTACATGGACCAGTATTTTAATTCAACTGAGGCGTATTTGACTTGGATGTATAATCGGTAGCTACAAGCGTTTGGTTCTTTTGCACGCTGTCGCTCGGAACAGTCTATAGCCCCCTTTATGTAGACAAAAAATCGCGCATCAGCCCTTCGAACAGCTTCATCTTTTTTCGTAGATTTCTTTCTGCTTCTTCCACGCGGCATGTTTGTCTAGTATGCTTTGTATTTGTTGGTCTATGAAGTCGTCTACGCTTCGGAACGGCGTATCCATGTCTTGTATGGCTTGCTGCAGTTTTTCGTAGTCTTCTTTGGGGACTTCGATGCATTCGTATTGTTCGTTTAGGGTGCGTAGTTTGAAGCGTATGGCGTCTCGGATGAATTCTTCGCGTGTGGTGTAGCCTAGTTGCTTGTTGTTTTCTATGAAGTTCTGGGTTTCGTTGAGAAGTTCAGGTGGCAAAATCACGCTTTGCGATAGCATGTTTTCTATGGCGTCGGTGTAGGTTTGCATTTTCATGGTTTGGGCGGTTATTTCTCCGAGCATGCCTGTTAGTTTTTGGTGCGCGTCGTCGCTTATGCGTAGGGTTTTCATTTTTTCGCCTATGTGCTGTTTTGTTCAGCAAAGCTAATAAAGCTTTTCAGTATACTCAGTATACAGGGTATAAGGGGTTTACAATTATGAAGCATAATATAAGCATAACCATGGAGCAAAAACTCTTCAGAGAAATAGAAAACACCCGTGGAAGAGAAAAACGCAGCACCTTCATCGAACACCTAATCATCATGGGTCTAAAAAGTTACATAACCAAAAATGAGGAGTTGGCGACAAAAAGCCGCAAGCCGCAACTCACGGCTCTGCCGACATAACTGCACCAGAGACCGTAGTGTCTGTTTATTCGATGCCCCAGCGTTTTGTCACTTTCACAATGATGAAAATGACCACTGCCACAATCAAGAATGTAATCAGCGCCACTAGGAAATTGCCCACACCAAAGCTTTGGGTTCCAACTACAGCAGCATACGTCGCCAAATCTGCCAGCCCTGGAATTGCTAAGCCAATGGCAGGCAGCAACAAGTCTTTTACTAGTGATTGTACAAGTCCGCCTAAGTAGACACCCATGATGAAAGCGATAGCCAACCCCATGACCTTGTACTTTGAGATGAAGTCTTTGAATTCATTCCAGAAACCCTTCGGAGGTGCTGGTGTTGGTAGGGCAGGTTTTGGTTCCAGCAATGTACGGATTTTCTTAAGTTCCTCTAGCATTTCGTCGTCTTTAACCAAAAATATACCTCACTAGATTGTGGGAAGTGTGAATTTATAAGAGTTTTGTAGAGGTGGGCCGAGCCGGATTCGAACCGGCGACCTTTCGATTATCAGTCGAACGCTCCAGCCAAGCTGAGCTACCGGCCCACTCTTTGCAGTGCCAACAAGTTAATGCTATGTTGGTTTATAAGAATTACCATGTTAAAATATGATGATTTGCCGTATTTTCCCCTAAAATTGCTTTAGCGGTTGTTTTCTAAGAAAAACTATTAGTATTAGTCAGAAACGAGTATGTAACCTTGTCACTTCTTTACAGGTAATACGCTTCAAATTTTTGGGAATATCGAACGCATCAACCATGCATTTTTGAAAACTGCTTTTCCTGATTCTGCCAGTTTTTTTACCAATGGATTCTTGAACCTTTTCACAAAATTGTCGTAGTCGTCGTTCTCCGCAGTCTCAAAGAATTTTCTCATGACTTCGAAAGACTCAAAATCTGGAAGGATCTCTTTACGAATTAGAAAGTTGTAATCAACATTTTCATGTATTGCTCTCGCGCATAACTTGGCTGATTGGATTGCCCATTTTAAACCAAAACCAAAAGCAGGTTCAGCAAAAGACCCCGCACTTCCAACAACATACAGATTATCTTCGGCATATGACGAAAAATCGTACCAACTCTCAAAATCAACCCATCCACCCTGCAACTCCCACTTTCTCAGCTGCGCAAGCTCTTTAAGCCGCTCACGATAGGTCGATTGGTTTATTGTTTTTCCACTTGAAGCTGAAACCAATGAAGCTTCATGTTTCGAAAAAGGAATGACATATGAATAACCGCGTAAAGAGAAGTAATTGTCAAGCCATACCTCAATCAATTCAGGGTCAAAGTCTCCTTTTACAGTAAAACCAACCCCAACACCTCGTTTTGGCGTTCCTGAAACAACAAGACCCGCTTCTTTCGCAAGCAAAGAACGGTAGCCATCGGCGGCGACAATAACCTGAAACTCATCTTGAAGTTGTTTTTTGCTCTCTATTCTTGTTGAATAGTGGATTGGCAAAAGTTCCTCGGTGCTCTTTCGGGCTTTTGCATCGATTCCACTTGCTCCACCGACTTCATAGAAGAAACCTATTTTCCCGTTGAGGGAAGCTGTGATATTAGGCGAATGCAACTTAATCCTTTTCATGTTACAGGTTGGTTCTATTTCTGGAATGTTTTGAAGTAGATTGATGCTTCCTTCCAT
>CAYGJP010000121.1:0-6554 GCA_964350175.1 uncultured Candidatus Bathyarchaeia archaeon
GTTAAAACCGTTCCGTAACAGAAAAGCCTGTGGAGGTAAGCGTCCATGAAAATTAGCCACATCGAAATCGGAGCATGTGGACTTTCCTGCAGGCTCTGCCCAGCATTCTACAGGGAAACAAAAAGCAGGTGCCCCGGATGCAAAAGCAAGTTCAGGATGGGCGCAGCATGCACTTTCCTAAACTGTGCAGTCAAGAAAAAAGGCTTAGAGTTCTGCGGTTTTTGTGAAGAGAACAAAACGTGCGAGAAGTGGCTAAAGCACAGAGAACTGGGCAAGAAACGCGACTCGTTTGTAAGCTACCAGAAACTCGAAGACAACATCACCTTCATCACCAAAAACGGACTTGAGGAGTTTGAGGGGCAACAGAAGGCAAAAGAGAAACTGCTCAGAGAAATGCTTGCGGAATTCAACGATGGGCGCTCAAAAAGTCTCTATTGCGTAGCCGCAACAATCATGGACCCCGCAGAGCTCAAAGCAGCTTTGACTAAGGCAAGAGAAAAGTCGAAAGGCTTAGCGCTAAAAGATAAAGCCAACATAATGCACATGGTTCTGGCTGAAGTTGCAAAAGAAAACAATTACCTACTAAAACTAAGAAAATAAATCCGCAAAAACGTATAGCGCTTCAGAAAAAAACCTGCCTGAAATCTATATCACAAATGCACAATGTTTTAATTTTTGTTCAAACTCACGTAATTCAATGGGTTAGGCCCTGAGCGGCGATGTTGTGAATGGTCTCCATTCCACTATACATGTGTTCCGCACTGAGGCCTATCCCGTTACAACCTTAAATTTTCTCAGGTTAAATAGGCAAGTGTCTACGTTTTCTTGGCAAAAACGCGACTGCGCCATTCGTAACGATGACAGCCGCAGCGCAACAACAGAAATAAACCCAGCAACATTGAAACAGACCGAAAGACGCATGCAACGAACAGGCTTCGCCAGTTTGCCCCTGCACGGCGGCAAAGCACCTTCTTGGTTAACGGGCAGAATGCAAAAACTTGCCAAGGAAATTTCAGCCATCATGATAGACGAGTATGGCACAGGCACGTTTCTTGCGCGGTTAAGTGACCCGTACTGGTTTCAAGCGTTCGGATGCGTTTTAGGCTATGATTGGCACAGTTCAGGCGTAACCACCGTGGTCACGGGCGTGCTTAAAACTGCGCTTTCCGCCCAAGAGCATGGTGTGGTTGTTTGTGGGGGTAAAGGTAAAACTTCGCGTAAAACACCCAGCGACATCAGGGAAACCGCGGATAAGTTTGGCTTCTCAGAAAACCAGATCCAACGCCTGACGTACACGAGCAAAATTACGGCTAAAGTTGATAACTCGGCTATCCAAGCAGGCTACCAACTTTACCACCACGCATTCTTCATCACGGAAGATGCGAAGTGGGCAGTTATCCAACAGGGAATGAGCGCAGCTGACCGCACTGCACGGCGGTATCATTGGATGTCGGATGCCACAGCGGATTTTGTTGTGGAGCCGCACAGCGCCATAGTCGGCGACGCCAAACGCCCCATCGCCTTGAACATGACTGCCGAAGCAAGCGAAGCCTGCCGTAAAGCATCCGTGGACTTAGCCAAGGAACCAACCAAGAAGCTCATGAACCTCGCCCAAACAGTTACTCCTCCACCGCAGCCAAACCAGAAGTCTCTGCAGGACTGGCTCCCAACCACGGCTAACGCGCAGAAAATAACCATTTTGAACATGCCAAGGAACATCAACTGGAAAGCTCTATGTGAAGCCTACGAAACGCAGCCCAGCAACTACGAAGAACTCCTAAGCATCAAAGGCGTTGGACCAGCAACCGTGCGTGGCTTGGCGCTCATCGCTGAGTTGGTTTATGGGGAAAAGCCCAGCTGGAACGACCCTGTGAAGTACAGTTTTGCGTATGGCGGCAAAGACGGCGTTCCTTACCCAGTGAACCGTAAATCCATGGATGAGTCCATCCAGATACTCAAGGAAACGGTGCAGGCGACGAAAGTTGGCGACAAAGAAAAAACGCGCGCGTTGCAGGGTCTTAGGCGGTTTGTTCCGTTGGACGCATAAAGCTCTTAAGCTTCAAGGGAGCAAGAATTGTTTTGAGGTTAAAGACTTGAGCCGGATGCTTAGAGTTGCCGGAATCTGCGGTTTTGCGGCGCCAATTCTGGCGTTCACATGTATCCTTTCTGCGATTGCTTCTTATGCGCCTTTCAACTGGGTCACGAATGCGTTAAGTGATTTGGGGGTGCAAGCAGGTGTCACGGCGCCAATTTTCAATGCTGGCTTAGTCATCAGTGGGCTTTTGTTTTTGGTTTTTGCCGTTGGGCTGTTTCAGTCGGCTGGCAAAAGCGTGGTGGGTAAGGTTGGCGCGTTCGTTTTATGTTTAGCCTGCGTTTCGCTGGTGTGCATCGGCGTTTTCAACGAGAGTTTCAATCCAATTCACTTCTATGTTTCTGTGGCGTTTTTCGTGTTCATGCCCATATCTTTGCTGATTCTTGTTGGCGCTTTCTGGCTTAAAGGTCAACGGAAATTGGGTTTGTTCACGTTGGCGATAGGTTTGGTTGCTGCGACTCCGTGGGTGCTACAGTATACTATCCACTACGTTCCTAACGTGGCTATTCCCGAGTTTGTGTCGGGTTTTGCAGGGGCATTGTGGACGGCAATTGTAAGCGTCAAAATGCTAAAAGAAGCGTCACGAGCAAAAGCGTCTTAGTGGTTCGGGAAAACCTCTCAGTTGCAAACGCTTCGCGAGGGGTCGAACCTGTTTTAGGTTTTGAGGTCTTTGTAGATTTGGCTACAACAGTACGATGAAAAACGGATGTCGTAGCCTTGCTGTTGGGCGTGTTTTATGGCTTCTTCGCTGGGGAACGCTATGGCGTCAACGCCTGCTTTCAATGTGAGCACATCGGTTTGGGCTCGGTGTTTACCTTTTGGGCGCATGCACCCCAAAACTACGGGTGTCTGGGGGAACATTGTGCGTGCGGTTGCTGTGACTTTGGCGATTTCTGTCGGTGTTGGCGGTTTTGTTTTCGCCATGGCTGTGTCGTGTATTGGCATGAAGGAGATTATGACTACAGCGGATGGTTTGTGTTTGGCTATCATGTTCAAGGCTGCGAGTTCGCCTTTTAGTTCGCCATGGTGTAGCCCAACGATGACATGAGGCACAAAATCGATTTTTGCATCGTACAGTGCTTGTAGTGATTCGGCGTAGTTTTTCACTGTTGTTTGGAGGTTGTAGACTTCACGGATTGTTTCGTCTGAGCCGATGATGTCGATTAAGGCAGCGTCAACTCCAGCGTCTCTAAGTTGCTGTGCGGTTTCCAAGTTGATTATGCCCGTGTGAACCAGAACCGTCAAGCCCAAGCCACGTTTTATCTTCGCTATCGCAGGAATGAACTGTTCCAGCGGCACTGACCCATCGGGTGAGCATCCACCGCTTATGAGGCAGCCCAAAGCGCCTTTCTGTTTGAGTTCAGTGCAGAGTTCGATGAGTTTTTGTGGGGTGTTGGCTGGGTGCATGGTTTCGAGTACTTTTCCTTCGCAGTGTTTGCAGTTTAATGCGCAGCCTTTGCCCGTTATGGAAACTGTGGGAAATTCCGTTGGTGTAGAGCGATAGTGGCTTGTTTTGTAGTACATGAAGCTTGGCGCATAAAAATGGATTCGTCTCTTTTTCAAAATGAACATGCCCGAATCAAGCAGGCGCAGGAGTTCGGTTTCGGGTGCGTTCCAAACTTGGTTTGCGGAGGGTTGCGCCATGGTTATCTAAGGAGAACCTTGTGGCGTTTTGTTTAACTGTTTTGGTTCTACCGTATGCGCGTGGTTTTTCTTTCGTCGTGCTTTGGCAAAACTGGAAACGCTTGCATTGTTTGGTTTGCTGTGGTTTGTAGTTTTTCGAGGCGTTTGGCGATGCGCAGGGTTTTGTAGATGGCTGTGCCTCTTTGGGTTAATTCATAATGCCTTTTGTTGTTGCTACGGGTTTCTTCTTCTACGAGACCATTTTTTAACAAGAATTCTAGACGCTTGTTGAGGACTACACAGTTCATTTTGCATTTGTAGGCTAAGGCGTCTATTGTTAAGGGTTTAGTGGCTAGCGCTATGAGGATGTCTTCGTAGAATTCCAGTTTGGACCTTCGCATTGCTGCACGCTCACACTTGAATACGTGTTTTTTTAATAAATCGTTTGTGAATCTCAAATCAGTACTATAAATATGCCGAAAATTTGGCAGATTGCTCTTTTTTTGGGTTGTTGTGTTTGGTTTATTTTGTAAATTGGGTCTTTTTGGTTGCGGTTTGTGCGTTTCTAGCACGGAGAAGAAGAAAAAGGTAAACCCTAAAACACTTAACCAGCCACTTGCATTTCGTGAAATTTCCATTTTTCAGCCTACAACCCAGTTTTCAGAAACAGTTTATATTGTAAAATACGTCAAGTAACGGTTAAGACAGGTGCTTGTGATGGGTTGCCACGGTGGTTTCTCTCTGGACGAGTCTGTAAGGCGAACATGGTATAATCCTGAAGCTATTCTGAAACAGGCAGGTTTACGCGAAGGCACAGTGTTCATGGATGTAGGCTGCGGAGATGGCTTCTTCACCCTCTTAGCCGCAGGAATTGTGGGCGAAAAAGGCAAAGTCTACGCCGTAGACTCAGACGCCCCAGCAATTGACAAACTGAAACAAAAAGCTGCAAAGCGAAACCTCAAAAACGTCCACGTTAAGGTGGGCGCTGCGGAGGACACTGTTTTCTGCAACAACTGCGCGGATTTCGTGTTTTACAGCATGGTGCTCCACGACTTCAAAGACCCCCTGAAAGTTCTCCGCAACGCCAAGAAAATGCTCAAACCCTCTGGAGTGTTGGTGAATTTGGACTGGAAAAAGCTTCAGATGCCGTTTGGTCCGCCCTTTCAAATAAGGTTTAGTGAGCAACAGGCTGCAGAGTTCATGACGCAGGCGGGTTTAACTGTGGAAACTGTGAAAGACGCGGGACCTCACCACTACGTGATACACGCAAAACCCTGACTGCTTAGCTTTGTTCTGCCATAACGTAGAGTTCCAAAAGTTCCCGTTTGAACTTGCCAGCCTGCTCAATGTAAGCCGAGTGCCCAGCGCCCTCATACACGGACATTTTAGCGCAAGGCAACTTATCCGCTAAGGTCCGCATATCCTCGCCTGAAACGATTTTGTCCTCGGACCCCCAGATGATACGCACTGGAAACTTGAACCTGCCGTACTCTTTGAGAAGGCTGTCTTCGAGCGCGCGGGCTGGCGCAACCAACAGCAAACCTTTAACTGGAAACGCCGCGGCGTACCTCAACGCAATGTTTCCGCCTAAGCTGGCTCCGACTAGAACAGGTATCTCTGAGCCGAAAACGCTCTGGAACGCTTCATGGGCAACGACGACGTTGGCTTGTGCGTCGTGAGTTTTGGGTTGGCACTCGCTTTTCTGCCCGTAAGGCATATCCAACACTAAGAAAGGCACATGCTTCTCCGTCAAGAGTTCGGTTGCGCCGATGCGTTGCCAAATATTGCTTGTGTACGAGTAACCGTGCAGGAAAACAACTGGAACGCCTGCAACATGGTGAATTATGGCTTTGCACCTGTGACCTGCAACGTTCAAGGTTTTTTCCAGCAAAGGTATCTCCAGCTTGCTATGAATAAGATGAGCCTTATAACATTAATTTCAGCTTCAGAAGCACATCACAAAGTGCCTGATTGAGGTTATTTTTTTCAATTGGGAATCAGTGGTTTAAGAAAAGTGGATAGCGTTTTGCAGGTAATCTTCTGACCTTACGGCGCTAAGACGCCTACGTGTTTCACTCTGTCTATGTTTTCGGGTCCGTGGGGTGCGAGTTCGATTTCTTCGGTGAGGTCTTTGCCTGCTTGGTGTGCGCCCAAGTGGTCTCCGCCCATCCAGAATGGGCTGTCTGAAACGTCGTAGACTTTGCCTTTGTAAGCTAAGTATGCTGGTTTGCCGTCTTTTCCGTCGTATTTGGCGAGTTCTTCAAGGGTAAATTTTTTTTCTTCTGCCAAAAACGTCACCTTTGTTACTTTATAGACTGGCAGCGGGAAGGTTTAAACATTTAGGGCTCTCAGCCGCGGATTTATTGGGCAAAGGTGTATAGCTTGTTTCCGTGATGACCCCGCTGTCTCATATTCCCTCCCAGATTACTCTGCAGAGTCTCGACATGCCATGTGCTGAGTTCTGCTGAAAAAGAAGATATACTGGAACATGGAATAATGTGCAGTGAGGAAACGCTATGATTTACTGCGAAAAATGTGGAACCGCGCTGCCAGAAAATGCGCTGTATTGTGCGAAGTGTGGCGCCCCAGTTGCCGCGGAACAAGCTCCTGCAGCATCAGTTGAACCTGTTGGGGTTGCGTCTGGGTTAAAGTTGGCGTTTTGGAGTGAACGTTTCCTCGCATGGCTGATAGACATCGTTATTCTTGGGGTGCTGGTGGCTATCCTGAACGTGGTTACGTGGTTCACAACTCTACCATTTACTTTGTGGTCCAGTTGGCCCAGTTGGATGCCGTTCTTTAGCTTCAGCATAAGCGGAATCATCTATTTCCTGTACTGGAT
>CAYGJP010000122.1:0-6502 GCA_964350175.1 uncultured Candidatus Bathyarchaeia archaeon
GAAAATTTCAATTTGGCTCTATCATTCCTTGAAATCGACCGCCATACAGGATATTTCGTAATTCATGTATATTCAAAATCATATGAACTAAACTCCCCTTATTTGCAGAGGAGCAACGTTGGACAAACAACAAGATGGAAAAAGAATTTCTTAGAAAGACTTGGATTTACACATTTTTCATCATGCAATGTACTCGGCGGAGAATGTTATTTCAAGGTAATAGAAGAAGTAAATCGGGATGAAGCCCATGAGAACGCAATAAGTCAAATGATGAGAAACACGATAATAATTGACAGGTACAAGAAATTTGCAGGTCAAATCGCAGACATCTACAAAAGAATGCGGACCCTTGACCAAATACTTACCGATGTTGGTTTTGACCTTCCGAGAGAAAAACTGGAACTTTCTCCAATTGATTACGGCAAGGAAGGCATTGAAAAAGTCTATCCAAAAGGTTGTCTCTATGATTTTTATAGAGACATGTTGGAATTAATTAAACAAGCAGAAAATGAAGTCATCATAACTGACAACTATGCAGATGAAGAACTGATAAATCTATACTTGGAGAAAATTCCAGAATCTGTCAAAATAAGAGTGCTAACAAAAAAGCCACAGGGTAATTTCATTGCTGTTGCCAAGAAGTTCAAAGCGAAACCAAGCGTGAGTTTTGAAGCAAGAGCAAGCAATGATTGGCATGATAGGTGGGTTTTCATTGATAATGAATGTTGGGTTACTGGGCAATCTGTAAAGTATGCTGGAGAAAAACCAACTTACCTTATCAAATTGGGTGGATATGACATTCTCAAGAACTGCTTTGAAGAAGCATGGAACAAGGCAAGTCAATTAGTTTAAATAACGTGGAATATTAACAAGTCTCAACTCCACATAGCACAGAGATAGCTTTTCAGAGAAAGAAATAAGTTGGAATGATGCATTGCCTTGCTAATCAATCGAATTTGTTTCTATATGTCTGTTCGGTTTTTTGGTATTCTGCGCCGCAGGTTAGTAGGTTGCTCATGTGGTTTTTGACTTGGAATTTGTATGCTTAGGAATCCCTGTTTTCCTTGGGTGTTACAAATTCTATCTTGGCATGGTTTTTTGTTGTTGGCAACTTTTTAATACAGCCCTAACGAATAGCTGACAAAAGGTTAAAGATAATTGGGTAAAGAAAGCGCAGACAAAAAAGACCCTTTCAGGTTTGGGAACATTTCAAGAAGGTTCCCCCAGTCGTCACGCAACCGTGCAAAAGGCAGAATTGCCAAAGACCGCTTTGCGTTTGACCAAAGCATGCAGGGGAATGATTGCACGAAAATTCGTAAAGGTGGCGACTTTGTTGTTCAAGAACGAGATTTTTTTGGAAACAAAATCGGCAACCCCACAATTTATGAAGTGAAGACGGGGAACTCTCAGTTGACAGAGGCGCAGGAAAAAAGGAAGCGTCAATTAGGTAGAAGCCGTTACAAAGTCGTTAGGTATTAGAACCTGCCTATTTTGACGATTTTTTAGAGGTCTGTTCGGTTTTGCTGAAATTCTGCGCCGCATGCCAATAATCCGTTTAGGTGGTTTTCGACATGGAATCGGTATGCTTGGGCGTTCCCAATTTTTCTTGTGGGGGCAACGAAGCCTATTTTTTCCAGTTTTTGCAATGCTGTTTTGGTTGTTTTGTAGGACAGGTTTGTGGATTCCGCCAGAATCGATATGGTCTGCTCCATATTCCCCACGATTAGGGCTTGGTCAAGCAGGCGTGCTACTGGTCCACCAAATATGCTTGAAAATGGTCCTCTAGTGGCGTATTCTTCGTCATGGCCGATTTGTTCTTTTTTGGATGTTTCTATTTGCATCGCTCGACACTACCCTATCGTACTGACTAACTAATAGCTGGCTCTATATAATTAAGCGTTACTATTCTCCAATAAGGTTGGAATAAATTCCAATTCCTCACAAGGCTTATAACGCAACACCACACAAATGCTCATTCATGCCAACCAACCGCCTCTCATCGCTAAAACCAAAAGAGCGCAATCTTGCGGGTTTTATTCTTAACAAATTGTGGATTGACAGGTACTGGTGCGGCGAAGGTAGGCGGCAACATTTGGGGCATACCTCGATTAGAAACTTGCCAAAAGGGCTTCCTCGGAGTGATGCTGGAGATGTTCTGGACGTTGCGCATAAACTTCATCGACTTGGCTTCATCAGTTTTGTAAGCGCGACAGGGGACACCCATGTATGTGCTAGCAGAGCGCCAGACATCATAGACGAAGGTCTTGTTGTTGTAAACGAGTTTCGGTCACAACATGGTCTACAACCATTGCCAAGAAATCAAATATGATTGGAAAACCGAAATCTTGCCGAATCCAACTGAAGGGTTCTAAAAAGTGTTCAATTTACTTCTTCGAGATTAAAGCTGTTAGAGGGTTGTTATGTTCATGATTTCTATGGCGGCGACTTTGTTGTTTTTGGGGTCGTAGTGGAGTATGACTTTGCCGTCGGGGGTGGGTTCGCCTTCAGTGTGGTCAACGTTCCTAAAGCGGATGTATAAGCTGCCGTCTTCTTCGTCGTAGTCAATCATTACGACTTTTCTTGGTAACCTCAACCGATACGTTGCTTCAACTTTCTCCAACACGCTTCGTACGTCGATGTCTAGGAGGGTTTTAGCTTTCTGAATAACCTGTACCTCCTTGCTTCTCTCTTGTTACTTGTTCGGTACGCTGTTTATTACACTTTCCAAATTTCCAGACCTTGGACAATTGTAATATATCAACGAAGTATCATAGATGTTATCGACTAAGCAGTATCGATAGGTGAAAATGTGGAAGAGCTAATGGCCAGAATAGTTATAAATCCCAAGATTCTTGTTGGGAAACCAGTTATAAAGGGAACAAGAATTCCGGTATATCTTTTAATTGAATTTCTAGCCAATGGCATGACTGAAGAAGAAATCCTCAAAGAATACCCTACGCTCAAGAAAGAAGACATCAAAGCCGCCCTTTTGTACGCTTCAAAATGCCTTGACCGCGAAGTAACAGTAACCCTCTGAGATAGGCGCGAAGTAATTGCCGATAATCTTAGTGGACGAAAACGTTACAGGAACCATCAGGGAATGGTTGAAGCGGAAAGGTTTCAATACAATAAATGTCTCCGACACCGATTTTAAGGGTTCGGAAGACCCTGAGATAGCGGAGTATGCTGCAAAAAACGGCATGACGATTTTAACGCTTGATGCGGACTTTGCGCAAATTTACCACGACTCTTACAGGGCACGCTTGGGGTCATAGTTGTAAAGGCAAACCCCGCAACATCAGCCAACATCCTCGAAACCTTAATCGCAGCCCAACGAAGAATAAACCTGAAGGAAATACAAAACAAACTCATCATAATCCCCAGCAAGCAAACAGATTTTCTCGCAGAATTCCGCAAGGTCATAGAGTCCAAGCACCGCCGAACAGGGAAACCTGAGAATTGGTCGCCTGAAAAAATGAAGTCCATCTGGAGCAAAACCCAGACGCCCTGATAATAGCCAACTTTCTCGTAAACAAAGTCCAAGTTTTCTACACCCATGACCAAGGGTTGCTGAAGCTTCAAAAAATCACGTGGAAAAACACGCAAATAACGTTCAAAGACCCGTTGAAAAAGAAACCAGCAGAATAGATGTGCCATCCAGTGGCTCAGCATTGGTCTGTGCATATTCTTGCTCAGAGCTGCACCTGCAACTGTTGAAGGCAGCGGCACCCCATTGAATAAGCGTCGCTTCTCAGCTGTTCTGACCCAAGGAACGCGCAAACGCCACATATACTGCCCTCTGCAAGCGTTGAGAGTATATATAAGGGGGCTATAGTCTGCTCCGAGCAACAGAGAGCAACAACTTCCCCAACAGCACCAAAAACAGCAAATCCCAACCCAAACCACACACCAACAAACCAAAAAAACACCCAAAAAAACTTTAACAAACACCAAATTACCGCCCAAAACCCAAAACAACACACAAAAAAGTTTATTAGCAACGTACGTAGCTGTTGTTTGTGCTCTTAAAAAATATTGAGACCCCTTTTTCGAAGTTGGTTAACCCAACATCGGAGGAACTTGCAAGTTTGAAAAATACCCGCATAAAAAACATACGTCAGTACATTTACGAAAGGAAAATTGCGGGGGATAACTAAAATTGACTGAACTTTCAAAAGAAGATACCCATCTGTTGTTAAAAACTTTCTTCAACGAGAAAGGCCTAGTAAGGCAACACCTAGACAGCTACAACGAATTCATCGACCACGGCTTACAAGAAGTCGTAGACGAAGTAGCCGAAATCCCAATTGAAGTCCCCGAAAGCCCCTACAAAGTGAAACTAGGCCAAATCTGGGTCATCGACCCCCAATCCAGAATCACAGGACCATACGCCACCGAAGTCGACGGCACAAAACACGAAATCTACCCCATGGAAGCCCGACTAAGAAACCTAGCATACGCAGCCCCAATAGCCCTAGAAATGACCCCAGTCATCGACGGCAGAGAACAAGACACCGAACTCGTATACATCGGCAACATACCCGTCATGCTCAAATCAAAACTTTGCTTCCTCTCACAGCTCTCACGCGAAGAACTCATCGCCGCTGGAGAAGACCCAGACGACACAGGCGGCTACTTTGTAGTTAACGGCTCCGAACGCGTCATCGTAGCCATGGAAGACTTAGCTCCAAACCGCGTCATAATTGACCAAGACGATAAAGGCACTTCACCAGTTTACCAAGCAAAAATCTTCTCAACCACCGTAGGTTTCAGAGCACGAATAGAACTGAAACTCAAGGCAGACGACGCAATTTACGTCTCCATGCCTGGAGTACCTACAGAAATTCCCTTCGTAGTTATAATGCGCGCACTCAGCTTAGAAAAAGACAAAGACATAGCTGAAGCAGTTTCTCTTGACAAAGACCTCCAAACCGAACTTGGTCCCTCATTTGAGAAAGCCATCGGCGTAGACACTCCCCAAGACGCCATCCTGTTCATCGGAAACCGCGTCGCACACGGACAAGTTGAAGAATACCGCATCCAGAAAGCTGAAACCGCCCTCGACAAAAACTTCCTGCCCCACTTGGGCAGAACCGACAAAAACCGCAAAGACAAGGCCATATTCCTAGGTGAAATGGCGAGCAGAGTAATTCAGCTAAAACTGGGCCGAAGACAGCAAGACGACAAAGACCACTTCAAGAACAAAAGACTCCGACTTGCTGGTCCACTGTTGGCAGACTTGTTCCGCGTGGCTTTCAGAAACTTGACACGCGACATAAAATATCAACTTGAACGCATCGGCGTCAAAGGACCCATAATAACTGTTTCCGCTGCTGTCCGACCTGGAATTATCAGCGAAAGATTCCAACATGCTCTCGCAACAGGTAACTGGGGCAGAGGACGCGTCGGTATCACCCAACTCTTAGACCGAACAAACTACATCTCCACCCTCAGCCACATGCGCAGGCTCCAGTCACCACTAAGCAGAAGCCAACCTAACTTCGAAGCCCGAGACTTACACCCGACCCACTGGGGACGCTTATGCCCCAACGAGACGCCTGAAGGCTCAAACTGCGGTCTCGTAAAGAACTTGGCCTTATCATCCTCCATTTCGGTCGGAGTGAACCCTGACAAAATTAAGCAGTTACTCTTCGAGATGGGCACGGTTCCAGCTTACGAATGTACCGATACATTGAAGATTGAGGGCGCAAAAGTCTTCGTTGACGGAAACATAATCGGTTTCTGCAGTTCACCTAAAGAAATGGTGAAATCTTTCAGGGAAAACGGCACACAGGCGAAATCTCAACCGAAGTCAACATCACATACTTCACCAAAGAGCAAACTGAAACTGAAGAAATTCATGCTAACTGCGACGAAGGCAGAGTCCGAAGACCTCTCATAATAGTTGAAAATGGTGTTCCAAAACTCCAGCCCAAACACTTTGAAAAAATCGCTTTAGGCGAATGGACTTGGGAAGACCTCGTCAAGAACGGCTTAGTTGAGTACTTGGACGCCTCAGAAGAAGAGAACGCGTATGTCGCCCTATCACTGGACAAAGTAGCGCCTGAGCATACACACTCAGAAATTGCAACATTCACAATTTTGGGTATATGTGCTTCCACAATACCTTACCCCGAACACAACCAGTCACCACGCAATTCATACCAAGCAGCCATGGCAAAGCAAGCACTAGGCGTTTACGGCACCAACTTCCAAAACCGCGTTGACTCAAGGTCACATATCCTACACTACCCACAGGCACCACTCGTAGAAACAGAGCTTATGGAAGTTATGGGTTACAAGCAGCGCCCCACAGGACAAAACTGTGTTGTTGCTGTGCTGTCCTTTGAAGGCTATAACATGGAAGACGCCATTATCTTCAACAAAGCCTCCATAGAAAGAGGCTTGGCGCGTTCTTCCTTCTTTAGAATTTACGAAGCCGAATGCCGCCAGTACCTAGGCGGTTTGAAAGACAAATTCACTGTTCCTGAACCTGGAACCC
>CAYGJP010000123.1:0-6455 GCA_964350175.1 uncultured Candidatus Bathyarchaeia archaeon
CGGTAAGCATTTATTCCTATGCAACGGGCTATAGCCGAAACAGCCCAAAACAATCAAAGCCAACTCTTCTGTTCCTCACCTCACTTCACCTACGCCGCAACCAATTCACTTGTGCAGCACACAAACCCACAAAAAACAACCCAACCATAAGAACCCTCACGAAATTCACCAATTTACCAACAAATTTACAAATGTACCATTAAACAAAAATGCATTGTATTTGATTAAGAACAACTGAAAATCTTAAATGTACAGTGAAAAATACTTCACAGTACTAACTTCCTTTACGAGTTCAAAAAATGGAGAAAACGAATTTGTCTATAAGGGACACGGTTCGATTTGAGGAATGCGCTGAAATATTCTGGAAGGTTTTGCAAGAATCAAGTTCAGGAATTGACAAGTACTATGTGGGAATCGTATATTCTACTGCAGCATTACCTAAAGAAATTGAAATACGCGATGATGTCCTCATTCAAAATGGAGGCTGTCTTAGAGGGTCTAATGGACAAGTGCATTTGCTGACGGTAACGGCACCTACTAATTTGTACTTATTTCTGATTCCAAGTTTGTCCGAAGCGATCGGGTGTCTTCTTTCATTTTCGTTTCGCTCCAGATTTGCGGCATCAAGATATTTGTGTAATATTGATGATAAACGAAGAATCACAAGAATGCCTAGAGACCTTTTCTTGAGGCTAAATTCGGGGGTATTAGATTCATTGGTTTTTGACTCATCAACAGAGGGCCTTACGAAGGGGGTTCAGTTATTCAATTCATTGATAGAAATTTTTAGAAGCTTGGAAAAGAAAAATTTTGAAAGGTTAATCAGAAGCTTTCGATTATATCAACTGTCACTTCTTGATTATTCTACAGACGTAGGTTTAGCGTATTCCCTTCTTGTTTCTTCTGTTGATAATTTAAGTTGTAACCTTTATGGTTCAGAAGGAAAGAAAAATAAAGACAAATTTGTTAAGTTTATAGAAGGGTATCTTCCTGAGGCTTTTTGGGGCAGTTTTGATTTGAGAGCATTGGAGGAAGATAGACGCTTAGATGACATGACCTCTGGAGGGTATTCTTTGTTAGATGTTTTTAAGCGAAGATATGAACAGTATGGAGAGAAGGTTTTTACCGAGTTACCTAGAGAAATGGGTAATCATGCCGTTGCGAGAATTAAAACGTCTTTTGTAGAAAAAAAGGAATTGGCACCTCAAGAAAAACAGATATATGAGCATATTTTGAGACATTCGAACATCTATAGGGTAGATAACAAACTAGCACGAAATGAACTACCTGAAGTACTGGAACACATTTATAGTGAGGTACGATCTGCATTTTTTCATGGCGGAAAAAGCCCGCCCCAAAGTGCAACTGACCGCTACGAAACTGCACCAATCAAACCAAAAACCACAACAGAAAATAAAGTCATTTGGCAAAGAGATATACCTTCATTCTACTGCTTTGAGCGGATAGCTCATGAATCTATCACACGTTACTTGATTAACAATTTTAGCCAATGACTAAAAACTTAAGCAGCAAAAATTACAGGTATCATAGTCTTTACAATCTTTTTTGATAACTCAGAAATGCAGTATGTTAGAATTTCTTATAGTAGTGCGTAGTTTGTGTCCTTAATTTTCCCTTTCAGGTCTACGAAGATTTCGAATTTTTCTGCCCATTGGTGTCCGTCCATGTCTATGGGCAGGGTGCCTCTTACTAGCCAGCCGTTGCCGTATTCTTCTATGGCGGCTACGTCGATTTTGTCCGTGCGTTTTTGTCGTCTGAGAAAGTCGACTACGATTTGGCTGGCGGTTTCCTTGGTGAGCTGGGGCAACGCAAAATCCACTCTTGCACGTAATAGTTGACTGTTTGGGGTTTGTTGGCTTAAAATGTTATGAATGGCAAATAGGGATTCCAGTTACATTGTTTTTGGTTTTTGTGCATGGGGATTGCATTTTCTATATGACTCAGAATTTTATACCTTGTGGTTTCCTCTATAAAATTTTTAATGGTGTCTTTTTTAATAACAACCCGAGGTTGCACAAGCTATATAAAGAATAACGGGCAAATTTATACATGTAAACTAAACTATAAGGAGAGGATTAAAACGAATTTATCAAAAAAACTGTATTCAATAGTAGCAATTTTAGTTTTGGTATCGGCGAGCTTACTCGCAGCAGGAATCCAGCTAGCAGGAGCCCACACTCCAGCATGGGAAATACCCACCTACCCCTACCTAGCAGTATCACCTAACCCAGTAGGCGTAGGACAAAGCGTATTCCTAGTGTTCTGGCTACACGGAGCTCCCCCCTCAGCAGAGGGCGTAGGCGGAGACCGCTACAGAGGCATGACCATCGAAATCGCAACACCTGACGGACACACACAAAACCTAGGCCCCTTCATCTCTGACCCCACAGGCGCAGCATGGACAATCTTCACACCAGACCAAGTCGGCTCATACACCATCACATTCAAATACCCAGGACAAACACTAAGCAGAAACCACCCCGAAACAGGAATCCCCGGCAGCAACAGCGCATTCATCGGAGACAAATTCCTAGCCAGCAGCGTAACCGAACACCTCACAGTACAACAAGCCCCCATAGAAAAAATCCCAGACTCCCCACTACCAACCACCTTCTGGACACGACCCATATACGGAGAAAACACCGCATGGGCTAGCATAACCTCACAATGGCTAGGCGGAGCACACATAGGCTTCGTCTACGGCGGCTCCATAAACCTCTTCCAATCCTCAGGCATCGCACCAGACACCCCCCACATCATGTGGACCATGCCCATTGAATTCGGCGGCGTAGTCGGCGGAACAACAGCCATCCCCGGCGTCACCTACTACTCAGGCGGATCATACGAAGGCAGATTCACCTACTCCATAATCATGAACGGCCGACTCTACTTCATGATGCCATTAGGTCACGCTGCCGGCGCTCGTAATGACGCTTCAGGGTATGCATGCGTAGATTTGCGCACAGGCGAAACCCAATGGATATCAGAGGAAATCTCCTTCGCCAGCTCCAGACCCATAATCAAAGGGCAACTCTTCGACTACGAATCCATGAACCAACACGGAGTAGTCGGCGGCATAATCTGGGAAGAAGCAGGCTCCACATGGATAGCATACGACGGCTTCAGCGGAAATTGGCTCTATAACCTAACCAACGTACCCTCAGGAACAGAGGTCTACACAGCAAAAGGCGAAATCGTCAGATACGTACTCGACTACGAAAACCGCAGACTGGCACTATGGAACAACACCCAAGACAACGTCGGACTACACGGAGCCATAGGCACAGGCAGCAGCGCCTACCAATGGCGACCCAACGGCAAAGAAGTAAACATGAGTACAGCATACTCATGGAACGTATCTATACCCGCCCTACCAGGAGTAGACAACCCAGCCATAGTCTCAGTGCTCCCAGGCGACCTAATTCTCGGCAGAAGCACATCCTTCCCATCCCTAGGCGGCAGAGTTGAAGAACCAAAAGAATACTACACCATGTGGGCAATAAGCGACAGACCAGCCACCCGCGGACAACTACTATGGATCAAAAACTACGACCCACTCCCAGGCATGCAAACCCGCACTCTAGGTCCAGTAGACCCAGATAATCGAGTATTTACCATGTCAGCCATTGAAACATTCGAGTGGTACGGCTTCGACTTAGACACCGGAGAACAAATCTGGGGTCCAGCAGGCGACGACGACTTCAGGGCATTCCAGTACTACGGTAGCGGCGAAGGCGGCGGCCAGAAAGGCTTTGCAGCCTACGGCAACATCTACGTACAGGGCTTCGGCGGAGAAATCCACTGCTACAACGCAGCTAACGGAAACCTGCTTTGGAAATACAGCAACACCAACAGCGGCGAAGAAACACCCTGGGGCTACTACCCACTATTCGTAGCAGCCATAGCTGACGGAAAAGTCTACGCCTTCAACAACGAACACTCACCAAACGCACCCTACTACAAAGGCGAAAAAGTACGATGTATCAACGCATTCACAGGCGAAGAAGTCTGGGCCATGTCAGGCTGGTCAGGCCAAACCGGCGGCAGAGGCACCTCAACCGCAGTCCTAGCAGACGGCTTCCTAAACTACTACAACTACTACGACAACCAAGTCTACTGCATCGGCAAAGGGCCCAGCCAAACCACAGTTGCAGCATCCCCCAAAGTAGCAAATAAAGGCGCAACCGTGCTAATCGAAGGCACCGTCCAAGACATCAGCGCAGGAGCCAAACAGAAAACCGAAACAGGCGAATTCAACACAGTACCCCTAATTTCCGACGCAGACATGAGCACCTGGATGGAATACATCTACATGCAAAAACCAATGCCAACCGACGCAACAGGCGTTGCAGTGAAGCTGACCGCTATGGATTCTAACGGCAACTCAATCCCAATCGGAACCGTAACCAGCGACCTAACAGGCAACTTTGCAGCAATGTGGACACCCCCAGCTGAAGGCATCTACAAAATCACCGCATGCTTCGAAGGCTCAGGCTCTTACTGGCCATCCACAGCAGAAACCAACATCGGAGTTTCATCTGCTCCAGCCGCTTCACCAACAACATCACCTTCAGTTGCTCCAGGACCCGAAGCAGCACCAGGCACTGACATCTACATCATAGCCGCAGCCGCAGTCATCATTGTAGTCGTAGCAGCCGCAGCAATCATCCTACGAAGACGCAAATAAAACAAAAACAACCCAGCCCCTTTTCTTTTTTTCTTTAAGTTGCACAGGCAAAACAAGGGCTGAGAGGACTCTGGCGGTTCATACTCTAAGAGTAGCAACTACTATTCTTCTCTCCATATCATTCCACCAGAGACCCAGCAAACCCCAAATTCTCAATTTCTAACATGAAACCCTGATAAAGCTTTTTAGAGGGGTAATAAAAGAGGAGTGATGCACGGGTAAGCTATCTATGCGGATAATTTTTCACTTGGACATGGACCACTTCTATACGGCAGTGGAAACCCGCGAACGCCCCGAACTCAGCGGTAAACCCGTGGTGGTCGGCGCAGACCCGAAAGGCGGAGCAGGCAGAGGCGTCGTTTCCACAAGCAACTATGAAGCCCGAAAAGCAGGCGTACGCTCAGGGATTCCGATTAGCCGAGCATACAAACTCTGCCCCGAAGCAGTTTATCTTCCACCGAATTTCCCGCTCTACATCAAAGTCTCCAACGAAATCATGGAGATAGCCAAAAAATACGCCGACAAATTCGAACAATGGGGCATAGATGAAGCCTTCTTAGATGTCTCCTCAAAAGTGAAAGACTGGAACGAAGCCGAAGCCCTCGCCAAAACCATCAAACAAGAAATCAAAGACAAACAACACCTAACCGCCAGCATCGGCGCAGGACCCAACAAACTCACCGCAAAAATCGCCAGCGACTACCAAAAACCCGACGGCTTAACCATCATCAAAGAAAAAGAAGTCCAAAAATTCCTCGAACCCCTCCCCGTCCGTAAACTCCTCTGGGTGGGACGCAAAACCGAAGAAAAACTCAAAACCATGGGCGTCAACACCATCGGCGACCTCGCACACTACGACCCCACTATGTTAGCGGCAACCTTCGGCGTCATGGGCACGCAGTTGTACCTGATGGCGCAGGGCATAGACCGCAGCGAAGTCGAACCCAGAGTGGGCGTCAAATCCATCAGCCACGAAACCACCTTCGAAACAGACACCGCAGACCCCACAACCATACAGCAAGCAGCAGACACACTCGCCGAAGCCGTCGCCAAAGAAACCGCAACCCAGAAACTCTACTTCAAAACAGTCACCATAAAAATCCGATACGAAAACTTCGAAACCCACACCACCAGCAAAACCCTACCCTACATGACCAACAGAGCGCAAGACCTCAAAAAAACCGCCAAAGAACTCCTCCAACCTTACCTGCGCACAGGCAGAAAAGTGCGCCTCATAGGCATCCGAACATCAAACTTCATCTCAGCCCAAAAACAACAAACCCTCATCTAAACAGCCAAAGCCTGCTTAGGCATCCGACGCCTTGGACGCAGCGCCTCAACAAAAAAGAACACCGTAGCCACAATGGTAACCAAAGTCAAAAGCGCATACGACGTATCAATAGGCGAACCAAGCAGCACATGAATCAACAAAATCCCCACAAAAACCGAGAGCAAAACAGCGAAAACAGACGAAAACAAAACCGTCCGCGCAACCAACCACCTGCCAACCCACACATACCCCTTAAAACCCACTTTACGCGTCACAAAATAGCGGCCATAAGCATCCTTATTCGCCCAACCTAAATCCACCAACTTCTGCAGATGCCTATGCACCACGCTGGGGCTGGAAACATTTAGCGCACGTAAAATATCCCGCGGACCAACAGGCACCGCAGCCTTAACCAAATACAAGTACATATCAAAAGTTGCAACATCCAGCTCGCCCGCGCTATCATGCACCATAAAC
>CAYGJP010000124.1:0-6449 GCA_964350175.1 uncultured Candidatus Bathyarchaeia archaeon
GGGCAGAGCCTGCAGGAGAGTCCACATGCTCCGATTTCGATGTGGCTGATTTTCATGGGCGCTTACCTCCACAGGCTTTTCTGTTACGGAACGGTTTTAACTTTTACGTTTTAAATTTTTTACAATTTCTCTAAGAAATCAGGTTCCCGAGGAAGAAAAGAGGCGTTGATTGTTATTTTGCTTTTTTCTTGACAATGACAACGGATAGTGCTGCTATAGCGCAAACTGCAACCGCTATTATGGTGTAGATGTATTCGGTTGGGATACTTGTGCTGGAAGTTAACTCTTGCCCTGCGATTGTTGATTGCGAAGCCGAAGGAGACGGGTTCTGCAAAGGTATAGGTGATGTGTTTGCGTTGGGTTGGGGTGATTCAGACGGTAAGGGTGAAGACGAAACTGTCGGCGAAGGCGTCAAAGTTGCTGTAGCTGACGGCACAGGCGTATTGGCTGGCGATGCAAAAGGCGTGGGTGTAACTGATGGTGCAGGGTTGGCTTCGGCCACGGTCCACGTTGAGAAGTGGTTTGTGTTGCATACCAAGTATCCATTCTGGTCCATGTAACTTTCCACGGGCACCCAGCTAAGGCCTGTTTTGTTCCAGTACATCCAAGTGAGTCGGGAAGCGTTGATTACGCGGTTAAGTTCTTGATTGAGCTCAGTTGCGTTTATGTGTAGCCGTATCTGCGCCTGCAGTTCCACTGTGGCGTTTGGCTCTATGCCTAAGTAGAAGTTAAGGGTGCGCTCCATAACCTGTTCACCGGAAGGAGGCAACCCACTCATGTTCATGGTGAGGAACAGGTTTTGGTTTGGCTCTACGGAAAGCGACAGTATCCTCGGCTTAACTGAACTGCCCACGGTTACGTCCAGTTCGCAGTTGCGGGTGCTGTTAAACATTAAAGTGACGTTTCGGTAAGCGAAAACATGCATCAACCTAGAAGTAACCTGCTCCCTATCATGCAGAGGCGTCATGTCTGTCATGTCAAACTGCGCCGCATCACTTGGCATGCCTGGACCACTTATGTGACCTGATGGAGCTTGGTCGCCGATGCGAGCAAAACACAAAGGCACAAAGCACAATACGATAAGCGAGATGAAAAACAGTGCACAAATTTTCTTGCTGTCCACATTATACATGAAGATTATCCCCAAGATTTAGGAGTCTATTAAGACTCACGATAGGTGGAAGTGGATATAAACTTTATTCCGACGCAGCATCGTCGATGTGATTAAAAATTAACGTGTTACGGTTAAAAAAACAAAAATCTATCATCTTTCCAGTAACCCTTCCCGCTCTATACAGGTTCTTAGCGTTTTGAAGTCTTCTTGGAATCTTTTTCTCATTTTCGTGAACCGCATCGCTGCGGAAGGATGAACCGTTTCAATGTACTCTACGCCTTCAACTCGTGGGGCTTGCCACGCCACTGCACCCATCAAAACCACAATCTTTGGCTTAACCAACTTCACTTGCGCCGCCAAGTAGGGTACGCAAGCCGCCACCTCATCGGGCGATGGTTTCCGGTTCTGCGGCGTCAGGTGCTTAACCGTGTTGGTTACGTATACTTTTTCGCGGTCTATGCCGTTTTCCGATAGCACCTTGTTGAGGAATTTTCCTGCCCTGCCTATGAAGGGTCTGCCAGTTTTGTCTTCTTCGACGCCTGGGTTCTGCCCAACCAACATCACGTCGGCGTTTGTTGGTCCTTCGCCTATTACTGCGTTGTTGGCGTTTTGCCAGAGGCTGCATTTTCTGCATTGCTTTATCTGCAGGTTCAAATCTTCAAAGGTCACGCTGGTTTCACCTTGCTGTTGGGTATTGACATTCACACAGATTTAAAACATCTTCTTAGCGCCGCCTGAAATTCGTGTACCTGACCGCGCTCTTCTTAGAGAACAAGCCTTCGAGAAGTTCAGCGAGAACTTTGCTGTCTTTAATCGCGTTTTCAGCAGTTTTCTGCTGTTCAGGCGTTTTCTTCTCCAAGTCTAACCTGTACGCTTCTGTGGTTGTTTGAATTGAAAACCTTTTGCATCCTTCACTTTTTAAATCGTAAAAAGCCGACAAAGTCACTATTTTTTGCCAAAGTTTTTTATGCAATCACCATATATCACATAACACATCTGGGGCTGAAATGTTGTTTGAGGAAGACATAATTGAAATTGGGTCGGTAAAACACTTCTTTCCCAAAATCAACGTTGCCGTAATAGACCTCACCGCGCCACTATCCGTAGGCGACCACATTCTTATCAAAGGACCAACAACAGATTTTGAGCAGGTGGTTGAATCCATGCAGGTTGAACATGCGAACATTCAAAGGGCTGAAGGCGGAAAAAGTGTTGGCTTAAAACTGGCAGAGCAAGCCAAAGAACGTGACGTAGTCTATAAGAAACTATAAGCCGTCTTTCGCGGTTTCTTGGCTGAATTAATGGCTAGTCCGCCTGCGTTGAAGCATCCACTATACTTTTTATCTCCGCGTTTAAAGCATCAGGCAAACCTAGAATGCCCACGTCCATGAAGCCCCGTATAATCAGCGAAACCGCTTGGTCCCGCGATAACTTGCGCGTCATCAAGTAAGTTATTTCTTTCTCGCTGATTTTGCCCACCGCTGCTTCATGCGTAATCTCCACGCCCTTCTTCTTAGCGATTAACTCAGGAATAGATTGCATAACCGATTTGTCATCCATGAGCAAACCGCGACACTCCAGATGCCCTTTGCAGTCAGAGCTGTCACCTTCAATCATGCCCCTGATTATCATTTTTGAACCTTCGCGGGCTATGGCACGGCTCACCATCTCTGCCTTGCTGCCTTTCCCGCTGAGAACCGCTTTTGAACCTATGTCTAACAGGCTGTCCTTATGCCCATACAGGATGCTGTTGAAAATCACCCTTGAATCCACGCCTCTGCAGTAAGCAGCAGGGTACATCTGCACATCTCTAACAGGGCGCATACATACATAATTCGACACAAACGTAGCCCCATCGCCTATCTCAACCGCACTTCGAGGGCGCACCAACGTGTTCTCACTCCACTGGTGAATCATCGTAAAATTCAACACAGCACCCTTTTTCACGTAGATTTCTGAAATCCCCAAGTGCGAGGCATTCGGAACACTTGAATGCTGAAGGCAACTTGTGATGATGTGTGCTTTTGAGCCTTCCTCGGCGATGATTATGTTGTGCACTCGCTGCTCCAAGTTTTTCTGCGTAATCATAAGGCACGACTGCAACGGAAACGTTAATTCCGCGCCAGGCAGAATCCGCATGAAGTAGCCGCCGCTGTAATCTTCAGCGACTTTCTTGGTGAACTCGTCCTTGTTCTTGTCCACCAGTTTCCACATGTAATCTTTAAGCCACGAGTACTTCTGCAGAGCAGCTTTAATGTCCATTAGTTCCAGTTTGCCCTCGAAAAGTTCGTTAACCTTTGAGTGTACCGTCGTTTGGTCGACATGGAAAAAGGTGCCTGCTCGTTTTTCCTCTTGGGCTTCGATGCCTGCTTTCTGGGCTTCTTCCAGAACCTTGTGTGGAACGTTAACAAGATCATTCTTTTTGTTGCTGCTCACTTTGCCATCCCTCGCGTGTTCGCATCCTGCAAGCTACGCATCCTTCGTAGCCAAGTTTCTTAATGTCGTCGTAAATTCCCAGCGGCTCGGTGAAGCAGTGGAACTGGCCCTGAAGCAGTATGCACCCGTACCCCGCCTTCACATGCTCCATGATGTCACCTTTATGCGTTATAATCAACGCACTGCTACCAGTGGCTTCCACGTAACGCTGTATTTCGCTGGCAATTAACCTGAGGCTTTCCACGTCTACGCCGCTGTCGGGCTCATCTAACAGCAGAAGTTGGGGCTTCAAGAAAATTAGCTGCAGAATCTCGCTGCGTTTCCGCTCTCCGCCTGAAAAACCAACGTTAGTTTCCCTGTGTAAGAAGTCTGTTAGCTTGAACGCTTCAATCTGCTTCTGCTCTTCCTCTGTGAATTCATCAGTGGAAGCTTTGCCCAGACACAACTTCAACAAGTCGCCCAGTCGTACGCCTGTGATTTCAGGGGGATTCTGGAAGCTGACAACCAAGCCAAGTTTGGCTCTTTCGTCTACGCCTTTATGGGTTATGTCTTCGCCCTTGAAAAAGATTTTACCTGAAACCACCTCGTACCCTGGAAGACCCATAATGGTGCTTATGAGTGTGGTTTTCCCTGAACCGTTCGGACCAAAAAGAATGTGGCTAACCCCCTCTTTCAGGCTGAAGGTGATGTTCTTGAGGATAAGCTTGTCTTCGACTTTAACCGACAAGTCTTTGACTTCAAGTATGTCCATGCTAATCATGTAGCATTGTTTTAGGGAAAAAATAAACTTTTGCGGTCGTTAGCTTACAAAGCCAAGGATGTAATCGTCAATGGTCTGCATGAATGAGTCCTCTAAAGTCACGCCGTTGCGCTCCGCCAAAATAAACGCCGCGTAAAGCAACTCCGAGAGACGTTGTCCAAGATTCTCTTTGTCTGCAGCGTCGCTTGAGCCCTCTGTGCGCTGTACTGTTTCTGCCAACGCACTAACTTTCTTCACCAAGTCCGCAGCCATTTCGGACTCTGTTAACTGCTTTTTGTTTTTCGCTTCAAGTTTCTTGAAGGTTTTCCAGCACAAGTACTGTGCATCACGCAACGTCAGAGACATATGAATTTCACAGATTAAACATTTGTCAAAAGGCAAGATAAAATTTGTGATGGATAATGATTCAGAAGGCTCTTATAGGGTTGATTGCTTAACTTTTGTGTTAAGCGGGCAGTTGCTGTCAAAGTTCATTGCTGTGGTGAAAGTTTACATTAACGCTTACAACCCGCGGCTTTAGCGCATATCAATAGTTGGTACTCTCAGGATAACGTCCAATTATGCGTAATTGAGTGAGTGGAAACAGTTTCCCGTTAATCACCCGTGAAGGAAAAAATTGTGCAACGTAATCAAAAAAAAGTTAAGTCTAACCAAGGTTCCAGCGAGCCAAAACCTCAGCAATCAGGCCAAAACCTAAAAAACCACACGCGCAAAGAGAACAACAACTTTGAAACTCTTCTAAACTCAATAGTTGACCCCGTAGTCATCATAAACGAAAAGGGGCAACTCCTGACAGTGAATGCGTCAGTTGAGGCAATAAGTGGGTTCAGTAAAGAAGAATTGATTGGAAAATCTTTCTTTGAATTAAATATTACCTTATCAGAAGACAAAGCTGCCCTATTTGAGTACCTGCAGAAAAGAGCGCTGAACGATTCTGTTGAACCCTCTGAAGTCACTTTTACAGGCAAAACTGGAGAACTTAGGCATGTTGAAGTAAACGCGAAAAAAATTAACTATTATGGACAACCTGCAGAAATTGTAATTTTACACGATGTCACCCAAAGAAGAAACACGCAAGAGCAATTAGCAAAGCTGGTTAATGAACAAACCATAACTCTAAAAGAAAGCCAAGAGCAAATCAGAAGCATTTTTGATTCTTCTCCTGACGCCCTCACCGTATGTGACTTGAACGCAACCATAACCGACTGTAACCAAGCAAAATTGGAACTGCACGGATTTTCTAAAGACAAGTTAATTGGCAAGAATATGTTGGAGTTGGTTTCACCTAAAGACCTCCAAAGAGCAATATCAAACATGAAGAAGGCTTTGGAAACAGGTGTGCTGAAGAATGTAGAATACACTTTTTTGACCAAAGGCGGCAAAGAATTCCCAGTTGAATGCTCGATAAGCGTTCTAAAAAACGCCGCAGGTAACCCCGCAGGTTATGTATCTACAACAAAAAACATAACTGAACGCAAGAAAGCAGAAGAAGACTGGAGGAGTAGTGAGGAGAAGTACAGAGAATTAATTAACGGAATGAACGACACTGCTTGGGTCATTGATCTTGATGCAAACTTTATTGACGTGAACGATGCGGCGGTTAAGGTTTTAGGTTATTCTAGAGATGAATTGCTTTCCATGGGGCCTTCAGACATCGACAACAGTCTAAGCAAGGAACAAATAAGCGCTCTTGTTAGACAAATGCCGTCCGATGAAAGGCAGATTTTTGAAACAACACACACCACAAAAAATGGAAAGAAAATTCCAGTGGAAATTAGCTCCAGCCTTGTGACTTATCATGGAAAACAAGCGGTTTTGAGCATTGCACGGAACATCACTGAACGTAAAAAAGCTGAGGATGAGCTACGACTCTCTCGGCAGAGGTTAGCTTTACACTTTGAACAGACACCTCTGGGCGTTATCGAATGGGACACAGATTTTAAGGTTACAAGCTGGAATCCAGCGGCGGAACGAATCTTTGGTTTCTCACGTGAAGAAGCAATTGGTCAACATGCCAATTTTATTTTGCCCGAATCCGTAAAAGAACGCGTCAATGAAGTTTGGAGCGCGCTGCTGGCTCAACGTGGCGAAAACCGATCCACAAATGAAAACGTTACCAAGACAGGACAGACAATCATC
>CAYGJP010000125.1:0-6430 GCA_964350175.1 uncultured Candidatus Bathyarchaeia archaeon
ATATATATTATTAACCTTAAGAAAGCCAATTTCTGAAATATCTTTTATGAAAGCACACTATGAATATTGAGTCTACATATGCTTTTAGATGTTTGCTGGCATCAAAGGTCTACAACAATAGAATTATCCATTATTTTATGTCTATTTACTGCGAGCGTTACTTTTCGTCTTTTGTGCGTTCTGTATTAGTGTTTTCCATTTATTTTGCCTTTCAATGGTTATTCCGGATGCTTCGCTCGGGGTTCTTCCGTTTAGGGCTTCGTGTGGTTTTATGTGGTTGTGGTGGATTTAGTGCTGTATTGCTTGTAGGGGTTTTTTTGGGTTCATGGGAGCTGTTGGGGGATGCGCTTTTTTTTCTTTTGAAAACGTAGATAGTTGCTTGTTGCACAATCAAGGCACAACCAAAACCAATCCAAATCAGACCCAGAAAACAAAACCCAACCCGCAGCTCAAAGCCTAAGTTGTAGATGTGTATAGCAACCAAAACTCAACTACAAACAAACAAAAAAAGAAAAAACTTACGTATCTGCTTGTGGCAACCTGCACAACCAAAACAAAACCCAAAAACAAACCAGACACCAAAACACAACCCACAAAACAGCGTCTAAGAAGTTGATGAAACTAAGAACCAACCCATCAACAACTAAACAAAAAACAAAAACAAACAGTCAGCATGTACTCACAACCTGCTTTGACTTCTTCAACATAGCGCACATGTTGCCTGTGAACAAACAACCCGCAACTCACAACACGCATCAAACTGTAACAAACAGCACAGCCAAAACAGACCAAAAAACAAAACCCAAAAAGTAGCAGCTAAGCAAACACCCACAACCACACACAAACAAAAAACAAACACCTGATGCCCTTCTAAGCTCGTTTTTTCACTATTTGCTGTCACTGTCGCTTCAATTCGACGGTTACACCAAGTTTACATCATTAGCTGACAACATGTCTGAGTGGAGGACAGAGGATGAAGGCAGAATTAGTAAAGAATAGTTACTTTATCATTGGCTGCGAAAGCGGCAAACGCTCCAGACTAGAAGTGTACTTTGACATCTTACATGTTTTGGCGTACCGAAAACCACTGAGATTAACGCACATAACACAAAAAGCCAACTTAAACGGCGCCAAAACGAAAGAGTACTTGACCTTGCTGACCGCAAAGAACCTGATAGAAAAGAGCATACTGGGCAAATCCTGCGCTTTGGTGTATTCAATTACGCCACAGGGTTTAACCGCGCTTAGAAAATTTGAAGAACTAACCCAAACGCTGCCACTAGCGGAAAACGAAAACGCACGATGTGGTTTAGCTAATCAACCGGAAGGGATGGTGATTGCAAAATGAGTAAAATGACCACGCAAAAGCAGGCAGTTCAAGCGGTACTGTTCAAGAAATGGGTAGATATGTGGAGCGAATTCGAAACTGAGTTTACTGTCTTGCCGAAATGGGCACAAGAAATCACGTTACAAGACATCGGTACTGCAGTCCAAAGCAGAATTGCCGTTATGCAGAAAGCGGCACAGTAAATCTGACAGGTGAATCGAATGAAAAGAGCAAAAGTGAAAATATACCTTGACATCCTACGAGCGTTGACGCAAAATGGTCCACTGAAACTGACGCACCTCATGCTCAAATCTAGACTTAATTGCAAAGTGCTAAACAAAAGCCTAGACTACTTGATTGAACAAGGGCTAGTCGAAAAACGAATCACAGTACAGCGTCACGAAACGGGCAAAGGCGCCTGGGCAATTACCCCGCGAGGCTTAACCGTGCTAAAGTACTACAGAGAACTAACACAAGCCCTACCACTCATGGAAGAAGCCATACAAAAACCAAAGCCACCCCATAGACAAATTGTTAGCCTAACAGAAATTGTTCCAAGCGCGGAAAACAGCCAACACAACATGCGGGTTTACCCTTAAAGGTGAAACAGTGATGAATGAAAAAATCGCCCAGAAATACGTTATCAAAGCTGTGATGCATAAGAAATGGATGCACATCGGGTCTCAATTTGAGAAGCAGATGATGGATTTGCCAATGTGGGCGCAAGAGACCCTGCTAAAAAACACCAAAACAACCGTCCAGAACAGAGTGACAGTAATGCAGAAAACAAGAAATGGTGAAGAAAACAACACTATTTCACAGCTGCAAATCACAGTTTTTGAGCATTCACGAACTGTGGAACAGCATAAACACCGTAATTAAATAAACATACTGAACGAGAACTTTTTCATTCTAAGATAACATCCAAAGGCGAATTTTCAAACAGCACACGGCACCCCTTTAGAACCACCTGCTGCACCTGAATTGAACTTTATAGAAATGCTCCAAAACGCTTTTACCTTAGGTTTTCCGCTTAATCAGCAGACACCTGAGGCCTAGCCATTTGCAGGAAACTTCTGAAAACGCTTTTGAATTACTCGTAAAGCCAGTTCGAAGGCTTGTGGAGCAGAAAGGCTTCCTCAAACCAACCGAACCTCAGCAAAAAACCATACCAAAAATTCTCGAAGGCAAAAACGTCCTGCTAATTTCACCTACAGCCACAGGCAAAACCGAAGCCGCATTTCTACCCGTACTCAGCATGCTCCTCCAAGCCGAAAAAACACCCGGCATAAAAGTTCTATACATTACGCCCCTGCGGGCATTGAACAGGGACATGCTGGAAAGGATGGAGTGGTGGTGCAACAACCTCGACATTAAACTGGCTGTTCGGCACGGCGACACCGACACAAAAGAGCGCACACGCCAATCCAGAAGCCCCCCAGACATACTCATAACAACGCCTGAAACGCTGCAAGCCATACTGTCCGGTTGGATACTGCGCCAACACGTTCAAGCCTTGAAGTGGGTGGTAATCGACGAAGTCCACGAATTATCAGACACCAAACGCGGCAGTCAACTTTCCCTCGCGCTGGAAAGAATCCGCAACCTCATCGGCAAAGACTTCCAGATGATAGGCTTATCTGCAACCATCGGCAGCCCCGACAAAGTAGCCCAGTTCCTTGTAGGCGACAAACGCCCCGTGGAAATCATCCGCGTGCCCGTCGCAAAGATGGTTAAGTTGCAGGTTCTTTTTCCAAAACCCACCGAGGAAGACGTGCAGCTTGCTGAAAAGCTCTTTACGCACCCCGAAGTGGCAGCTCGACTACGGATTATCCGCGACTACATGACCAAACACAAATCGGTGCTTCTCTTCACGAACACAAGGTCCATTTCTGAGGTGCTGGCAAGCAGAATCAAAATGTGGGACATGGATTTTCCCATAAGCATACACCACGGTAGCCTCACCAAGCCAAGCCGCATCGCAGCCGAAACAGGACTCAAAAGCGGCGAACTCAAAGGCTTAATCGCCACCAGCAGCCTCGAACTCGGCATCGACGTGGGACGCATAGACCTTGTCATACAGTACATGAGTCCAAGGCAAGTAACAAGACTCATTCAACGGGTAGGCAGAGCAGGACACACTTATGGCCACGTAGCACAGGGCATAATCATAGGCATGGACAGCGACGACACCCTCGAAGCCATGGTCATAGCACGCAGAGCCCTCAAAGAAGAAATGGAAACCGTTGAAGTTCCACCTAAACCCTACGACGCCCTGACCCACCAAATTGCAGGGCTGCTGCTCAAAACCCGAAGACTAGAATTCAGCGAAATCCTTGAGATTTACAAAAACGCTTACCCCTACGAAGACCTGAACATGGAAGATGTCGAGAAAATCCTCAAGTACATGCATGAACGGATTCCACGGTTGGCGTGGGCTAGCTTTGAAGACAAAGTGGTTTTGAAGCCTTCCCGAACCAAGGCACTTTTTGAATATTACTTTGACAATTTATCCATGATTCCAGTGGAAAAGCAATTCCTTGTAATCGACGAATCCACAGACTCTTCCATAGGCGTCTTAGATGAAACCTTCATGGCTGAATACGGAAAAGCAGGCACCAAATTCATCATCCGCGGCAGCCCATGGCAGATAATCCACACGACAGAAGACAAAGTCTACGTGCGCCCAGTTGACGACCCATCAGGGTCTATTCCAAGCTGGATAGGCGAAGAAATCCCCGTGCCCTATGAAGTAGCGCAGGAAGTTGCCCAAATCCGCGGGTTCGTTGAAGAGAAGATAAAAAGCGGGCTTTCAGCCCAAGAAACCAGCGCCTTGCTGAGCGAACGATACCCTGCGGACACAGAGACAATACACCGCGCCTTAACCGAAACATTGGAACAAGTGAACGCTGGAATTGCTATGCCTACGCCATTTCGAATAGTGTTCGAAGACTGGGAAGAATTCGTCATTATCCACACCAACTTCGGTTCTCTTACGAACAGAGCCCTAGCACAGCTTCTTGGGCAAGTGCTTTCCGACAAATTGGGCTTTGGAATTGTCGTGCAACACGACCCGTACCGCATCTTCGTGCAGACCATAGGACACGCCAACGCAGAACGGTTGCTGAAAGTGTTTGATGAACTTCGAAGCATGCCCGAGCAAGCAGTTAAGGACACTTTGACGCGGTCAACTGTGAAGACTGGGCTGTTCAAGCGCCGCGTGATTCACGTAGCCCGCAGGTTCGGAGCCTTGAAAAAATGGGCAGATTTCAGCAACGTGAGCATACAGAAGCTCATCACAAGTTTTGAGGGCACACCCATTTACGAGGAGGGGTTAAAGGAAGTGTTCACGAAGGACCTTGACACTGCTGGACTTGTGGAAGTGTTGCGGAAGATGCGTGACGGTGAAATCCAGTTGCAGACAGTTGAAACTGGAGGGAACGCGACACCTGTTGCACGCACGGGTATTGAACGGGTAAGCATGAAAACCGATTTGATTCCCCCTGAGCGGATGCGTGCGGTGCTTGTGGAGTCAGCCAAGGCTAGGTTGCTCAATGAAACGGGCAATTTCATCTGCACGAACTGCTGGAACTATTTGGAGATGGTTCGAGTGAACGATTTGCCGGATAAACCAAAGTGTCCACGGTGCGGCTCCCAGGCACTGGGGTTATTGAAGGTGGAGGAGGAACGTGCGGACCCGCTTATCGAGAAGAAAGGGCAAAAACTAAACAAAGACGAAGAGCGACTGCGGGAGATTGCCGTAAAGACGGCGCAGTTAATTGGAAAGTATGGGAAGCCAGCGGCGGTGGCGTTGAGCGCTCGGAAGATTCAAGTGACGGATGCGGCGGGCGTTCTTGAAAAGGAGCCAAAAGTTTCGGATATGTTTTACGAGTTGGTTCTTGACGCTGAACGTAAGGCTCTAAGTAAACGGTTCAGTTAGCCTTCTGCTTCTGGTCTTATTCACGTTTTTGACGTTTGGCTATGTTGACAACAACCTTTTAAGCTATGAACAGCCTATTTGTGCCTTAGCGCATCAACTTTAACAGGAGAGCAGATGTTATGGAAATTAGCAGAAAGAAACTGCGAGAAGAAGTTCTTGAGCGCGTCAAATACGTAAAAACTTGTGTTATGGCAAGAGAATTATGCCTACTGGTACGAACTAACCGCGCGGTTTTAGAGCCTAAAGACGTACAGGACATCTGCAAGTACATCGCGGGGCTCTGCAAAGAAGAAGGCTGCTCTGAACCCAGCGGAATATGCCAGAAAGCGGCGGCTGCAATTGGCTCCAAAGATGAAGAGAAGTACTTGGAGCTTTGTGCTCAGAGCTGCGCCAAATGCGGAGAAGCAAAACGACCAACTCAGAAAAAAGACGCTTACGTGGCGTAGAAAGGCGTATGCACATAAACGCCTTAAAGAATAACCGTGTTGCAGAAAGAAAAAGAGGTCCATAATATGTTTATTGCACCTTTTGTTCCAAGCTCCCCTCTAGTCATTAAGCATATGCTGGAAGTTGCTGAGTTGAAGCCTGGCGAAGTCTTTTTTGATTTGGGAGCTGGAGATGGACGCACTGTAATTATGGCGGCGAAAACTTTTGGCGCCAGAGCCGTAGGCGTTGAAATGCGGGAAGATTTGGCAAAACGTGCAATGAGCGTTATCCATGATAATGGACTCAGCGACCGAGTGACTATTGTGAATGGGGACCTGTTTAAGGTGGATTTAACTTCGGCAGATGTGGTTTTCCTGTACTTGACAACCAGCGCGAACGAAAAAGTAAAGCCGAAGATGGAGTCTGAGCTGAAAAAGGGCGTACGTATAGTCTCACATGACTATGAGATTGTGGGTTGGAAACCTGAGAAAGTGGAAAATTTCGTGGAGAACCCGTCCATGGGTTACCCGTCGCACACAATTTATCTTTACAAGAAACAATAGTCTCTTTCTTTTTAGAAAAGTTTTAAACAGGTGTTGTCTTTTTGAGACCGCGTATGTTGCGGTTTGTTCCTTGGCGCCAAATAGCCAACTGGCGATGCACAGCCTGCGGTAACTGCTGCAGGCTCTACAGCGTAGTCCTGAACTTCCCCGAGTGGCTAACTATCACAAAGACAT
>CAYGJP010000126.1:0-6424 GCA_964350175.1 uncultured Candidatus Bathyarchaeia archaeon
ATTCCGTGAAGTTGTTCTCACACTTAGCGAACATCGGCGATGCAAAGAGTCTTGTAATTCACCCCGCTTCAACGACACACCAGCAGTTAACTCGTGAAGAACAAGAAGCAACAGGCGTAACACCAGACTACATCAGACTTTCAGTAGGCATTGAAGACTTCGAAGATATCAAAACAGACTTGGACCAGGCGTTGCGAGCTGCGGCTAAACAGTGATATATAGCATCACTTTTTCCTTTTTTGAGGTGAAATAAACTGAACAAACCTGTTGGGAACGTGGGAACCGTAAAAACTCAGTACTTCACGTTTGCGGAATCGCCGAACGCGTTAACGCTTGAATCCGGCGAAAAACTTGGGCCAGTAACATTAGCATATGAGACATACGGCAAACTTAACAAGGGTAAATCAAATGCCGTGCTGGTGCTTCACGCTTTCAGCGGAGACGCTCACGTTGCAGGATTTCACGAAGGCGACAAAGAGCCTGGTTGGTGGGATGACCTGATTGGTCCAGGGAAAGGTATAGACACGAATGAGTATTTTGTTATTTGCAGCAATGTTATCGGCGGTTGTAAAGGTTCAACAGGGCCTTCGTCGATTAATCCAAAAACGGGCAAACCGTACGGTCTTGATTTTCCATTAATAACCATTGGCGACATGGTTACCGCACAACGGCACTTAATTGACTACTTGGGTATTAACAAGCTTTTGACGGTTGTTGGCGGCTCCATGGGTGGCATGGAAACATTGCAATGGATGGTCAGTTACCCTGAGAGGATATGCTCGGCCATTCCAATTGCAACAACGTTGAAGCATACGCCTCAACAAATTGCGTTCAACGAAGTTGGGCGTCAAGCAGTAATGGCTGATCCTGACTGGCAAAACGGCAACTACTACGGCAGAACTGTACCCGCGAAGGGCTTAGCGGTAGCACGGATGATTGGACACATAACATACATGAGTGACGCTTCCATGGCGGAGAAGTTTGGCAGACGAGTCCGCGCAGACAAGGAAAAGTTCAAGTTCAGCGCAGACTTCGAGGTGGAAGGTTACCTGCGGTACCGCGGAGACAACTTCGTGAAACGGTTTGACGCCAACAGTTACCTCTACATCACCAAAGCAATCGACTACTTCAATATCCTAAACGGGCACAGCCTCGACGATGTCTTCAGGGGCTTAAAGGCAAAAGTGCTTGTCCTCGCCTTCAAGTCTGACTGGCTTTATCCCTCGTATCAGTCACAGGAAATCGTAAAAGCCTGCAAACTAGCGGGCGTAGATGCCTCATACTGCGAGATTAACAGCACGTATGGACATGACGCGTTCTTGCTGGAGATTGAACAGGAAACACAACTGATTAAGCACTTCCTTAAAACGGTTTCAAACGGAAACGGTGACAAACACACATGACACAGCAAAAAAATAAGATAGAACACCACGTAATTTCGGATTGGGTTAACAGCGGAGCATCTGTACTGGATTTAGGCTGCGGCGACGGCGACTTACTCTCACTGCTAATCGAAGAGAAACAGATTCACGCTCAAGGCATAGAACTCCAAGACTCTGCAATTCACCAATGCGTCGCGGCAGGCTTAAGTGTCTTCCAACAAGACATCGACACAGGCCTAAGCGAATACGCCGACAAAAGCTTTGACTACGTTATCCTAAACCAAACGTTCCAGCAGGTCAAAAAACCTGAATTTGTCCTGAAAGAGGCACTCCGAGTGGGCAAACATGTAATCGTGGGGTTCCCCAATTTCGTGCATATTCGTGCGCGATTCCAAATTTTCTTCCGAGGAAAAGTGCCTGTGACAGCATCGCTACCGTACGAGTGGTATGACACGCCAAACCTCCATTTTCTTAGCATAGTTGATTTTCAGGTGTACTGTAAGAAAAAGGGAATACAAATTGAGCGCGCTGTGTTTGTTACTAAAGGCAGACAGATTCGGTTTTTCCCGAATGTTTTCGCAGAAACGGGTATCTTTTTCCTTTCTACGTGAGTTGTGTATGGCATTTTAGCTTTTGATTTTTTTGCAACTCAGGTGGGCTTTTCTTTTTTTGGACATTGACGTGTGGTCGTTTTATACCCTAAAAGCTGGTATCGACGTACCAAAGTTACATATCCTCAGTAGTACATTTTTAGCAATTCTTTTCCCGTTTAGTTCTAGCTGCTTTGTATATCGAGATTCGACTTATTCGGGTCTAGAAAATTATTCTTGTCTAAGTAACTTCGTTTATATCACATCTCGCAACATTTGAGATATTATCTGACGGGGAGAAGATGTTTAGAATGCAGGTCATTAAACAGACACCGTTTGCGCGGTTCAAGCGGTTTGAACTTTTAGGTTTCTCTTCAACTCAAGTGATAATTGCGGCATTGAACGAGGAGCAAGGTATCGGACTCACCATAACTGAGCTTCAAGCGAGTCTAGGTACACCACGGGTCGTGGTTGTTGACGGCAACAGCTGCGACAGGACAGTAGAAGTTGCGAAGAAATGCGGTGTGGAGATACTTTTCCAAGACGGCATCGGCAAAGGCGACGCTATTTCAAAGGCGCTCAGGTACACGGATGCTTCAGTTGAATATGTGGTGTTCACAGACGCGGATTACACTTACCCTGCAGAATACGTGCCAGAAATGATCAAAATACTGGAACGAAACCCTGCGGTTGGTATGGTTTGTGGTAACCGATTTAGCGGCAAAGTAGACGAAAAAGCATTGCGCAGCCAATTCTACTTCGGGAACAAGCTTTTGGCATTTGCTCACAATTTACTTAATGGCGTTTCATTGAATGACCCACTGACGGGATTAAGGGTTATCCGTGCAGATTTACTCAGAGAATGGGCTGTAAAATCAAAGGGCTTTGACATAGAAGTGGAGTTAAACAGCTTTGTGGAAAGAAAAGGCTATAAAACAGTTGAAGTGCCAATCTGTTACCGACAGAGATTGGGCGAGAAGAAACTGAAAATAAAACACGGCGTAACAATCCTCAAACGAATATTCATAGAAACAATAAAAATCCGAGAAAGCAATGAGTAAAGCAAAACTTTCCTGTCAATCTGCCTTTCAGCCCTAATACAAATGGACAAAATAGCCTTTTCTATGCAGCTACTCTCTAAGCTCAGTGAACTTTTAGTTGAATCTATAAATAGAGGGGGTATAAACTTGTCCGAGCAACAGTCTCCACAGCAGAGACCCCGAATGGTGGGGAAATAGGTTTTTGCTGGAAAGTGAATTTTAGGTCCATATCCGCTGTTCATAAGTTAGTTAAATACCTTAAGCATAGTATGGTCCAGAAACATGGAGGAACTTCAGTGAACAAAAATTACACAGGAAAAGAAAGAAATGCACTCGAAGCCAAAATGGCTGCTATCTTCGCCGAGAAAATCAATGTACTTTCTACAGATTTACAAAAAATATTGATAGATGACATGGTCACCGCGTTCGAAAATAGGTTAAACGTGTTAAACCGTGCACAGCCAACCACCGTATTCTGAATCCGAACAATGGAAAAACCATGAAGTTCCAATACATAAAAATTATATACCAATACATAAGAAACCTGAAAAGAAGTGACGTGGAATGAGGCGATCAAAACTTGAAATGTATGTGGACATACTCAAAGTGCTGGCGCACCGAGGACCACTAAAACTGACACACATCATGTACAAAGCAAACGTCAACTGCAGCGTACTCAAAGAATACTTAGACTTCCTCATCAAACAAGGCCTTGTTGAAGAACGAACCGCCGGCAAAAGCAGAGTAGTTTTCGCAATCACACAACGCGGCATAACAGTGCTCAAATACTTCCGAGAACTCAAACAAGTACTACCAATCGTCGAAGAAGCCCGAAACCAAGCACCCGTACCATTCTAAACCCTCCCCCTTTCAACCAAAATACCCTTTTAAATCAACCAAACATCAAGCTACTTTTTAAAAACCATAAAAACCATAAACACCCAAAAAGCCAAACCGCTCCTCTTAAACGGCATACCCAAAATCAATATCGCTGTTTCGCAAGACTTAATAAACACTCATAGTCTAACTGTACAACATAAGCACAAAACATAATGTGGGGGTAGTGTGTGAGCAAAGACGAAGTTCTCGGGCGAAAGCCACTTCTTGTACTTGAGAAAATTAAAGAGAACTTGGAGCGGTTAAACGAGAAAATGGAAATTATAATTGAGCTACAAAAGCACGACCAAAGAAATGTCAAGCCGTCTCTTTCAGAAGCACCCTTAGATGTAATGACTCTGCTCTCTATGCCTGATCATCTTCGGAAAACCGCAATGACTGTTTGCCGTGCTGGTAGGGCAACTGCTGATGAAATTTCACAACAGACCAGCAGAGCGCGTGCTGTGGAAAGTGCTTACTTAAATCAGCTCGTGCTTATGGGGCATCTGAAAAAACAGCGCAAAGGGCGGAAAGCATACTTTTACGCAGATAAAGAAAATGAAGGATGAAAAAGTACATGGGAAAAATAATAGCTGTTCACTCATACAAAGGCGGAACTGGAAAAACTCTTCTATCAGTAAACTTAGCAGCTACTTTTGCGAAGCAGGGAAAGAACGTTTGCTTATTCGATCTTGACTTTAGAGCACCCAGTCTTTTTGCCATACTCAAACTTGAAAACGCTGAATGCTGGTTTAACGACTATCTTAATAACACCTGCGACATAAGCAAGGTTCTAATCGACGCAAGCAAAGAGATTTCTGGTAAAGGCAAATTGTTTGTCGGTCTTGCAAATCCAGCAACCGAAGCAATCCGGGACATGTCAGCAAAAGACAGAAAATGGGAAATGCGTGCATTGGGCAGACTACTATACCTTAGGAATGCACTGCTAAACGACAAAGGTTTTGACTACTTAATTTTTGACACAAGCCCTGGTCTACAATACTCTTCGATTAATGCTATAGTGGCTGCTGACTTGGTTGCAGTAGCTACAACAGGTGACCGTTCAGATGTAGATGGAACCCGGCGTATGTTGCGTGAGCTCTACAATCTTTTTGAGAAGAAAACCGGTATAGTCATAAACAAAGTGCTAGACTACAATTCGAAGAGTCGCCAAGAGGAGCTCTATGATAGAGTTAAAAACACTTATCAAGTTCCGTTGCTGGGCTTAGTTCCGTGTTTCTGTGATATCCTGCGTGCTGAAGGCAACTTTATTTTTGCCCAAGACAAACCGGAGCATCCGTTCTCAAAGTTGTTAGATGAGATGGCAAAGAAAATTGACGCAAATGAACTCCGATAAACAATAAACACTCTCTTTTTACATCTGTCAGTTATGTTTGTATACGAAAGCATCAACAAAACACACCGTAAAAGCTTAATGCCCCTGCAGAGTACTGTAAGCTGAGAGAACAGGCATGGACCGATCAGCAATATTATTGGCCAGTGAATTATCCTGTAAGTTTGGGCAGGACAAAGGCATCCTTGAACTTACTAACAAACCACTCATTAAGCACGTTGTAGATGCTGTCAAAGTAGTCGCCGAAGAAACCCTAATCGTTACAGACTCGCAAGAGCAAGCTGATAAATACTCAGGAATAGTGGGTTCCACCATAAAGTTCATTGTCGACCCCGAAGTAACAACAGACCCACTTGTTGGAGCCTTAAAGGGCTTCCAGATGGCCCAAGGAAAATTCTCTTTGCTTTTGCCTTTCGATGCACCATACATTTCCCGAGACGTCATAACCTTACTCTTTGAGTTGTGCCCTGGCAGATCAGCCGTGATTCCTAGATGGCCAGACGCACAGATTGAACCTTTACACGCGGTCTATCACACTCAAACTGCATTGGAAGCGGCGAAACTAGCTGTTGGTGAGGGAAATTTGGATGTACCTGATTTGGTTGAGTACCTGCAGGGTATTCGTTATGTGTCTACGCTTGTACTGCAAGAGTTGGATCCTGAGCTTAAGACGTTCTTTAGAGTAAAAACGCCTTTGGACTTGAAGAAAGCTGGAGTGTTGGCTAAGCCTAAGCCCAGAAAATCAAAGTAGTCCTCTGAACGGTTTGCTTTTGGCACCAAAGGTGCCTCTTACCTACCGTTCTTTTTACTATGTTGCACTATAGCACATTTTTCTCTGTATACAAAAGCATTAACAAAACACACTCGCTTCCTTTTTTATGGGCGTTTATTTTGCCTTGTTGGTGTGGATTTTGCGGGTTTTGTTCGAAGTTAATCGAACCTTAAATAATCATGCCTGCTGTATTACTAAAAACTGGAGTCAACTGAGCAAAACAGCGTTTTTAGAACCAAAATATGCAACTTTGGGCTTCTGAATGTGCCAAAACCTCGTGACAAGCGGTGCGCCAACAGTTTTTGCAGCAAATTTTGCTCCTTATTGCTTAGTTTATCCAGTCAGAAAACTCGTTCCAGAGTTGTTGTTAATTTTTGGCAGTCGAAAAGTCTTCGTATGGTCACAATTTA